>JACUUQ010000001.1 GCA_014859175.1 Lutibacter sp. | reverse complement strand
TATTGTTGTAGATTATTAATTTTTAGCAACTTCTCCCTTTAGGGTAGGGGTAAAATTTGTTGAAAATTGAATATCGGAGGTATCGGAGTTGATTCACTGTTATAAATTTACCAAGAAAATGAAAAATATAGTTATTTTACTGCTTGCAAGCTTTTTAATTTTAAGTTGCAAAGATGCTGTTGAACAGCCTGAAAATTTACCTGATAAAACAATTCAGTTAACCCTAAAAAATGACTCTTTAGAAAAAGAAATTGTGCTCCTGAAAAGTGTAAACGATTCGATATTGAAAATTGAAAATGTCGTTGAAAATTTATGGTTTGACAAAGATTTCAACGGTGCGCACTTAACCCGTAAGGGAATTACAAATCCGGAAGAATTTGTTGAAAATGCGCTACGAAAAAGAACTGATTTAATTCCTTTTGAAGCCGTTTTGGGCGGAACAATGAATTTTGGAAAAATTCAATTGCTCGGAAATAAATGGATTATTGCCGATTATAGCGACGGGCATATTCAGGGAAGGTCTATTTATGAATATCGAATTGATGATGAAAAAGCATTGACATTTAAAATTCTGGCTTCAAACGACACCGAATAAAATAACAAACAACGGCTTAAAAAAATTACCGTTCTTTCCTTATTCATATTTTTATTTATTTTAAACGTATCTATGGATGAACAGTAAGGAACTATGTTTTCACAAACTCTTAAAATGAATCAAAGTTCTTCTGATTTTTTAGTATTTTTGAGTCATTAAGTAATATTTTTGAAAAGTATCTAGGCTTTTCAAAATCCTTTGTTATTAAAGATACATAAAATGATAAACAGACTACTTTTTGGATTCATAATAACTTTTATCCTAAATGGCTGCACCATTCAGGCACAAAAAGTTTCCGTTGCTGCGGCTTCCGATTTAAAATTTGCATTGGACTCCGTTATCTCGGTTTATCAAAAACAACATCCGTCAGAAAAAATTCAGGTAACTTACGGTTCTTCGGGAAAGTTTTTTGAACAAATACAATATGACGCGCCTTTTGATGTATATTTTTCGGCAGACGTCAGCTATCCAAAAAAATTAAAAGAACTAGGATTGGCCATTTCCGAAGTAAAAACTTATGGCATTGGCAGAATTGTTATCTGGAGCAAAAAAATCAATCCGAATATTGAAAAAATGAAAGCATTGCTCAATCCAAAACTGAACAAAATAGCCATCGCAAACCCAGATCACGCGCCTTACGGAGAAAAAGCAAAAGAAAGTATGCAATATTATAAAATTTACGATCAGGTAAAAGGCAAGTTTGTATATGGAGAAAATATTTCCCAAACTGCCCAATTTGTGCAACTTGGCGCAGCAGATATTGGCATTGTGGCCTTGTCATTGGCATTATCGCCCACTATGAAAAAAGCCGTAGGGAAATATTATGTGATTCCCGAAGAATCGCACCAGCCACTGGAACAGGGTTATGTTATTTTGAAACATGCCAAAAACAACCCTCATGCCCTAAAATTTTATAATTTTGTGGCATCGCCAACTGCCATCGCAATTTTAACACATTTCGGGTTTACCCAAAAAGCAAGCTAAATTTAAATGAACATCCTAAAAGGAAATATCACAAATATTCAGGGAAGCGATTCGCTTTCATTGGTTAAAATTGCCGTTGGAAGCAGCATTTTTACAGCGATCATTATTGATACGCCAACATCCGAAGTTTATTTTAAAATCGGCAATCCGGTTAACGTGTATTTTAAGGAAACCGAAGTGATTATCTCCAAAAATGAACCTTTGAACATTAGCATCCAAAATAAAATTCTTTGTAAAATTGATTCCATCAAACAAGGAGAAATTTTAAGCGAATTGCATTTAAGTAATAGGGAATTTAACATGAAATCCATTATCACCACAAATGCCTGCAAAACATTAAATTTGAAAAATGGTGATGCTGTTTTGGCATTGATAAAAACGAACGAAGTAAGTTTATCGCCCAATGATTGATTTAGAACCCTTATGGCTAACAGCCGAACTGGCCTTGATAACCACCGCAATTTTGCTGGTGGTTTCTTTGCCGATATGTTACTGGCTTGCGTTCACCAAATTCAAATTTAAGTCGGTTGTGGAAGCCATTGTGAGTTTGCCGCTGGTGTTGCCGCCATCGGTTTTGGGTTTTTATTTGCTGGTTGCTTTCAGTCCACAAAATGCTTTTGGGGAATTTCTGGACCAATATTTTGATGTCAGATTGGTTTTTACTTTTGAAGGGTTAATCATTGCTTCAGTAATCTACAGTTTGCCATTTATGGTTCATCCCATTCAGGCCGGATTAAAAAATTTACCTGCTTCACTTAGGGAAGCCTCATTTACCTTGGGAAAATCGAAATTTACCACACTCATCAAAATTTTGCTTCCCAATATAAAACCTTCCATTTTAATCGGAATTGTGTTGACATTTGCCCACACAGTAGGCGAATTTGGCGTGGTTTTAATGATTGGCGGAAGCATTCCCGATGAAACCAGGGTCGCTTCCATCGCCATTTACGATGAAGTGCAGGCCATGAATTATGAAGCAGCAAATTTGTATGCCGGAATCTTATTCGTTTTCACCTTTTTGATTCTTTTGGGCGTTTACCTTACTAACAACACCTTCAGTAAGGCAAATCCGCTAAACAATGATTAAGTTTTACGCCCATAAAACCTTGCAGACAGCTGATGGAAAACTTCCTTTGGATGTGTCGTTTTCTGTTGAAAAAGGACAATTTATAACCATTTACGGAAATTCAGGCGCGGGAAAAACCACGATACTCAGAATTTTAGCCGGACTTACCGACACAGAAAAATCGTTGGTTGAAGTTGAAGGAGAATGCTGGAACAATTCCGAAAAAAGATTTGTTTTGCCCATACAAAAACGTTCAGTCGGATTTGTGTTCCAGGATTATGCCTTATTTCCTAATTTAAACGTTCGTGAAAATTTGGCTTTCGCGCTGCAAAAAGGAAATGATAAAAATATGGTGAACGAATTGCTGGAATTGATGGAATTGCAATCGCTGCAAAACAGCAAACCACAATATTTATCGGGCGGACAAAAACAACGTGTCGCTTTGGCCAGAGCAATAGTTCGTAAACCAAAAATATTGCTGCTCGATGAGCCGCTTTCTGCGCTTGATGACGAAATGCGCTTTAAATTGCAGGATTATATTTTGAAAGCGCACCAGCATTATCAATTGACCACCATTTTGGTAAGTCATCATCTACCCGAAATATTTAAACTTTCGGACCAAGTGATTTTGCTCGATAAAGGAAAAATCATCAAAGAAGGAACGCCGGCTGTTGTTTTTTCCGAAGAAAAAATAAGCAGCAAATTTAAACTTACCGGAGAAATTATCGCTATCGAAAAAAGCGATGTGATTTATATCGTCAGCGTCCTTTCTGGAGCCAATATCATTAAAGTTATCGCCACAGAAGATGAGATAACGGATTTAAAAGTTGGCACTAAAGTTATGGTGGCCTCAAAAGCTTTCAACCCGATGATTCAGAAAATTAGTTAAAAATTAAGACCTGTTTATTATTAATAGAAAGTTAAAACGCCAATAATTCTTCCGTTTTTCACTATTTTTGGGAAATTCATCCCAACGCTTAAGAAAAACACCCCAATTTCTCATTGAGAAGTTAAATACCTCAAGAAAATTTAAAAATTTATAAATGGAAACGGACGACTTAAAACAAAAAATACTGGACGAGATTTTAAAAACAGAAACAACAATTAATGATTACAAGGAAATGACCAAACCTGTTGCGCCAGATGTTGCAATCGGACGAATTTCGAGAATGGACGCCATTAATAACAACAGTGTCGCAGCTGCTGCACTTAGGCAGGCAGAAATTAAATTAAAAAATTTAAACAGGGTTTTGGCAAATATTGGCACAAAAGATTTTGGAATTTGCCTAAAATGCCACAAACCAATACCGGCAGGAAGAATTTTAATTAGGCCAGAAAGTTTATTGTGTGTTGATTGTGCGAGTTAAAACCAATGAATATTGCTTAGGTTAAATTGATTAAATATTGAAAATGTTTTTACATTAAATTAAAAGTTAAATCATTTTTGTCATGAAATCTTTATTTACAATCTGCCTGTTTATTGTTTTATCGTGCACCTCAAATAAAATAAATGACATTCAGTGCACAGAAGAAGCGCGTGCCGGATTGAACATCACCGAACGCTGCGAACAATCAGGTTTTAAGCACTGGCATTAAGGTAATTGCTAAAGACGGAACTTACACCGAAACGCTCGAATTTTTTAATGCGAACAACCCTTTTTTTTCTGGTGCCTGGGAACGCGCAGGAACTTATACAGTAGCTGTTTCTGGGGTTGGATATGTTGATTTTGTTTCGGAATCCATAACTGTAACTTCAGACGAATGTCATGTGATTCCGCAACAACTTCAAGTTGATTTGCAGCCTGAATAATTTCTAAAAATTTATAAAATTCAATTATATTTAGAACGAAAAATTCCGCCAATTGGCGGAATTTTATATGATATAATCAAAATTTAAAAATCCCTTAAGATTTACTCTTTCGCTTCAGTTTTCACTTCAACTTTAACATTTTTAAGATTCTGAATTTCAGCTTTCACTTCTTCTTCAGTTCCTTCAAAAACTTTTTCTTCCGTTGTGGCTGTTCCTTCTTCACTAGTCGTGGTTGTTACAACCGCTTTAATGGATCCATCTTCATTTGTGCTCATAATAACCTGCACTTCTTTAGAAATTTCGTGAGAAACCATTTCAATGCCGTTTTCTTTATTATATTCTGTAATATCAGCGTCGCTTAATGCAATACTTGGCGCAATTACCAAAGCCACAACCGACATTAACTTCAATAAAATGTTTAATGATGGTCCTGAAGTATCTTTAAATGGATCTCCAACAGTATCTCCAACAACCGCAGCTTTATGCGCGTCAGTTCCTTTTAATCCTTTTTCTTCAATTGTTTTTTTGGCATTGTCCCAAGCGCCACCGGCATTGGATTGGAAAATAGCCATTAAAACGCCGGTAGTTGTTACACCGGCCAATAAACCTCCCAACATTTGGGCACCACCAATATATCCAATTAAAACTGGTACGGTAATCGCCATTAAACCAGGCAATACCATTTCTTTTAATGATGCTTTTGTGGATATTTCAACACATTTTGAATAATCTGCAACACCATCGGCTTCATCAAATATTTTTCTGTCTTCCACCGATGCTTTAGACATATCTGAATCATATTTACGCATCACTTCCAAAGCTGCTTTAAGCTGAGGAATGTCTCTAAACTGCCGACGAACTTCTTCAATCATCGCCATAGCAGCACGTCCAACGGCATTCATAGACAAGGCTGAAAAAACAAATGGCAACATACCACCCACTAAAAGTCCGGCCATAATTTTAGGTTGAGAAACGTCGATAGAAGTTAAATTTGCAGTTTGCATAAAAGCGGCAAACAAGGCCAAAGCCGTTAAAGCGGCAGACGCGATGGCAAATCCTTTTCCAATAGCTGCAGTCGTGTTTCCTACGGCATCTAATTTATCTGTGCGTTCACGAACTTCTTTTGGCAATTCAGCCATTTCCGCAATACCGCCGGCATTGTCGGAAATTGGACCATAAGCATCCACAGCCAACTGAATTCCTGTATTTGCCAACATTCCAACGGCTGCAATGGCAATACCGTATAAACCCGCAAAATGATGCGAAACTAAAATAGCCGCTGCAATTAAAATAATTGGAATGGCAGTTGACATCATCCCAACACCCAAACCTGCAATAATATTTGTTGCTGCACCAGTTTCTGATTGCCTAACAATAGACATTACAGGTTTTTTACCTGTTGCAGTATAATATTCGGTAATTTTTCCTACCAACAAACCGGCTACCAAACCAGCGATTGTAGCCCAAAAAACACCCAATGAAGTGTACTCAACGCCTTTAAACATCCAGGTTTCAGGAAGCATTTGGTTGATGATAAAATAAGAAGCAACAACCATTAAGCCTGCTGAACCAAATTCACCAATATTTAAAGCAGCTTGCGGATCGCCGCCGTCTTTTACTTTTACAAAAAACGTTCCTATAATTGACATAATGATACCCACTGCAGCTAAAACCAACGGCAAATAAATTGCGCCCAAACCATCAAATGAAGTTTGAAAAGCCGGTATTGTCACAAACGCAGCGCCCAATACCATCGTACCGATAATAGAGCCTACATACGATTCAAACAAATCGGCGCCCATACCTGCAACGTCTCCAACATTGTCTCCAACGTTATCTGCAATTGTTGCCGGATTTAATGGATGGTCTTCAGGAATACCCGCTTCTACTTTTCCAACAAGGTCGGCACCAACATCAGCAGCTTTGGTATAAATACCGCCACCAACACGCGCAAATAATGCAATTGATGACGCACCCAATGAGAATCCTGAAAGCACATTCAACACTTCAGAAATAACCCATCCTTGTCCACTATATAACATAAATAATGAACTTAATCCTAAAACACCAAGACCAACAACACCCAATCCCATAACAGCTCCACCTGCAAAAGCGACTTCTAACGCTTTTCCTAATGATGTACGGGCAGCTTGTGTAGTTCTTACGTTCGCTTTGGTGGCAACTTTCATTCCGATAAAACCAGCCAATGCCGAACAAACAGCGCCAACAATAAAAGAAACAGCCACCATTCCGTTTGAGCCTGATTCATAAGTTCCTTTGAAATAAAGCAAAATTGCAACAGCCACTACAAAAATTGAAAGTATTTTATATTCAGCTTTCAAAAATGACATAGCGCCATCGGCAATATTCTTGGCAATTCTTGCCATTTTTTCATTTCCTCCATCTTGTTTTGTAACCCAAGAATTTTTTAAAAAAACAAATACAAGTGCCGCAATACCAAATAGCGGCAAATAATTTACGATTAATTCCATTTCTTAAAATGTTTGTTATAGTTAATTTTTATAATGTGGGCTAAAATAAGTAAAATAAGACATATAAAAAAAGCCATCTTTAATTTTTAAAGATGGCTCGGTTTTTAGGTCATTATTTTATCAATTAAATGGTAAAAGTCCTTTTTTTCTTGTGTTCGCTCAAATTGTAGCGTTCAATACATTGGGCAACAATTTGATAGGCTTCCTTAACATCTCCCCAACCGCCTACATCGACTTTCTTTTTTTCCAAATCTTTGTAAACCTGAAAGAAGTGTTCAATTTCTTTTACCTGATGCGGATTCATATCGGAAATATCATTTAACTGGTTCCAAATAGGGTCGGAAATTGGAACGCAAATAATTTTTTCATCCGGTCCCTTTTCATCGGTCATATGGAAAACGCCGATTGGTTTCACTTCCATCACACACATTGGGAATGTTGGTTCGCCACCCAATACCAAAACATCCAGCGGATCTTTGTCCAAAGCCAAAGTTTCAGGAATAAATCCATAATCTCCAGGATACATCATAGAGGAAAACAACATTCTGTCGAACCTGATTTTATGCAACACAAAATCATATTCATACTTGTTTCTGCTTCCTTTTGGTATCTCAATTAACACATCGAATGTTTTCTCGGTTTTATTGCTCATTTTTCTTTTAGTTAAACAGTTAAATTTTTTTCAAAAATACAAAAATCATATTCCAACAATCGCCTATTTGCGGTAAATTTTAGAAATGAAATCCGAAGGCGCCTTTTATGGCAAAATTATTGACATTTGGCACATCTCTATAACTTCCTCTCCAGCTAAAATCAATTCTAAAAACCTTAAATATATTGCCTACGCCAACGCTGTACTCATAATATACTTTTGAAGGTGCCAAATAATTTATGTTTGAAGCACTCAACGCCATATTTTTGTCGGAAATTTCTCCCCAAACCGCTTTTGCGCCAACAATTTCGCGCAAATTGAGTTTTCTGAATAACGGAATCCTTGAAAAGAATTTTCCGTTAAAATTGTGTTCCACATGAAGCGATGCATAGGTATCTGTCACAAATTCATAATAATCCAACAACGAATAGGTGTTTTCAATGGTGAAATAAGATTGATTTCCCGGCACCACATTCAGCAAACCAAGCGGAACTTCCCCAAATGTTTTGCCCAATTCAAGAGTGGTGAACATTCTTCCCAAACCACCAATTAAGACTGGCTGACGATAATAAAACTGGACTTTCTGGTAATTAAAATCACTGTCAAAAAGTCCTTTTATTCCTTTTGAATAATTCAAAAATAAGGTAGAATAAACATCAGTGACTTCTGTGCGTTCAACGCCGTAGCCAATTGTTTTTCTGTTTGGCGTGTAAGTGACCGTAAAATCAATTTCAGATTGCGACACGTCCGCTTTTTTGATATTGTTTTCTTTATCAACCCAATAATCCAGATTAAAAGTTTCCGGTGAAGCCGATTCCAAAGTTCTGTATGATGCGCCAACTTTGAAATTTAAATTATTCCTTGGCTCGATTGACATGAAAAAATTAGATAAATTGATGCTTGTCAGTTTGCTGTTGTCTCCCGAAGAAAACAAGGAAGATGAAGCAAAACTTCTGCCCATCACATCGTTGGTGGTGGTTAAGCTTACGCCAATTTGCTCCACATCGCGCCTGTTTCCAAGTCCAACCGTAAACCTACTTTTCGGATTTAACATCCATTTTCCTGAAATACCATATTTAAATTTATCATCCTTAAATCCGTAAGCGGTATATCCCTGCAAGCGCCAAGGCTCATTTCCTCCTAAAAAAGTTCTTCCTCCGGCACGCAAACGCCAGCCTTCCACATCATTTTTTCCGAAAGTTGAAAACACATCGCCAAAATCAAATTTATTGAACTCTATATATCCTGATCCCAAAATGGAAACCAAATTATAAATGCGCTTAAATTTAGGAACGGTGGCTAAAGTATCCAACAATTTATAGATGCCCTGTTCATTTTCATTTAATTTTTCCTGCCTGTTTTCACTCCAATAATCATCAGCTTTTGAATAAATATTTTTATCGTAGGCATTTATTTCTTCGTTGTAAAAAGCATCCGATTTTTTTTCGTTGAATACATAATCCTTAAACATGGTGGTTCTTTTTCCATACAAACCTTTGGATTTGTCTTTTTTGTTCAAACTAAAATCGGACATCATATAATCCCTTTTCAGCAAAAACACTGAATCGTTCAAAACGTCAAATTCCTGTTCAATATAAATATCTTTTACCCAGTTAATATTGGCACTTTTATTGGCCTGCATATTAATTTTTTTGATGGCGAATGTGGTGTCGTTCACCCAAAAATTACCTTTAAAAGTAAGTTCTCCTTTTCTTCGCGGATAGTATAAAATATTAAAACACCATTTATTGTCGATAAAAGCGCTGTCGGCCAAAATATAATTGTAGGTTGAAACGCCTGCGGCTTTGGAGATTGGGCTCACAAAACTTTTATCGAAAATCTTGATATAACTGTCGTAAACATTATAATCAACATACAAATCTTTGATAAATGCGATGACGGTTTGATTGTTTTCGAATCCTGAATTTTTATTGGCGATCAAATCTTCCCGAAATTTTTTTCCGCCCTTATTTTTCCCAAAAGATTTGTAAACCGATTCGTTAATAAAAATTGGCAAGAATGATTTTCCTGTGATATGTGAAGTGTCAATCCCTTCAAAAATAAACTCCATCCCCTTAAAGAACTTGCTTTTTATCATGGCACTGTCAATATTATTCATATCAAATTCCAATTTCTCATACTTGTTGTATTGATATTGGTCGAATAAATAAATGCCGTTTTCGCGTTTCTTGGCCCAAATTTTTTCCAAGATGGCGATGGCCGGATTTCCTTTTTTCTTAACCTTTCCGGCGTAAATAAAAACCTGCTTCAATTGCGCGGCTTCTTCTTTTAAAACAATCGTTAAATTATAATCCCTGTTTTTTACGGATACCGTTTTGGTTTCATAGCCCATAAAAGAAACTTCAATTTTTGTATAGGTTTTAGCGGATTCCAAATAAAACTTTCCGTTTTCATCGGAAACTGTTCCTGTGGATGAACCCACAAAAACAATATTCGCAAAAGGAATAGATTGGTTGTTTTCGTCTTTCACGACACCGCTTATTTTCACTTGGGAAAACCCTGATAAAAAAACAAGAGAAAACAGAAAACTTAAGAAAATATTATTTTTTTTCATCTGTTTATATTTTATTTTTTATTGGTACAGCTGCAGTTCGCCATTAATCATTTCCTTGTGTATCAAAATTTGTTATGGCTCGTTTCATCATAAAAAAACCTTTCAACATTAATTTGAAAGGTAGTTGCAGCGCAAATATTATGCCCTTATTTTTTATACAAAACCTCTTTCACTGCTTTTACCACATCATTGGCATTTGGCAACCACTCTTCCAATAAAACTGGAGAATATGGCGCAGGCGTATCAGCAGTGGTAATTCTTTTTATTGGAGCGTCCAAATAATCGAATACATTTTCCTGAACCTGGAAAGTAATTTCAGAGGAAACACTGCCAAAAGGCCAGGCTTCTTCCAAAATAACCAAGCGGTTTGTTTTTCTTACCGATTTAAAAATGGCTTCGCTATCCATTGGCCTGATGGTTCGCAAATCGATAATTTCAACCGAAATTCCTTCTTTTTCTAAAATATCGGCAGCGATATAAGCTTCTTTAATTATTTTTCCGAAAGACACAATTGTTACATCTTTTCCTTCTCTTTTAATGGCGGCAACGCCAATTGGCACAATATATTCGCCATCCGGCACTTCGCCTTTGTCTCCATACATTTGTTCAGATTCCATAAAAATAACTGGGTCATCATCTCTAATTGCGGCTTTTAACAAACCTTTTGCATCATAAGGATTTGATGGCACCACCACTTTTAAACCTGGCGTGTTTGCAAACCAGTTTTCAAATGCCTGTGAATGTGTGGCTCCCAATTGACCGGCAGATCCGGTTGGACCGCGAAAAACAATAGGGCAATTTATTTGTCCGCCCGACATTTGTCTGATTTTGGCGGCGTTATTTATAATTTGGTCAATACCCACCAAAGCAAAATTAAAGGTCATATATTCCACAATTGGCCTGTTTCCGTTCATGGCCGATCCAATGGCGATTCCGGTAAAACCCAATTCGGCAATTGGAGAATCAATTACGCGTTTTGCGCCAAACTCATCCAACATTCCTTTTGAAGCTTTATAGGCACCATTATATTCAGCAACTTCTTCTCCTATTAAGTAAATAGTTTCATCCCTGCGCATTTCTTCACTCATTGCTTCACAAATGGCTTCTCTAAATTGTATAGTCTTCATCTTATATCTGTTTTTTTAGGATTTGCAAAATTAAACAATTATAACAGTTCTATCAAAAAAATAATGTTTTAATAAAAATATTACTATGCGTGCATAATATATTTAAAAAAAATACTATATTCGTAGCATCATTAATAAAATGACCTGTAATTTTATACCAAATACCTAACACCTAGATTTCATGAAAATATTAGTTTGTATCAGCCACGTTCCGGACACCACATCAAAGATAAATTTTAGTGATAATAATACTAAATTTGACAGCAACGGTGTGCAATTTGTAATAAACCCTTATGATGAATTTGCATTGACAAGGGCTATGTGGTTTAAAGAAAAACAAGGGGCAACCGTAACTGTAGCCACTGTTGGAAATGCCTCTACTGAACCAACTTTGCGCAAAGCTTTGGCCATTGGCGCCGACGATGCAATTAGGGTAAATGCGGAGGCTTTAGACGGCTTTACCGTTGCAAAAGAGTTGGCCGAAGTGGTTAAAAATGGCGGCTACGATTTGGTGCTTGCCGGAAAAGAATCCATCGATTATAACGGCGGAATGGTGCCTGCAATGCTTGCCGCGTTGTTAGACTTTAATTTTGTAAATGCCTGTATCGGACTGGAAATTGAAGGTGATAAAGCCACTATTTCAAGAGAAATTGACGGCGGAAAAGAAATGCTGGAGGCAAATCTTCCTTTGATTATTGCCGGACAAAAAGGTTTGGTTGAAGAAAAAGATTTGCGAATTCCAAATATGCGCGGCATTATGATGGCGCGTCAAAAACCATTGACCATTGTTGAATCCTCGAACGGAAATACAACAACGTCCATTGTTTCTTTTGAAAAACAGCCAGCAAAATCGGCCTGTAAATTAGTTGCTGCAGACAATTTGGACGAACTCATCAGTTTATTGCACAACGAAGCAAAGGTTATTTAAAACCATTGTTTAAACGTTTATTTGTTTAGGCGTTTAACTGTTCAACAAGAATTAAAAAATATAAATTCATTTTAGTTTTAAACCTAAAATCCAAAATCTAAAAATATTATGTCAGTATTGGTTTTTGCCGAATCATCGGAAGGAAAATATAAAAAAACTGCGTTGGAAGTAACTTCCTACGGAAAAAAAGTTGCGGAGCAATTGGGAACAAATTTAGTGGTATTGACCATAAATTCAAGTGAAGCAACAATGCTATATACTTATGGCGCCGAAAAAGTTTTAACTGTCACAAATGATAAATTAAATGTTTTTAATGCCAAATTAGTTGCAAATATTGTAAAACAAGCCGCAGAAAAAGAAAGTGCACAAGTTGTCATCATCGATTCAAACGCGAACGGATTGTACTTTGCGCCAATGGTTGCCGCCAATTTAAATGCGGGTTATGCAAGCAATGTGATTGCTTTGCCAAGTGAAACTTCGCCTTTTACGGTGAAAAGAAAAACATTTTCCAACAAAGCGTTTAACAATACACAAATATTAACCAACATAAAAGTTATTGCGCTTGCCAAAAATTCATTTGGTTTGGTTGAAAACAAAGTTTCGGGAACAACTGAGGAATTTTCACCTGTTTTAGTTGAAAGCAATTTGGTTTCTGCATCCATTGAACAAACTTCAGGTAAAGTTACCATTGCCGATGCCGATATTGTTGTTTCGGGAGGAAGAGGATTGAAAGGTCCTGAAAATTGGGGTATGATTGAAGAACTTGCCAACGTTTTGGGAGCAGCCACTGCCTGTTCAAAACCGGTATCTGATTTGGGCTGGAGACCTCACGGTGAACATGTTGGACAAACCGGGAAACCAGTTTCTTCTAACTTATACATTGCCATTGGAATTTCAGGCGCTATACAGCATTTGGCCGGCGTAAACTCCTCAAAAGTTAAAGTGGTGATCAATACCGATCCCGAAGCGCCTTTCTTTAAAGCGGCAGATTACGGCATTGTTGGCGATGCTTTTGATGTGGTGCCAAAATTAATTGAAAAGTTAACAGAATTTAAAGCGAATAACGCATAATTTTATTAAATTGTGCCTCTAAATTAGGCTGCCTAATTATTGGGATAAAATCCTTTGATTAGACAGTCTTTTTTGTTAATTTTAACTTATGAGTTTAGTTCGCCTAAATATTAAAGGGATATCTTACAGCCAAACGCAAAGCGGTGCTTACGCATTGGTTTTGAGTGAAGTGGACGGCACCAGAACGTTACCTATAGTTATCGGAGCGTTTGAAGCACAATCCATTGCCATCGCCTTGGAAAAAGAAATAAAACCTCCCCGACCGCTTACACACGATTTATTCAAAACTTTCGCCGACCGATTTCACATTGCAATTAAACAAGTAATCATCCATAAATTGGTTGACGGCGTGTTTTATTCGAGCTTGATTTGTGAACGCGACAAAATTGAAGAAATTATAGATACCCGAACTTCCGACGCCATTGCTTTGGCAACGCGATTTAATGCGCCAATTTATACCTATGAAAATATTTTGGACAAGGCGGGAATCTATTTAAAAGCAAAAGATGAATTATCCGGCGAAAAAGAAACCTTGAGCATTGAAAAATTGATTGAAGAGCCAGAAAAAGCAAGTTCCTACTCGAAAGACACCCTTGAAGAACTGAATGAAAAATTAAATAAAGCTGTTCAAAATGAAGATTATGAATTGGCTGCAAAAATTCGTGACGAAATAACCAAACGCACTTCATAACAACATATTTTATGATCAAAAAAATAAGCTTAGCCACCCTAATATTCTTCAGTATATTTTCAACAAACGCACAAGAAACCATCAACAATACGCTTATCAACAACCAAGGATTCACGACAACTTCCTTATGGCGAGGGGCTTTGGGAATGGTGTCTTTGCTTCTTATCGCCTATTTGTTCAGCAATAACCGAAAAGCCATTAATTGGAAAACGGTTGGCGCGGGTATTACGGCCCAGCTGCTTATTGGCGTCGGGGTTTTAAAAGTGCCTTTTGTTCAGCGAATTTTTGAATTTGTTGGCGGAATTTTTACCAGTATTTTAGATTTTACAGCTGCAGGAAGCCAGTTTTTATTTGGCGGCTTAATGAATATTGATTCCTACGGATTTATATTTGTGTTTCAAATTTTGCCTACCATCATTTTCTTTTCAGCTTTAACATCCTTGTTATTTTATTTGGGCGTTATTCAAATTATAGTTAAGGGAATGGCACTTTTATTGACCAAGTTATTAAAAATTTCAGGCGCCGAAAGTTTATCGGTTGCGGGAAATATATTTTTGGGCCAAACCGAAGCTCCTTTGATGATAAAAGCCTATTTGGAGCGCATGAACCGTTCGGAAATATTATTGGTGATGATTGGCGGGATGGCCACTGTTGCCGGCGGTGTTTTAGCTGCTTACATCGGATTTTTAGGCGGTAACGATCCTGTTTTACGACTTCAATTTGCCAAACATTTGCTGGCAGCATCTGTAATGGCAGCGCCAGGAGCGATTGTAATCTCAAAAATGCTGTATCCGCAAACGGAGGAAATTAATACAGACGTAAATGTTTCCCAAGAAAAAATTGGCTCAAATATTTTGGACGCCATTGCCAATGGAACAACTGAAGGCTTAAAATTAGCGGCCAATGTTGCAGCGATGTTATTGGTTTTTGTGGCTTTAATTGCTATGATAAATGGTATTTTGGGTTGGGTAGGTTCTGTGACCTATTTAAACGATTGGATTGTTGCCTATACACCCTACCAACAATTTTCTTTGGAATCAATTTTAGGAACTATTTTTGCGCCTTTAATGTGGTTGATTGGTGTTGCGAGAGAAGATATAATGTTGATGGGACAGTTGTTGGGCGTAAAATTAGCCGCAAGCGAGTTTGTGGGATATATTCAGTTGGCTGAGTTAAAAAATATGGCCAATGTAACTCATTTTACTTACAGCAAATCGGTTATTATGGCAACTTATATGTTGTGCGGTTTTGCCAACTTCGCTTCTATCGGAATTCAAATTGGCGGAATTGGTTCCTTGGCTCCTGGCCAAAGAAAAACATTGTCGGAGTTTGGCCTAAAAGCCGTTATTGGAGGTTCAATTGCTTCATTGTTATCAGCAACAATTGCAGGAATGATTATTGGGTAAGCCACTAAACGCCCCCCTAGCCCCCGAAGGGGGAATATTAAATTTGATTAAAAAATAAACTACTGAAAGTATTTGTTTAATCGTTTATAAAAAATAAACGCCTTAATTATAAACAGGAAAATGAAACAATATCTAGACTTAATAAAATACGTGCAATATAAAGGAACGGTCAAAGAAGACAGGACAGGAACCGGCACAAAAAGCGTGTTTGGTTATCAGATGCGGTTTGATTTAAGTGACGGTTTTCCTATGTTGACCACAAAAAAACTGCATTTAAAATCCATTATTTATGAATTGCTGTGGTTTTTAAAAGGCGACACCAACATAAAATATTTGAATGAAAACGGCGTAAAAATATGGGATGCCTGGGCAAATGAAAACGGCGATTTAGGTCCGGTTTACGGCCATCAATGGCGAAACTGGAATAGCGAAGACATTGATCAAATTTCGGAATTGATTCAAACAATAAAAACAAATCCGAACAGCCGAAGAATGATGGTTTCAGCCTGGAATCCAAGTGTTTTGCCCGATACTTCTTTATCTTTTGCTAAAAACGTTGCCAACGGAAAAGCGGCATTACCGCCTTGTCATGCCTTTTTTCAATTTTATGTGGCCGACGGAAAATTATCCTGTCAATTATATCAACGAAGTGCCGACATATTTTTAGGCGTACCGTTTAACATCGCTTCCTATGCCTTATTCACGATGATGGTTGCACAGGTTTGCAATTTAAAACCGGGAGATTTTATCCACACTTTTGGTGATGCACATATTTACAGCAACCATAGCGAACAAATTAAATTGCAATTATCAAGAACGCCAAGAGAATTGCCTAAAATGGAAATAAACCCATCGGTGAAAAACATCTTCGATTTTAAGTTTGAAGATTTTACCTTGCTAAATTACAATCCGGATTCGCATATTAAAGGAGAGGTGGCTGTTTAACATAAGACAAACTTCCGCCTAAAAAATTTACTTGGCAGCAAATTGTAAATGTAAATTATTGAAATTTAATATTTCTTTAATAAACAGTTTGTAAAACTTTTAATATATTTAGACTCCTTAAAAAAAGAAGCATGAATACAGCAGGACTAAAAATTAAAATACTTGAAAGAATCATTGAAATTGATGATGTTGAGTTGTTAAAATCCATTGAATACCTTTTAAATACTTCAGACAAAAATGTTTTGAAATTTTTAAATGTTGCTTTTGAACAAAAACAACAGGAAAACACAAACGAAACAGAAGATTTTACGGCCTATATTAAAGAATGGGTTAAAAATATGTAACTATGGATGACCTAAATAAACAACACGAGTTTTATGAAACTGCACGCGCACGCGCAAAACAAAAAAAGAGACTTTACTATCATTTTGTAGTGTTTTTGGTGGGCGCCGTTTTTTTGATTCTGCTTAACAAATTGTTAAAAGTTGGCGAAAATGTTGTTGAAAACTGGTTTGTTTGGGCCATTATTTTATGGCTTTTCTTCTTTGTATTGCATTTTATAAACGTGTTTGTTACCCAACGCTTTATGGGAAAAGATTGGGAACGTGCACAAACCGAAAAATTGGTGATGGAGCAAGAATTGAAAATTGCAAAATTAAAAAAGCAAATGGATGATGAATATGCCCTAAAAGCTGAAAAAACGCAAGCGTTATACAATTTCGAAAAGGACAAAAAAGAAGGGGATTTAAGCAACGCAACAGAATAATGGTAACAATTATGGCTGCGATTGCGGCAAATAACGCCTTGGGAAAAGACAACCAATTGATTTGGCATTTACCCGCCGATTTAAAACGGTTCAAAAAAACGACTTTGAACCACGCGGTTATTATGGGGCGGAAAACTTATGAATCACTGGGAAAACCGCTTCCAGAAAGAACAAACATTGTTATTACGCGCGATAAAAATTACAAAGTTGAAGCCTGTATTGTGGCAAATTCATTAGAAGGTGCTTTAAAAGCCGCAGCAGAAGCAGATGAGAATCCGTTTATTTTGGGTGGCGCAGAAATTTACAAACAAGCGATGCCTTATGCTGACAGGCTTGACATCACTTTTGTTCACCGCCAATTTGAGGCTGATGTTTTTTTTCCTGAAATTGACAAAACAATCTGGAAAGAAACTTCACGGGAAGATTTTAAAGCAGACGAAAATAACAAGTACGATTACAGTTTTATTACCTTCGAGCGAATTTAAATAACACGCTTATTTAATTTCCAGCAAAAAAGGCATTCTTGCCTGAATTCCTTTGAGTTCTGAAAATTGTTTGATGGTTTGGTAAATTTTATAATTATCCAATCCCAAAGCTTCAATCATTGCTTTTTCTTTTGTTTTCATAAAAGGAATACCGCTCAACCTATCACCTAAATTAAATTTATAATCTGGGTAATTGCGCACTTTATAATCAACAATTGCAGCCAATTCCGCAGCATATTTTACAGCATCATCCAAATTCCCCATTTCATCAACCAATCCATTTTGCAAAGCATCAACTCCCGCCCAAACACGGCCTTGGGCAATACTGTCCACCGCCTTAACGCTCATATTTCTGCCTGCAGAAACCCTTGCCAAAAAAGTTGTGTAAATATCTTCAACGCCTTCAGTGGTAACCGCCCGAAACTCATCGGTAATTGGCTCAAAAAGACTGTAATTTGGGCTTTTATTGGTACGCACCTGCTCGGCATTGACACCAATATCCCCGGCTAATTTGCTCATATTTGGCAAAGCGCCAAAAACACCGATTGATCCTGAAATAGTGGTCGATTCCGCAAAAATTCTGTCCGCATTACAAGCGATATAATACCCGCCTGACGCAGCCAAATCACCCATAGAAACCACCAAAGGCAATTCTTTTTTGGTCAGTTCCAATTCCCGCCAAATTAATTCTGAAGCCAACGCGCTTCCGCCCGGCGAATTTATTCGCAACACAATTGCTTTTACATTTTTGTCTTTTCTCGCTTTGCGAAGGGCTTCTATAATTAATTCCTGTCCGATTAAATCTTCATTTCCTTTTCCGTATATTATTTCCCCTTGCGCATAAATTACGGCAATTTTATTGGTGGCACTTGAAATAACCCTGCCTTTTCCTGTAGCAATATAATCAGAAAGTGTAATTTCAGGCAATTCCTTATCTATTGAAATGCCGGAAGCCAATTTTAATTTGGTCTCATATTCATCCAAATAAACAGCAGCATCAACAATGTTGTTTTCAATGGCCAATGTGGCGTTTCGCGCCCATAAATTATCGGCAATGGCGTTTAGTTCCTCTGTTGTTTTATTTCTGCTTTTTGAAATATCAACCAACAATTCGCCCCAAATAGACTGTAAAAATGACGTAATTTGTTCCCGGTTTTCGTCGCTCATTTTATTGTACAGAAACGGCTCAACGGCACTTTTGTATTTTCCGTGTCGGATCACTTCCATTTTAACGCCCGATTTATCCTGCAAATCTTTAAAAAATAACACTTCAGAAGACAAACCCTTAAAATCAACACCACCCAGTGGATTCATAAAAACAGAATCGGCCACAGAACTTAAGTAATAAGATTTCTGATTGTAAACATCGCCGTAAGCCATCACAAATTTACCCGATTCCTTAAATTCCTCCAATTTATTTCTAATCGCTTTGGTTTGCGAAATTCCCGCATTTACATCAAGCGTATTGATGCTTATTCCAACAATGTTATCATCATTCTTTGCGTTTTCAATGGCGTTGATAATTTCATTCAAGCCCATTTTCTCATCGCTTAACGCAAAAAATTCATCAAGTAAATCAGTGCCTTTTGGCGCATAATCCTTCACCAAAGCATCCAATTTAATGACCAAAACCGAATTTCCTTTCACCAGCACTTTTTCAGTTTCGCCAAATGCTATGGCAATCACGATAAACATCATGAACAAAATACCCAACGCAATTAACGTCCCTAAAATTGATGCTATTAAATTTCCTAAAAATCTCATGCAAATCCAGAATTAAAAATCGAAAAAAAGTTTATAAATGTTTATAAATTGACGTGCAAAGATATGTATTTATCTAATACTTTTCTTTCCTTTGCATTCACTTTATGCAAATTTTAAGACCTACATATTTATCGTTGGGAAGCAACCAGGGAAACAAGCTTGAGAATTTACAGCAGGCTGTTGATTTAATTGCCGAAAAAATAGGCGCTGTTGTTAAGATTTCAGCCGTTTACAAAACGAAATCCTGGGGTTTTAAAAGCGATGATTTTCTAAATATCTGCATTCAAATTTCCACAGGCTTAAACCCGGAAAACCTTTTAAAATCGATTCAGGAAATTGAACTTTTGTTAGGCAGAAAAAGAACTTCTGAAACTGGTTATAAAGCGCGTATTATTGATATTGATGTATTGCTTTTTGATACCGAAATTATTTTTTCAAAAGAATTGGCAGTGCCGAATAAAGAAATGCTAAACAGAAAGTTTGTGTTGGTTCCATTGGCTGAAATTGCGCCAAATTTGATTCATCCCATCACAAAACAACGCATACAAACTTGCTTGGAAAACTGCACCGATGACAGTCCGGTTGAAAAAACTTCCTTTTCCCTAAAACGACCGGTTTCACTGGCCGAAAAATTCAATTATATTGCCATTGAAGGAAATATTGGCTCAGGCAAAACAACGCTTGCCACGATGATTGCCGAAGATTTTAATGCGAAAATTATTTTGGAACGCTTTGCCGACAATCCGTTTTTGCCGAAATTTTACGAAGACAACGATCGTTATGCTTTTCCGTTGGAAATGAGTTTTTTAGCCGACAGGTATTCGCAGCTTTCGGATGATTTGGCGCAATTTGATTTGTTTAAAAACTTTATCGTTTCGGATTATTACATTTTTAAGTCGCTTATTTTTGCACAAATTACGTTGCAAAAAGATGAGTTTTATTTGTACAGAAAAATGTTCGACATTATGTACAAAGAAATTTCAAAACCCGATTTGTATATTTATCTTTATCAGGATACGCCACAGTTAATCAAAAATATTAAAAAAAGAGGGCGCGAATATGAACAAAATATTGCTCCGGACTATTTAGATAAAATTCACCAAGGCTATTCGAGTTTTATCAAAACCGAAGAAAATCTGAAAACGCTCATTATTGATGTTTCCCAAAAAGATTTTTTGAACAATCCCGATGAATACAAAGAAATTATAGCGCTTATCAAAGCGCAATAGTTGCTGGTTTTGGTTGTTTCAGGTTTCAGGTTTCAAGAACCGAACAATTCAACAAATAAACCATTTAACATTTGGAACGGACAGGTCGCGACCTGTCCCTAAAGAACGGACAGGTCGCGACCCGTCCCTACTTTTTCAACTCCAGTTTTTCGGCAAAATAATCACAGAAATCGAGCATTGTGGCACTCATCTTATGGTCGTTGGTTGCACGGTCAAAAGAAGTGGCCATGGAAACCAAGGTTTCATGAAAAAACTGTTTCATCTCATCAATCGGCATATCTTTTGTCCACAAATCCATGCGAAGCGTTTCTTTTTTTTCAGGATTCCAAACAGAAATCATCAAGGCTTTTGATTTCGCATTTTCAATTTCACCGTCATCGGCTGTCCAGTTTATTGTTTCAGGCACTTTATTTTCGTCCAATCCTACAATAAATTCAATTTTTGATGTTTGTACTACTGCCATTATTTTTTTGGTTTATATTTCGATTTATTAAATATTTCTTCAGCGTCAGTTTTTAAAAGTTGCTGCAAAGTTACGTCATTATTGTTAGCCGTATAGGCGCGCACAATTTGCCAGCCCAACCAAACACCTATTCTTCCGGGAGATTCTTTATCAATATCGATATAAAATTTTGAAAACGGCGCCTCCGCCATAAAACGATCCACCAATTTTGAATCGGTGCTGTAAAGCAACTTGTTTTCTATAAAATATTTCCAAATTTGCGATTCGTTGGCCACTGCCCAAGCATACCCCTCATTGCTGTATCCTATTTTTTGGGGGTCTGAAACTGAAGGCAAATAACGGTCAATCATCACCATTTTTTTGCCGGCGCCAATCACCATATCCAAAAACTGCCGACTTTTGGCTGCCGTAAAATATCGGTCACTTATGGCGCTGGCCATATCAACTGCCAATTGCGACTTGTCGAAGTTTTGAGATAAATAAACCGGGAAATCCTGATAAACCTCGCTGTTTTTCCCCAAATACATATCCAAAGAAACAAACAGCAAACTATCGGCATAAACAATTTTGCTTTGGTAGTCCAAATTGGTGATAAGCGTAATTATTTTGGGAGCATTAAAATTGGGATGCTCATATTTTACGTGTTTAAACAAGTCTTCAATTTGTGCTTTTTCATTTTCAAAATCTTTAAAAACCTCTTGAGATTTGCTGTACAATTCCCTTTCTTCATCATCATTAATTTTGTTCATCCAAACACTGTCGTTTTGAGCCGGAAACAAATACGGAAATTCATTTTTTAGCGCCGGAAGCGTTGTTTCATCGGCTTCATAGAATTTTTGCTCAAATCTGTTTACAGAAACAGCAACCTCTATATTTGACACATCAACTTTTTTGGTAACAGCCTTTTTACAGGAAATCGACAAGAATAAAACAATTGCAAGAATAAAAAGTCTGTTCATTAATTTATATATTTACGCTTCTTTGTTTAAAACGTCAAAATTACTAAAATAAATTAATTATGAACGCCGAAAAAGTTGTAGGATATATTGTAAGTTGGTTAAAGGAATATGCCGAAAAATCGAACGTGAATGGTTTTGTGGTCGGAATTTCGGGTGGTATAGATTCTGCCGTCACCTCAACGCTTTGCGCCAAAACAGGTTTTCCGGTTTTATGCGTTGAAATGCCCATTCATCAGGATAAAAATCAGGTTTCTCGAGGAAAAGAACATATTGAACAGCTTAAAAATAAGTTTAAAAACATCACTTCCGAAGAAATAAATTTAACGGCAACTTTTGAAGAATTTAAATTGGCGGTTCCAACCGATGGCAATTTGGATGCCGTAAACTTATCGTTGGCCAATACCCGTGCGCGTTTGCGAATGGCTACTTTGTATTATTTTGCCGGAATACGGGGTTATTTGGTGGCAGGAACAGGTAATAAAGTGGAAGATTTTGGCGTTGGATTTTTCACTAAATACGGCGATGGCGGCGTAGATATAAGTCCGATTGCCGATTTAATGAAATCGGAAGTTTACGAAATTGCGAAAATTTTGGGCGTACCAGATTCCATACAAAAGGCGAAACCAACCGACGGCTTATTTGGTGACAGCCGCACCGATGAAGACCAAATTGGCGCCAGTTATGACGAATTGGAATGGGCGATGAAGCAGGTTGAGTCTGGTAAAAAAATAACCGATTTTAACAATCGGGAAAAAGAAGTTTTTGCCATTTTTACGAAAAGAAACAGCGCAAATAAACATAAAATGATTCCGATACCTATTTGTGAAATACCTAAAGATTTGAAATAGCAAGCTGACAAAAAGAGCTGAAAGTATCGCCAAAAGACCAAGAAATTTATTGAAAAATCAACCCCTTTTACATTGTTTTAAAAAATGAAACACTTAAAAATTATTTTCCTCTTTCTTTTGATTTTTGTTCTGATGCAGTTTACTTCGTGCAGCAAAAAAGAGAAAATCGACAAAGCAAAAAAATCTTCAATAGATTCTGTCGATTTTTACATCCAAAAAATGAAAGACGCTGCTTCTGGAGACTCCATATGTTTAAACCATGCAAATAAAGCCCTTAGAATTGCTAAAAAAACTGCGCCTAATTCAAAAAGTATTGAAGAAATATTGGTTCATAAGTCATATCTATTCGGAAACTTAAAACTGCCAGACAGCGCAATTGCCAGCAGCAAGGAATTATTGCGCACTTCCATGGCAAAAAACGACTCGGTAGAAATTGGAAATAATTTTTCGAGACTGGCTTATTATTTTAGTTTAAATCATCAAAAAGACAGCGCCTTCCTTTTTTACAATCTTTCCAGAGAGATTCACATGAATCTTGGCAATAAATCAAAAGTTGGTGAAAATTTGGCGCAAATAGCCATCATTCAATCTGATTTTGGCGATTATTACGGCAGTGACGAGACTGCCATTCAGGCTTTAAAATATTTAGAAAAGAATAATGTACAATACCTGACTTCTGTCTATAACTGCATCGCCATATCCGCAAAAAAACAAAATGATTATTCAGAAGCTATTTATTGGTATGATAAAGCCTATCATATTTCAGAAAATGAAATCGAGAAAATTACAATTTTAAACAATAAAGCAAATGCTTTTAGATCTCTGAATGATTATGAAAATTCCATTAATATACTTAATGATTTATTAATGAATCCTTTACTGATCAATATTCCGAAAACCAAAGCCAGAATACTGGACAATCTTGCTTTTACAAAATGGTTGGCCAACGAAAATGAAAATGTACTTGACGATTTGCAAACCGCTTTGGTTATTCGTTTAGAAGAAAATGATTTATTTGGATTAAACGCAAGCTATGCACATCTTTCAGATTATTATGAGCAAAAAAATCAGAAAAAAGCGCTTGAATATGCTACAAAAATGTACCATATCGCAACACGCCAAAAGAGTCCGCAAGATCAACTTGAAGCTTTGCAAAAACTTATCAACCTTGAAAATTCCAATAAAACAAAAGAATATTACATAAGGTATGTAAAAATTAGTGACAGTTTAAGTGATGCTGAGCAAAATGCGTTAAATAAGTTTGCAAAACTTAAATACGACAGCAAAAAAAATCGCGATGAAAATCTGCAATTAAAAATTTTATCGGCAAAAAAAGAATTAGAGCTGGAAAAAGAAAAAAACAGAAATATAATTACTGGTGTTACCGGAAGTTCAATTGTTTTAGGATTGCTCATTTTTGGCTTTTACAGAAAACAAAAACACAAGCAGGAAAAAATACAGGAGGTTTATAAAACCGAAACGCGCATAGCAAAAAAAATACACGATGAAGTTGCCAATGATGTGTACAACATTATGAATAAAATCCAATATTCAACTGATAGCACCCCGCAAATACTGGATGATTTAGATAAGGTATATTTACAAACCAGAAATATTTCGTACGAAAATAACACCATTGAAACCGGAATTAATTTTGAAAAATTTTTAAAAAACATGCTCTCCGGATTTAATAACGAGCATTGCAAAATATTTATAAAAAACCTTCAAGAAGCAAAACTGCACCTTATAGAAAAACACAAGCAAATAACCATTTACAGGGTTTTGCAAGAGTTGATGGTGAATATGAGAAAACACAGCGAGGCCAATTTAGTGGTTATTTCTTTTAGTGACGATAAAAATTATTGTACTATAAAATACTCAGATAATGGAATTGGAACCAGTGAAGAAGCATTAACTTTAAAAAATGGGCTTAAAAATGTGGAAAACCGTATAAAAGCCATAGACGGAACGGTTACTTTTGAAACAACTTTAAACAAAGGATTTAAGGTGTCAATTTTTTTTAAAAAATAACGCGAATGTTTCAAAAAGTTTTAATAGCTGAAGATATGGACTTTATTAACAGCGGCATAAGAGCTGAGCTAGCCAAGTTAGAAATAAAAGAAATAGATTATACCCAATATTGCGATGAAGCATTGTTAAAATTAAAAAGCGCCAAAATAAATAACGCTCCTTTTGATTTATTAATTAGCGACTTATCCTTTAATAAAGACCATACGGCGCAAAAATTAAATTCGGGCGAAGAACTTATAAAAGCGGTTAGAAAAGAATTTCCCGATTTAAAAATTGTTGTATTCTCTGTGGAAGATAAAACATACAGAATTCAAACTTTATGCAATGAAGATAAAATTAATGCTTATGTATGGAAAAGCAGAAATGGATTGAGAGAATTAAAAAAAGCTATACAAATTATTTGCAATTCTAACGGATTTTACATTTCTCCGCATGTGGCAGGCGCTTTATCTCAAAATGAAGTTATAGAAATTGCCGAATATGATATTTTCCTTATCAATTGCCTTGCCGAAGGATATTCTCAAGAAGAAATAAGTACTGCCTTAAAAAATAAAAATTACGCACCCACAAGTATGAGCAGTATTGAAAAAAGATTAAAAATCCTAAAAGAATACTTTAATGCAAATAACGTAGTTCATCTTGTGTCAATCTCAAAGGATTTAGGACTTATCTAAAATATTTTTTCAATAATGCCAACCTTACGGTTTCCCGTAAGGTTTTTTGTTTTTAGCAGGATATCTTTGGAAGACGGAATTATTCAAAATATGAATTGCCGTTATTGTATAAACTGATGATTTAAATAAGGGGAAATTGCTTAAACTCAAAGAAAACAAATCATGATTAATAAATTTTAAATCTTCAAAATTTATACAATAAGCAAAACCTTACGGAAACCCGTAAGGTTTTTTATTTATCAATGAATAATTTTGAAAAACCCAATTTCAAACAAATAACCAATGAAACAAATAAAGATTCTGTTCTTAATACTCTTGTTCTTTTTTATTTCAAGCTGTTCAATTGCTTTGGTGGTTTCTGTTATGAGTTCAATTTCATAAAATTAGCCAATTAAAAGAAATTCCAGCTACCTTGATCTACGATAACTAAACTTCTTAAATTAAATAAAAATTCGAGTTTTTTACGCTACAATTTAAAGGTAATAACAGGTAATTTTGCGTGATTTGCCAAATCTTCCCCAATGCTACCGTTGAATAAATGCGACAAACCTCTTCTTCCGCTAGTATTTAATAAGATAACATCCGCATCTATCACTTTAGAAAAATTTAAAATCCCTGCTTCCACAGAAACATCATTGTAGATATTTAAGGTATAATCGCCCAAATCGAAATCGTTGATAAAGTTTCTTATGGCGTCACTCGATTCTTTGGTAGTTTCGAAATTATGAATGGTGTTTATTTTAAGCAAATGCAGTCGGGCATTAAAAAGCGACGCAAAATCCAATATTTTTTGGAATGCTTTTCTGTGATCAATTTTAAAATTAGAAGCAAAAACGATATTTTCAATTTTAAACTTATCAATATCCCTTTTAATAACAAGCACGGGAATATCCGAATTTCTTACAACTTTTTCAGTATTTGAGCCCACCAACATTTCTTCAAGTCCGGAAGTTCCTTTTGAACCCATCACTATTAAATCAGCATTTTGCTTTTTACTTTCGTCTATAATTCCATCAAACGCTTTGTGAAATTGCACAGAATCTTCCACTTCTAAACCCTCTAAAAATGGCAGTTTTTTAAATTCCTCAAACTTCTCATGAGCTCTTTTCAAAAATAACAGGGCCGAAGGCGTATTACTTGAAGAACCGTAGCCTGCAGGATCTATAATTCCTGTGGGAAGTTCAAGCATATGCAACAAAAATATTTTCGAATTTGTGTGTCTGGCAATATCTGACGCCACTTTTGCGGCATATTTTGCTTGTTCCGAAAAATCAATAGGGACTAGAATACTTCTCATAAAAATTTATTGTATAGTTTATTATCCTAACGCTAAGTTAATAATTTTAAATTAAAAATAAACATGAATTTTTATCATTTAAAAAAATCTTAGTATATTTGCACCGAATTAGAACAGAAAAAGGACTAGGAGGGGACATAAGTCCCCTCTTTTTATAGTATGATACAAAAAGAAAAAGTCATAAATTTGGTTAAAGAAGCTATCGAAGAAAACCCAGAATTGTTTTTGATAGACTTAAAATTTTTGGCGGATAATAAGATTTCTGTTGAAGTTGACGGCGATCATGGCGTAACCTTAAAGGAATGCATTAGAATTAGCCGTGGGATAGAGCATAATTTAGACAGGGAAATCGAAGATTTTTCGCTAGAGGTCGCTTCCCCGGATATTGCAAATCCTTTAAAAGTTAATCGGCAGTACATAAAAAATATCAATAGAGTTTTAACGTTAAAGTTAAAAGACAATACCACTATTGAAGGCGTTCTTAAAAATGTGACTGACAATGAGATTGAGTTGGAATGGAAAACCCGTGAACCAAAACCTTTAGGTAAAGGAAAAGTAACGGTTATTAAAAATTCAACATTCCCATTTAGTGATATTTTAGAGGCAAAAGTGAAAATAATATTTTAATTAAGAGAGTGCATGGAAAATATAGCATTAATTGAGTCGTTTTCAGATTTCAAAGGAGATAAAAACATAGATAGGGTAACGCTTATGGCAATACTTGAAGAGGTTTTTAGAGCTGCTTTAAAAAGAAAATTCGGATCTGATGATAATTTTGATATTATTATAAATCCTGATAAAGGCGATTTAGAAATTTGGAGAAATCGCATTGTGGTTGCGGATGGAATGTCGGAAGATGACAATGAGGAAATTGAACTTTCAGAAGCACGAAAAATTGAACCGGATTTTGAAATTGGGGAAGATGTTTCTGAAGAAGTGAAATTAATCGACCTTGGGAGAAGAGCCATTTTAGCCTTGCGCCAAAACCTTATTTCAAAAATACACGAACACGACAGCACAAATACTTTTAAACAATTTAAAGCGCTGGAAGGAGATATTTACACTGCTGAAGTTCACCACATTCGTCATAATGCAATTATATTGTTAGATGATGACGGCAATGAAATCATATTACCAAAAAACGAACAAATTCGTTCGGATTACTTCAGAAAAGGAGACAACGTTCGCGGCATCATTAAATCCGTAGAATTGCGCGGCAACAAACCCGTAATTATTTTATCAAGAACAGCACCTGAATTTTTGGTGAAATTATTTGAACAAGAAATTCCGGAAGTTTTTGACGGATTGATCACTATTGAAGGTGTTGCAAGAATTCCGGGCGAAAAAGCAAAAGTAGCCGTAGATTCTTATGATGACAGAATTGACCCCGTTGGCGCCTGTGTTGGAATGAAAGGATCTCGTATTCACGGCATCGTTCGCGAATTGGGGAATGAAAATATTGACGTAATCAATTACACAAAAAATACACAACTTTATATTGCAAGAGCCTTGAGCCCGGCAAAGGTAGTTTCCATGAAAATTCATGAAGAAGAAGGCCGTGAAGATGGAAAAAAAGGAAGGGTTGACGTATATTTATTGCCTGAAGAAGTGTCAAAAGCAATTGGAAAAAACGGCGTAAACATTCGCTTGGCTTCTCAATTAACCGGTTATGAACTTGATGTGCAGCGTGAAGGCGTTGAAGCGGAAGACGATGTTGAATTGACAGAATTTTCTGATGAAATTGAAGCTTGGGTGATTCAGGAATTTAAAAATATTGGTTTAGACACCGCAAGAAGCGTCTTGGAAAAAGACATTAACGAGCTTGTTAGCAGAACCGATTTAGAAGAAGAAACCATTTTAGAGGTTCAAAAAATATTAAGAGAAGAATTTAAAGATTAATCTTTAATTATTCAACACAAATTGGCAAAAATAAATATTGTATGGCTGAAGACAAAACATTAAGACTGAACAAAGTATTACGGGAATTGAATATCTCGTTAGATAGGGCTGTTGAGCATTTGGCAACAAAAGGTTTTGAAATTGAAGCAAGACCTACCACAAAAATATCTGATGAAGAGTATGAAATATTGTTGGATGGTTTTCAGACAGACAGAAGTAAAAAAGCAGCTTCAAAAGAAGTAAGCGAAGAAAAAAGGAAAGAAAAAGAAACCTTGAGAATAGCTCATGAGGAATTGGCGGAGAAACATCGCCTTGAAGAAGAAGCCAAAAAAGTTGTAATTAAAGCCAAAGCTGAAAAATTAGAAATTAAAACGGTCGGTAAAATTGAAATTGAACCAAAAGAGGCTAAAATTGAGAAAAAACCTGCTGCTCCTGTTATTGAGACCCCAAAGGTAATCATTGAAGAAAAACCCAAAGTGATTCTTGAACAACCAAAACCTGTTGAAGAAATTAAAGAAGAAGCGCCAAAAGTTGAAGCTGAGATTAAAGAAAAGCCTGTTGAAATGTCAATTGAAGCTCCAAAAGCTGAAGAACAAACAGTGAAAGTTTCTAAAAAACCAATTCTGAAGAAAGCTGCGCAACCACTGGAAGCTGAAAAGCAATCACCTGAAATAATTGAAGAGAAAAAGGAGCCTACAGAAGCTGAAATCATAGAATCTCAGACCATAGAAACCGTTTATTCTAAATTAGAGGGTCCGAAAATTATTGGCGAAAAAATTGATTTAAAACAGTTTGAACGTCCTAAAAAGAAAAAACCTGAACTGGCTGTTAAAAAAGAAGACAGTGACGCAAATAAAAAGAAGCGCAGAAGGATTGTAAAGAAAATGCCTATAACACCAATAACAGGTGTTAAAAAACAACCAATTCTTGCACAAAAAGGCGCAAACAAATCAGCACCATTGGTGCGTGGCAGAAAACCTTTGGTAAAAGAAGAGCCTACCGAAGCAGATGTTCAAAAGCAAATTAGAGAAACCTTAGAAAAACTTCAAGGCAAATCTAAAAAAGGAAAAGGCGCAAAACACAGAAGAGACAAAAGAGATATACACCGTATTCAAACCGAAAGAGACTTTGAGCAACAAGAAGCTGAAAGCAAAATTCTAAAAGTATCGGAATTTGTAACGGTAAGCGAAATTGCCACAATGATGGATATTCCCGTTACCCAAGTTATTTCAGCCTGTATGTCACTGGGATTAATGGTAACCATGAATCAACGATTGGATGCTGAGACTCTTAGTATTGTTGCAGAAGAATTTGATTATAGCCTTGACTTTGTTGGAGCGGAAGTTGAAGAAGCTATACACGAACAAGAAGATGACATAGAAGGTTTAAAACCAAGAGCACCAATTGTTACCGTAATGGGACACGTGGATCATGGTAAAACATCCTTACTGGATTATATCCGTGAAGAAAACGTAATTGCCGGGGAATCTGGAGGAATTACCCAACACATTGGTGCATACGGGGTAAATTTAAAAAACGGCCAAAAAATAGCATTCTTAGATACTCCTGGCCACGAAGCCTTTACGGCGATGCGTGCTCGTGGAGCGCAAGTAACGGATTTGGTAATTATTGTAATCGCAGCTGATGATGATGTGATGCCGCAAACAAAAGAAGCCATTAGCCACGCGCAAGCAGCTGGTGTGCCAATTGTTTTTGCCATCAATAAAATTGACAAACCTAACGCAAATCCTGAAAAAATTAAAGAACAGCTTTCACAATTGAATTTATTGGTGGAAGATTGGGGCGGAAAAATTCAGTCTCAGGAAATATCAGCCAAAACAGGCCAAAACGTTGAATTATTGCTTGAAAAAGTATTGCTTGAAGCCGAAATGTTGGATTTAAAGGCAAATCCGAACAAAAGAGCAGTTGGTACCGTAGTTGAAGCCTTATTGGATAAAGGCCGTGGTTATGTTTCTACAATATTGGTGCAAGACGGAACACTAAAAATAGGTGATTATATGCTTGCCGGAAAACATAGCGGTAAAGTAAAAGCCATGTTTGATGAACGCGGAAACAATATGAAAACTGCCGGACCTTCAACGCCGGTTTCAATACTTGGTTTGGATGGAGCACCTCAAGCCGGAGATAAGTTTTACATTTTTGAAGATGAAAAAGAAGCAAAACAAATTGCCTCTAAACGTTCTCAATTACAACGTGAACAATCTGTAAGAACGCAACGCCATATCACATTGGATGAAATTGGACGAAGAATTGCCTTGGGTGACTTTAAAGAATTAAACATTATTTTAAAAGGTGATGTGGATGGTTCCGTAGAAGCATTGGCCGATTCCTTCCAAAAACTTTCAACTGGCGAAATTCAAGTTAATATTATCCATAGAGGTGTTGGTGCCATTACGGAATCTGACGTATTGCTGGCTTCTGCATCCGATGCCATCATTATTGGATTTAACGTAAGACCTTCAGGAAATGCAAGAACATTGGCAGACAATGAAGAAATAGACATCAGAACATATTCTATTATCTATGATGCCATCAACGATTTACGCGATGCGATGGAAGGCATGTTGTCTCCTGAAATGAAAGAAGAAATCTTAGGTAATACAGAGATTAGGGAAGTCTTCAAAATTTCTAAAATTGGAACAATTGCAGGCTGTATGGTTTTGAGCGGTAAAATTCAAAGAAACTCAAAAATCAGAGTTATTAGAGATGGTGTCGTAATTCATTCAGGTGATTTAAGTTCGTTAAAACGATTTAAAGATGACGCAAAAGAAGTTTCAAAAGGATACGATTGTGGACTTCAAATTAAAAACTTTAATGATATTGAAGTTGGTGATTTAATTGAAGCTTACCACGAAGTTGAAATTAAGAAAAAACTGAAAAGAAATTAGTAAGTTTAATCTTTTAAAATAAAGCAAAAAAAAGCTAGCGTTAATGCTAGCTTTTTTTGTTTGCCAACTGCCCGCAGGCAGCATCTATGTCTTTTCCCCTGCTTCTTCGCACATTCACAATAATGTCGTTCATTTCCAAAATACTGATGTAATCTGAAATAACCTGCGGTTTTGCTTGCTGAAAATTAGGATCGCCAATGGGGTTATATTCAATTAAATTAACCTTGCAAGGCACATATTTACAGAATTTTACCAAAGCCATAATCGCCTCTTTGGTGTCGTTAATTCCTTTCCAAACAACGTATTCATAAGAAACCCTGTTGCTTGTTTTGGCATACCAATATTCCAGAGCTTCCTTTAAATCCTGCAAAGGAAAATCTTTGGTAAAAGGCATGATTTGATTTCGAACCTCATCAATTGCCGAATGCAACGAAACCGCCAAGTTAAATTTCACTTCATCATCTGCCAATTTTTTAATCATTTTTGGAATTCCGGAGGTGGAAACTGTAATGCGTTTTGGCGAAATTCCCAAACCTTCCTTTGAAGTAATTTTTTCAATCGCCTTTAAAACATTGTTATAATTCATCAATGGTTCGCCCATTCCCATAAAAACAATATTCGACAATTTGTGGTTATAGTACAATAAACTCTCTTTGTTTATTGCAGCTACTTGGTCGTAAATTTCATCGGGATTTAAGTTTCGCATCTTTTTTAATTGTGACGTAGCGCAAAAACTGCAATCTAAACTGCACCCAACCTGGCTGGATACACAGGCCGTTGTTCTAGATTCCGTAGGAATTAAAACCGATTCCACAATTAGCCCATCATGCAAACGAACCGCATTTTTCACGGTTCCGTCTGCGCTGCGCTGCATCTGGTCAACTTCAATATGGTTGATCACAAAATGAGCTTCGAGCATTTGACGTGTTTCTTTCGAAATATTGGTCATGTCTTCAAAAGTATGCGCGCTTTTAACCCACAACCATTCATAAACCTGATTTCCCCTAAATTCCTTGTCGCCTTTTTCCACAAAAAATTCGCGCAATTGGGTTTTGGTTAAAGCACGGATGTCCTTTTTTTTAATCATTTTAAACAGGGTTTATAAAAAGATTCCCGCAATGGGCGGGAATTTAATTATTAAAAAATAGTATAAATTAAATAATTAACATCGCATCGCCGTACGAGTAAAATTTATATTTTTCCTTCACTGCTTCTTCATAGGCTTCCATTAAAAAATCGTAACCGGCAAAAGCCGCAGCCATCATCATTAAAGTAGATTTTGGCGTATGAAAATTTGTGACCATACAATTGGCAATGCTAAAATCGTGCGGAGGAAAAATAAATTTATTGGTCCAGCCATTGTATGAGTTTAAGTGTCTGTTAGATGAAACCGCACTTTCAATACCGCGCATTACTGTAGTGCCCACAGCGCAAATCCTTCTTTTTTGGTTGATGGACATGTTCACAATATCCGCTGCATCTTGCGTAATAATCAAACGTTCAGAATCCATTTTATGTTTGGATAAATCTTCAACCTCAACAGGATTAAAAGTTCCCAAGCCAACGTGCAAGGTTATTTCCGCAAAGTCAACTCCTTTAATTTCTAAACGTTTCATTAAATGTTTAGAAAAGTGCATTCCGGCCGTTGGTGCGGCAATGGCACCTTCATGTTTTGCATAAATTGTTTGGTAACGTTCCTCATCATCCTTTTCAACAGCTCTTTTAATATATTTTGGCAAGGGTGTCTCGCCCAATTCTTCTAATTTTTGTCGGAATTCCTCATAAGAACCATCATATAAAAAACGCAATGTTCTTCCTCTAGACGTTGTATTGTCAATAACTTCTGCAACCAAACTTTCATCATCGCCAAAAAATAATTTGTTTCCGATTCTTATTTTTCGTGCCGGATCAACCAATACATCCCACAACCTGCTTTCAGCATTTAATTCCCGCAATAAAAACACCTCAATACGCGCACCGGTTTTTTCCTTTTCGCCGTACATTCTTGCAGGAAAAACTTTGGTATTGTTTAAGATCATTAAATCCCCTTCATCAAAATAATTAATTATTTCTTTAAAATTATGGTGTTCAATGGTTTTCTTTTTTCTGTCCAAAACCATTAACCGTGATTCATCCCTATTTTCTGCCGGATATTCTGCCAATAAATCTTCTGGTAATTCGAACTTAAATTTTGATAATTTCATGTATTTATTTTAATTATTTTTATTGATCAAATGAAAAAAAGCTATTAATTCTCTCTTGGAAAATATGCTTTTAGCCTAAGGTTTCTTCCTTACTTTTATTAGAAAGAGGGCAAAGATACAACATCCGCATAGGCGTTGTCAAGTGTTTTGGAATAAAAGTTTGTTTTGCAGACTTTTAGCGGGAAATTTTGGCAAAATCTTCCCAAAAAGTCGGATAGGATTTTGAAACTACGCCGGGATCTTCAATTTCAATGGCAACTTTTACCGCCAAAGGCGCAAAAGCCATCGCCATTCTGTGGTCATCATAAGTGGCAATGCTTATGTTTTCATTTATTTTGGTTGATGGCTGTAAATGTAACGTTTCATCGGTCAAAATAACTTCGCCGCCCAATTTTTCCAGCTCGGTTTTTAAAGCAACCAACCTGTCAGTTTCCTTTATTTTCAATGTATGAAGTCCGGTTAAATAACATTCTGTTCCCAATCCGAAACAAGTTACCGCAATAGTTTGGGCAATATCCGGTGCGTTAATGAGGTTTAAGTTTAAAGCTTGAAGGTTGAAGTTTTGCTTATTTTTTAAAATGATAGCATTCTCGCAAAATTTGGTGGAAACTCCCAATTTTTCATAAATTGTCGCTAAAACTGAATCTCCTTGCAAGCTGTTTTTTTTGTAAGATGACAAGGTTATTTCTGAGCTCGGACTTAGCGCGCACAAACCGTAAAAATAAGAAGCGGAACTCCAATCGGATTCCACGGTAACCGTTTTTGGCTCAATGACAGGTTTTGGATGAACAGAAATCAAATTTTCTTCCCAGTCATAGTCAATGCTCAATTCAGCCAACAATTGCAGCGTCATTTTTATGTACGGAACAGAAGTGACTTCCCCTTTAAATTTTAATTTCAATCCGTTTTGCAAAGTCGGTGCTATTAACAACAATGCAGAAACATACTGGCTACTCACATTTCCTTCAATTTCAACAAAATCATTCGTTAACTTTTTTCCTGTAATTTTTAACGGCGGAAAACCATCTTTTTCCATATATTGGATATTCGCGCCTAAGGATTTTAAGGCTTCAACCAAAATTTTTATGGGCCGGTCTTTCATTCTGTGCGAACCTGTCAACACAATTTCACTGCCTTCTTTTACTGAAAAATAAGCCGTTAAAAAACGCATCGCCGTGCCGGCATGTCCAATATTTATTTCAGAAGTTTTGCTTTTTAACGCTTTTTGCATCAATTCACTATCATCGGAATTTGAAATATTTTCAATCGTTAAATTCGGATAAAACTGCTTTAAAACCAGCAATCGGTTTGTTTCGCTTTTTGAGCCTGTAATTTGGATATTTCCATTCACAGTTTTATTGATTTTATTGATTTTTAACGATTCCATCCTAAGTATAATTTTTGCCTATAATTAAAATTATTTTTTCATAAACTTGTAATAACCAGCCATCAGCAATCCATAAACTATCGCCATCACCACTTGTATCATTAAAAACGGCAGCCAGGTTTCCGCAGAAAAATATTCAGTGATCATTCCTGAAACACCGCCATTTTTAAATAACGAAATGATTATTTTAAGGATGGTGACAACCACAAAAAATACCGCCGCAAATCGAACGGTTAATTTTAAAAATGTTTGATTTTTATATGGATTCATTTATTTTAATTTTTTATTATTTTGATGACGGTCGTGATCCCGTTTTGTTTTTATATCCATTTTTTTGTCGAAAGCCGCCTGTAAATCTATTCCTGTTTGATTTGCCAAACACAAAACCACAAAAACCACATCGGCCAATTCTTCACCCAAATCTTTTCCTTTATCGCTTTCCTTTTCACTTTGTTCGCCATAACGCCGCGCAATAATTCGGGCCACTTCACCTACTTCTTCAGTCAATTGCGCCATATTGGTCAATTCATTAAAATAACGGACGCCATGTTCCTTTATCCAGTTGTCAACGACGAGTTGTGCGTTTTTAATTTCCATATGTTGTTTTATTGATGCTCAAAGATAGTAAACTTATGATTATGTCTTTTTTACTTTTTTAGATAGGTTAAAAATTCCGATCGTGAAATTTCTTCGGCGCCTAAACTATCCAAATGCGCATTGTAAACCTGGCAATCTATCAAGGTATAATGTGCTGTTTCCAATTTTTGAACCAAATAAATAAAGGCGAATTTTGAAGCATTGCTCACTTTGCTGAACATGCTTTCCCCGCAAAAAACGTATCCTAAATCAATGCCATACAAACCGCCTACCAATTCATTTCCTTCCCAAACTTCCACCGATTTTGCGACACCCAAATTGTGTAAATTAATATAAGCCTGTTCCATTTCATCGGTAATCCAGGTTCCGCCCTGCCCTTCTCTGTAACTGTTTTTACAGTTAGCAATGACTTCCGAAAAATTTTGGTTGAATGTTGCCCTAAATTGATTTTTCCGAATAATTTGCTTCATGCTTTTTGAAATTTTCAGTTTTTTTGGAAACAAAACCATTCTTGGGTCTGGACTGTACCAAACAATAGGTTCTCCCTGATTGTACCAAGGAAAAATTCCACTTTTATAAGCAAGCAGCAACCTTTCAACAGATAAATCGCCTCCAATGGCCAATAAACCATTTTTATCCGCCATATTTACCGGAGGAAACACCAAATCTTTTGAAAGCAAAAACATTTTATATTATTTTTTTACAAATATAGCCAAACAAAAAAAGAGAAAAACCAAGGTTTTTCTCTTTTTGAAACTGTTTAAATGGACTTAAAACGGTAAATCATCCGGTTCGCTGTCGTCTATGTCTGTGGTGGTTTCAAATTTAGCTGGTGGCGTTGTTGGTTTTGCTCCTGGAGCGCCTTCCACTTGTGCTGCTTCTATTCTCCATCCTTGAATTGAGTTAAAATAAACGGCTTCACCCTGTGGATTGATCCATTCTCTTCCTCTTAAATTGATGGAAACTTTAACATCCTGTCCAACTTGGTAATTATTTAATAAATCACATTTATCTTGCACAAATTCAACCATCAACGGTTGTGGATATTGTTCATTTGTTGTTACTATCAATTCTCTTTTTCTGAAACCGCTTGCCCCAAAGGTTTGAGCTTCTTTAATTTTTGTAATTTTTCCTGTAATTTCCATATTTTTAATTATTGTATTAAAAGCACTTTCCAAGCACTCAACACTTCGTTTTTTTCTAAAAGCGCTTTCGCAAATGTATGTTTTTTCGCCGTATTAATTCCAACATATTCCGTATGATCTTTTGCAAACTTATCAACATCTGCTTTAGAAGGAATCATTTCCAAATTGGCCAGCATTCCCAAATCATTTCCAGTTAAAATGGGGCTGTTTCTTATTTCAGCAGGAATGGCGTCAACCCCAATCCCCAGGGTTGTCAGTGGCTTTGGGATCTCAAAAAAACCGTCCCTTGCACGGGAATACAAGCTTCCTCCGGCCCTAGCAACCAAATCTAATTTATATTGATTGATAGTGCCGTCTTCTTGTAAATAATCCTTTTTAATGTGCAATTTCACCACTTCACAAATTACCAAATTTCCGGCACCGCCTTCACTGCCAAGTTCCACTATTTCTTTAACCTTGCACTCAAATTGTATGGGCGATTCGCCAACCCTATACGGTTTTATTTTCTCAGAAGGCAACATCGTAAAGCCTGCTTTTAAAAACTCATTTACGCCTTCTGGATATTCGCTGCTCGCCAACGACATTTGATGCACAATATCATAATTTACGACATTAATTACCACTTCTTTTGTCGCTTTGGCATTTTCCAAAGTGTGTTTTGTAGTGTTATCCCGCACACGGCGTGCAGGTGAAAAAATTAAAATGGGCGGATTTGCGCTAAAAATGTTAAAAAAACTAAATGGCGATAAGTTTGGGTTTCCAACTGCGTCAAGCGTGCTTGCAAAAGCGATTGGGCGCGGCGCAATGGAACTTTGCAAATATTCCTGCAACTTTACTGTTGATATGTCTTTTGGATCTATGCTTAGCATTTTTTTGATTTTTAACAAATATAAATATTTCAAGGCTAAAATAATATAGATTTTATTTTTAAGTTATAGTAACTTATACTTTATATTTGAATATGGCTTCACAAAAGAATACTCAGATAATTCGTTGGACAGTTATTTTGTCTTCATTTATCATTGTTGCACTAATTCTTTGGAATACCTATGATTTTTTTCAAGAATTTAAACATGAAGAACGCGCTAAAATGGAAATTTTAGCGAAGGCCTATGAACGCTTCAGCAGTGCCAGTTTAAATACAGATATTTCACTTGAAGCTAAAATTATTGGTAACAACCACAATATTCCCATGATTATTACCAATGAAAAGGACAGCATTACAGAATGGGCAAATTTAGATTCCGTTAAGGTAAAAAAGAAAAACTATTTGGAAAAACAGCTTTTTTTGATGAAAAGCCAAAACAAACCCATAACCATAAGCTACAAAGGAGAAGATTTAAAGCAATACATTTACTATCGAAATTCCGATTTATTAACCAAATTAAAGTATTATCCCGTAGCGCTGATTCTTATTTTATTTTTATTCGCCAGCGTTATTTACCTGTTTTTTAAATCGAATAAAGCGGCGGAGCAAAACAAACTTTGGACAGGAATGGCGAAAGAAACTGCCCATCAAATTGGAACGCCTTTATCGTCGCTGTTGGGTTGGATTGAAATTTTACGACTGGAAAACACCGATGAAAACACCATAAAAGAAATTGAAAATGATGTAGCGAGGTTAAACACCATTGCGGAAAGATTTTCGAAAATTGGCTCAATTCCCGAATTAAAAGAACAAAATGTGGCGGAAGCAACCAGCGCATCGTTTGACTATTTAAAACTAAGAAGTTCTAAACAGGTTGTTTTTAAATTTGAATCCTCAGAAAACGAAATTTATGCCAAAATAAATTTGCAGTTGTATAGCTGGGTGATTGAAAATTTGGTAAAAAACGCCATTGACGCCATGGAAGGAAAAGGAAAAATAATTCTGGCAATTACAGAAAACGATAAAAATATAACCATCACCATTTCCGACACCGGCAAGGGAATCCCCAAACATTTGCAACACGAAATTTTCACGCCTGGTTTTACCACCAAAAAGCGTGGCTGGGGCTTGGGATTGTCACTCGCAAAAAGAATTATCGAAGATTACCATAACGGTAAAATTACCGTTTTAAAATCGGAATTGGGTAAAGGAACCACTTTTGCAATTACGCTGAAAAAATAATTTTATATATTGGCCGCAATCGCTTTGGCAGTCGCTTCAAATTCCGCTGGCGTCAATGGTACTTTATGCATAAATTGCATATCCTGCATCGCTTCCAAAGGAATTAAATGCACGTGAACATGTGGCACTTCAAGTCCGATTACAGCCATCCCAACACGTTTGCACTTTATTGTTTTTTTTAGGGCGATGGCTATTTTTCTGGAAAAAGCCATTAAGCCATTATAGGTTTCTTCATCCAACTCAAAAAGCTTATTGACTTCCTTTTTTGGAACCACCAACGTATGGCCTTTTGCATTCGGATTTACATCCAAAAAAGCATAAAAATCGTCGTTTTCGGCAACTTTATACGATGGAATTTCGCCGTTAATGATTTTTGTGAATATTGTGCTCATAATTTTTATTTTTACCCAAAATTAATAAACCCTTTCCAAATAAAAAATTGAAAAGGATTTATAAAAATATTTAAAGAAAAATTATCCTCTGGTAATTTCCAAAATCTCAAATTCCATAACGCCGCTAGGTACCGCAATTTCGGTGATATCACCTACTTTTTTACCAAGCAACCCTTTACCGATAGGTGAATTTACCGACAGTTTTCCTTCCTTCAGATTTGTTTCAGAATCTGCCACCAAAGTATATTTAAATTCTGCTTTGGTCACCGTATTTCTTAATCTTACCGCTGAATGAATCAATACTTTTGAAGTGTCCAACAATGATTCATCAATAATTCTTGCATTGGAAACCACCTCTTTTAATTTGGCAATTTTCAACTCTAACATGGACTGTTCTTCCTTGGCGGCGTGGTATTCGGCATTCTCGCTTAAATCGCCTTTATCTCTAGCTTCAGCAATATCATTACTTATTCTTGTGCGCTCAACACGCTCCAAAAACTCCAATTCGTCCTTTAGTTTTTTCAACCCTTCTTCTGTATAATACGAAATATTACTCATAACTTACTGTTTTAATAAATACAAAAATCTCACAACTGGAAACCCAGAATGAGATTTAAAACAAATGTACAAAATATTTGTAAATTGCAACCGTTTAACAACAAACTTGATTTGATAACTATGCGAAAGCTGTTTTTATTGTTAACCCTCGTGATATTTTTTTCTTGTGAAAAGAACGACACCAATGATGTTTTGCCAGATATTTTTGTCAACGAAACCATCAACCTAAATTTACCCCAATATATAAACCTTCAAACACCAAGCGGATTTGCTTATACAGTTGGCGGCATTAAGGGCATTGTTGTTCAAAATACCGGCATTGGAAATCCGCCCTACAAAGCATTTGACCGCGCCTGTCCAAATAACGATTGCGCAACGCCTATGAATTTCGACGGAAGTTTAAAGTTAAAATGCCCTTGCGATAACAGTGAGTACAGTATTATAGACGGTTCGCCGCAAACAGCTGGCAATAAACATTTTGCGAGAGAATATAAAGTGGTTGTTGTAAATGCGTCAGCATTAAATATCAGAAATTTTTAACTTTTTATTTAGAATTTCTTTATAAAACAAAACCAATTAAAATAATATTTTGGGCCTGCCCGCCTATTCGGTGGGGGTTCCCGCCGAAAAGGCGGTCGTGCTTTTCGTTACAATCCGTCATTGCGAGCGGAGCGCGGCAATCTGTTGAACATATTGCTTAACAAACTCGCAACGCCGGGATTTTCACTGCAATCACTAACCCAATAATTGTCAATTCAACAATAAATTTCATTTAAACTTTATTAATTGTTGCAATTATTAAAATTTAGCAATCTTTATTAAAAACAGATTGGTATTTTTGTGCCAAACTTATATAAAGTGAAAAATTATTTCTCATCAAATTTTAAATTGGGCGTATTGGGTGGCGGACAATTGGGGAAAATGTTGCTGGCCGAAACGCAAAAATTCGATATTTATACCTGTATTTTAGAGGGCTCAAATGAAGCGCCCTGCGCACAAATTTGCAACGAATTTCACCAGGGAAGTTTAATGGATTTTGACACCGTTTACAACTTCGGCAAAAAAGTGGATTTGTTAACCATTGAAATTGAACACGTAAATATTGAGGCGCTTCTAAAACTTGAAAAAGAAGGTTTGGCCATTTATCCGCAGCCAGGCATCTTGCAAATAATTCAGCATAAAGGAAAACAAAAAGATTTTTTCAAAGAAAATAACATCCCAACTTCGCCACATAAACGGTTTTCATCGCTGGCGGCATTAAAAAAAGAAGCCTTGCCATATCCTTTTGTATGGAAATCGGCGCAATTTGGCTATGACGGCACAGGTGTCAAAATTGTGAGAAATGAGAACGATTTAAATTCATTGCCTGATAATGAATCTATTACGGAGGCGTTAATTCCGTTTAAAAATGAATTGGCCGTAATTGTGGCCAGAAACAAAAACGGAGAAATAAAAACATATCCTGTGGTTGAAATGGAATTTCACCCTGAAGCCAACCAAGTGGAATATGTTATTTGTCCAGCCAGAATTTCAGAAGAAGTCGCCGCAAAAGCAACAAAAATTGCCTTACACGTAGCGGAATCTTTTGAACATATTGGCTTGTTGGCAGTGGAACTTTTTCAAACCGAAGATGACGAAATTTTGGTGAACGAAGTTGCTCCAAGAACCCATAACAGTGGCCATTACAGCATTGAAGCTTCTTATACAAATCAGTTTGAGCAACACTTGCGCAGCATTTTAAACCTTCCTTTGGGGAATACCGACAGCAAAGTTGCCGGAATTATGGTAAATTTGGTGGGGGAAGAAGGCTTTTCAGGCGATGTGATATATGAAAATATAGCAGAAATTCTTGAAATGAAAGGCGTAACGCCCCACATTTACGGAAAAAAACAAACGCGGCCATTCAGAAAAATGGGTCATGTAACCATTGTGAACAACAATTTAACAGAAGCGCGAAAAATCGCGGAGGAAGTTAAAAATACAATAAGGGTAATTAGCAATTAATCCTAAGAATTTGATTTATTGGTTTTCAATTTTCAGTCTTTTAATTTTTAAAATTTCAACAAAATGAGCAAAGTAGGAATTATTATGGGAAGCAGTTCAGACCTGCCAATTATGCAACAGGCTATCGCTATTTTACAAAGTTTTAATATTGAAACTGAAGTGGATATTGTTTCCGCCCATAGAACGCCCGAAAAACTTTTTGACTACGCAAAAAATGCGCATACACGCGGAATTTCGGTTATTATTGCCGGTGCCGGCGGTGCCGCGCATTTGCCTGGTATGGTGGCGTCTATGAGTCCATTACCTGTTATTGGCGTTCCCATAAAATCGAGAAATTCCATTGATGGCTGGGATTCTGTGCTTTCAATTCTTCAAATGCCAAGCGGTGTTCCCGTGGCAACCGTTGCGTTGGACGGCGCTGAAAATGCAGGTATTTTGGCAGCACAAATTATTGGCAGTTCAGACAAAAATGTGCTGGATAAAATTATTCTTTACAAAGAAGCGCTGAAAACCAAAGTTTATAATGCTTCCGATGAACTTAAAAATAAAAAGATTTAAGTTTCGTTTTAACTAAAAACAACGCAACACTTTAATAATCATAAGATTAAATATTTCATTATGAGCAATCCATTATTAGCTAAATTTAAAACACCATTTGATACGGCGCCGTTTTCAAAAATTAAAAATGAGCATTTTAAACCTGCATTTATTGAAGGCATTCAACTTGCAAAAGACGAAATTGACGCAATCACCAACAACAGCGCAGCACCCACTTTTGAAAACACCCTGGCAGCAATGGAATTTGGCGGAGAAAAACTGGATCGGATTTCCAGCATCTTTTTCAATTTAAATTCTGCCGAAACCAGCGAAGAAATTCAAAAAATTGCCCAAGAAATATCGCCAATACTTTCTGAATTTTCAAATGACGTAAAATTAAATGAGCCATTATTTAGAAGGGTGAAGCAAATTTATGAGGAAAAGGATTCGCTTAATTTAACCACAGAACAAGACACTTTATTAACCAAATCTTATAAAAGTTTTGTCAGAAACGGGGCCAATCTAAATGAAAAGGACAAATTGGAGCTGCGAAAAATTGATATGGAGCTTTCAAAATTAAAATTGACTTTTGGAGAGCATGTTTTGGCGGAAACAAATGATTTTGAACTTCATTTAACTGATGAAAATGATATAAAAGGATTGCCCGAAAGCACCATTGAAGCTGCGCAATTAGCCGCAAAAGAAAAAAATAAGGAAGGTTATATTTTTACGTTGGATTATCCGAGTTACATACCATTTATGACGTACGCCGATGACAGAAACCTAAGAAAAAAAATGGCCGTTGCCTTTGGCGCAAAAGCATTCAGAAAGAATGAAAACGACAATCAGGAAACTTTATTGAACATTGTAAAACTTCGGCATAAAAGAGCAAATTTATTGGGCTATCATACACACGCACATTTTGTTTTGGAAGAGCGTATGGCCGAAAATCCAAAAATTGTCAACGACTTTTTAGAAGACCTCCTGATAAAAGCAAAACCGGCCGCAGAAGCAGAGTTTAAAAACCTGTCGGATTTTGCAAAAAAAGACGGCATTAAAAAACTTCAAAAATGGGACAGCGCCTATTATTCTGAAAAATTAAAAAAGGCTCTTTTTGATTTGGAAGAAGAACAGTTAAAACCTTATTTCAAATTACAAAATGTGATTGATGGTGTTTTTGGGGTTGCCAACAAATTATATGACTTGGTGTTTGAAGAAATTTACACGATTGATAAATACCACGAAGATATCAAAACCTTTAAAGTAAATGACACTTCAGGCAATTTTATCGCCATATTGTATGCCGATTTTTTCCCACGAAAAGGAAAACGGGACGGCGCCTGGATGACTTCCTTTAAAAGCCAGTGGATGAAAGACGGCGAAAACTCACGGCCACACATTTCAATTGTATGTAATTTTACCAAACCTACGGAAACAAAACCTTCTTTACTGACTTTTAATGAAGTGACCACCTTATTTCACGAATTCGGGCACGCGTTGCACGGAATGTTGGCAAACACCACTTACCCAAGTTTATCGGGCACCAGCGTATTTTGGGATTTTGTGGAGCTTCCAAGCCAATTGCTTGAAAATTGGTGTTATGAAAAAGAAGCTTTGAACTTATTTGCAAAACACTATGAAACAAATGAGCCAATTCCAATGGAGTTGATTGATAAAATTAAAAAATCAGCCAATTTTTTAGAAGGAATGCAAACGTTACGTCAATTGAGTTTGGGAATGCTGGATATGAATTATCATGCAAATAATCCTTCAGAAATAAAAAATGTTAAGGAATTTGAAACCTTGTCGTTTAAAAACACCCAATTATTCCCTGATATTAAAGAGAACTGTATGAGCACTTCTTTTTCCCATATTTTTCAGGGCGGTTATTCATCGGGATATTACTCATACAAATGGGCAGAAGTCTTGGATGCGGATGCTTTTGCTTTCTTTTTGGAAAATGGAATTTTCGACAAAGCAACCGCGAAAAAATTTAAAGAAAATGTATTGTCAAAAGGCGGCACTGATAAACCTATGACATTGTATGTTAATTTTAGAGGTAAAAAACCGAACAATACTGCATTGTTAAAAAGAGCCGGATTGCTAAAATAGAAAAGAATCGGTCGTAACATTTGTGTAATAAATGCAGAAAGCACTTTTTTTCAAAAGTGCTTTCTGCATTTTAATATTTAATAAGAAGCAGCCGTAACCAATAACTTGAGAAATTGTCGTCCCCACAACGGTAGTATAATCAAGGTTATTTTAATGTTACGGCTGCTATTTTTTGTGCGTCATTGCGAAGTTTTTGCAGAAAAACTGCGGCAATCTGCTATTTCTTTGATGCTATTTCATTTTTAGGATAATGAACTCCGTTCTTCTGTTTAACTGATGTTCTTCTTCGGTGCATTTTACGCCGTTCGAACATTTATTAACCAACTGGCTTTCTCCAAATCCTTCGTATTTAGGAATTCTTTTGGCATCAATTCCTTTTGAAATGATATACTGATAGGTAGATTTTGCCCTTCTGGCAGACAGTTTCATATTGTAATTGTCATCGGCCCTACTGTCGGTGTGAGACTCCAACCTGATTTCCATTCCAGGATATTTGTTCATCAAGTTCACCACTTTATCCAACTCCAACGCTGCATCTGGCCTAATATTAGACTTATCCAAATCAAAATAGATGGGGTTTAAATCGGCCAAAATAACCACATCTTCTATCGGCGACATTGGAATATTTAAGTCGACAATCAGTTCTCTTTCCTTTTCAAGACCAAAAGAATTGAATTCCTTTTGAACATCTTGGTATTTTGCCTTTGATCCTTTTAACACAAATTCTTTGTCCCTGTCAATCAAATGTTCGTAAGCACCATCTGCTTCCGTAATGAAGTAGGCAATTTCTTCGCCATTTTTTCGCGACAAAATCACTTTTGCGCCAGCCACAGGTTCTCCGTTTATGGCGTCAAAAATACGTCCTTTTAAAGTCAATGGCGGAATTCTGGTAAAGGCATAAATGTCATCGCCGCCAATGCCACCGTCCCTGTTGGAAGAAATATATCCCTGAAGACCGTCAGGTGACAAATAGTAGGCGAAATCATCTTTTTCGCTGTTGATAGGCTCGCCCAAATTAATCACATTCACAATGTTGTCATTTTCATCTTTCACTGCTGCAAATACGTCCAAAAGTCCGGCCCCAACGTGATCATCAGAAGAAAAATACAAAGTTCCTTCTTCAGAATGAATAAACGGAAACGATTCATTTCCTTCAGTATTCACGATATTTCCCATGTTTTTTGGCGTTCCCAAAGAACCGTCTGCATTAACCTCGCTAACGTAAATATCTGTTCCTCCAAAACCTCCAGGCATATCTGAAGAAAAATAAAGTTTCTTACCGTCCTGACTTAAAGATGGATGGTAAACAATATAGTTGGCATTGTTTAGGTTCGACGGCTTAACGTTTGTCCATTTGCCATTAACCAAATCTGCGCTATAGATACCCATCAGCATTACGCCTTTGTTGCTGGTTATTTTCTTGCTATCATGAAAATTGTTTCTTGAAAAGTACATTTTGGTTCCCTCGGCATTAAAAGTTGCCGGTCCGTCATGGTGAATCGTGTTTACATCACCTTCCAGTTTCGTGACATTTGATGCAGATGCTCCTTCAAGCGGAACCTGATACATATCCAACAATGGCTGTCCGTCCCAGGCATATCTTCTTTTTACCGAAACGCCCTCATCGCTTGATGATGTAAAAACAACTTGGTCGTTTAGCACTACAGCGCCAAAATCGTTGTATTTGCTGTTGAAATTTACTTTTTTCAGGAAATTTTTTTCTCTTGCATTAAATATGCCGCTTGCCAAATCCTCATTCTCAAAAAACCGCTTAACCCTGGTGTCTTCTTGGTTGCCCGCATCACTGTATTTCTTCATCCATTCTTTTGATGCTTCATATTGGCCGTTGGCTCTAAGTGTTTGTGCATAATACAAATAATATTCAGACGGAACGTTTGGCTGCTGAACCACTTTCTCATAAATTGGCAACGCTTTTTCCGGCTGGCGCAACATAATGTAGGCATCACCCAATTGTCTCATTGCGTAATACTTGTTAAAGCTTGTGTCAATCAGTTTTTCATAGGTGTCTATTGCCTTTACGAACGAAAAGTTGTTAAACTGTCTTTCGGCTCTCTTTTGTTTTGCGGTCTGACCAAATGTCGATGTGCTTATCAAAACAAAAGCTATACATAAAAGTTTTATATTTTTCATAATATTCATCTTTAATTTGGTTAAAAATATCTCGGAGATTTTTGTTTGCTTTTTATAAATTTAAACTCGTACATTAACAATATCTCATGAGATCCATTGGTATAAGGCCTAATTTCGCCTGTCGGAATTTCATAGGTATAACCAACCCTGAACTGATCTGTAACCTGAAAATCCACAAGTGCGCCAATGGCTTCTTGTTTACCGTTCATCCTGTAAGATCCTCCTAGCCAAAATTTCTCATTAAATAAAAAGTTTGCGGTTAAATCAGTTGATAACGGCACGCCATCTGTATGTTTTACCATAAAGGAAGGTTTTAGTTTTAAGGTTTGGCTCAAATCAAAAACATAACCTCCTATGGCATAATAATGAACCCTTTCTAAGGCTTTAAACTCGGTTTTGTTGTTCAAATCGTGATTGATGATTTTTGGCGTTGACAAACCAACATACCATCTGTTGCTGTGAAATAAAATACCTGCTCCAAAATTTGCGTTCCATCTGTTCAACCTCTCATTGAAATATGTATCCTGTTGTACTTCAGTTGCGTTGTAAAGCTCATCCGCCAGTTTGTAGTAGGTCATCCCGGCTTTTAAACCAAAACTAACTTTTACCCCTTCACTCGCTTGAATAGTATAGGAAAAATCTCCATATACATAGGTAAAGTTTTCAAAACCGGCCTTATCATTTATTAAGGACAAACCTAAACCTATTTTTTCATTTCTCAATGGAGAATGAATGGAGAGCGTTTGTGTTTCCGGGCCTCCGTCAAATCCTGCCCACTGATTTCTGTTTAACCCAACAATACTCAATGCATCCCTGCTTCCCGCATAAGCTGGGTTAATGGCAATTGTGTTGTACATATATTGGGTAAACTGCGGTAATTGCTGGGCGTTTGAATATTCAAAGCCTGCGATTAGCAATACTATTATTGAAATTATACGTTTCATAGTTCTATTTTTTATTAATGAGTGCCTAAATAAATGTATCCTGTTATTGGTTTTAAAGAACTACCGCCGGTATCAATAATATTAACAATATAATAGTATGTTCCTGTAGGTAATTCAGTGTTTGACCCTATTGACATTCCGGAACCGTCATGTTTTCCATTCCAGTTATTCAAATAATTGTTTGATTCATAAACCATTTTACCCCAACGGTTGAATATTTTAACAATATATTTACAAGTGTTTCCCCCCGAAACATCACCCACACTAAATACGTCATTTATACCATCACCGTTTGGTGTAACAACTTTAGAAATATCCTCAGGAGTTGAACAAGCCAATACTACACAGTCATCATTAACATTTACTGTTACTGTTATCATTCTGCCGCAGTTTCCTGGTTCGGTATAAGTAAACTCATAGTCTCCCAAATTCACCACTAAAGGATCAAAACTGTTTCCGGTAAGGCCTCCGCTGTTTCCGGAATCTGCCCAGGTTCCTCCGGTAACAAAACCGGTTGGCAACAAGCTTGTTAAATTTAAGCTGGCATCTTCAACACAAAGGGCTATTGAACCTCCGGTAATTTGTGAAGGAACAAAATTCTCTGTTACTGTAATGGTTTTTGCATTTGAACATCCATTACCGCTGTCCGTTACTACCACTGTATAATCTCCAGCTTGGTTAACTACTATGGAAGCAGTTGTTGCTCCGGTATTCCATAAATAACTTGCTGTACCCTGAACGGCAGAACCACTTGCGCTTATCGTAATGCTTGCAGTATTACAAGTCAATTCTGTTGGTTCGCTGATGGTCACAACCGGTGGTGTGGTATTTTGTGCCACGGTCACTGATTCTGTAACAGCGCAACCGTTACTGCTGTCTGTAACAGTCACTGAATACTCTCCAGGTGCAGTTACCGAAATTGTTGCCGTAATGGCGCCTGTATTCCATAAGTAACTTGCTGTGCCCTGAACCGTTGCTGTAGCGACTAACGTTGCACTAGTAGAAGCACAAGTCAATACAGAATTTCCGCTGATAACAACTGAAGGTTGAGAAGCATCACCTGTTACCATTACTGATGATGTTGCAGAACATCCGCTTACTCCTGTTACAGTCACTGAATAGTTGCCCTGAGTTGTTACAGCAATACTTGCTGTGGTAGCTCCTGTGTTCCATAAGTAGCTTGTGGCTCCTTGCACTGTTGCAGTTAGCTCAATACTTTCATTTGCACAAGTCAATACTGAATTTCCGCTGATGGTAATTACTGGTACTGCATTGATGGTCAAATTCAACGTGGCTGTATTTGTACATCCTGCTTCATTTTCGCTTTCAAAAGTGTAAACGCCACTTTCTGTATATTCAGTTCCGTTCCAAGTGTAACTGTCACAGGCTGTTGCAGTCTCTTCTGAAGTGGTGCTGCTGTTGATGGTCAAATTCAACGTGGCTGTATTTGTACATCCTGCTTCATTTTCGCTTT
>JACUUQ010000079.1 GCA_014859175.1 Lutibacter sp. | reverse complement strand
TCTAATATTGTATATCTAATATTGTATATCTAATATTGTATATCTAATATTGTATATCTAATATTGTATTATTGTATATTTAATATCGTTTATCAAATATTCTCTTCAATGATATCCAATTCAAATTTCAAATTTTCTATGATAAACTTTTGGCGGTCGGGTGTGTTTTTTCCCATATAAAATTCCAACATTTTATCGATAGACATTTCTTTATCGAGCATAACCGGATCCAAACGAATAGTATCACCAATAAAATTGGCAAATTCATCGGGTGAAATTTCACCCAACCCTTTAAATCGCGTAATTTCCGGTTTTCCTTTTAAGGAATCGATCGCATTTTGTTTTTCTTCGGGAGAATAGCAATAAAAAGTCTGTTTTTTATCGCGCACCCTAAATAATGGCGTATCCAAAATATACAAATGGCCTTCTTTGATCAATTCAGGGAAAAATTGCAAAAAGAAAGTGATTAACAGCAAGCGAATATGCATTCCGTCAACATCGGCATCGGTTGCAATCACAATATTGTTATAACGCAGGTCTTCAATGGATTCTTCAATATTTAAAGCCGCCTGCAACAAATTAAATTCTTCATTTTCATAAACAATTTTTTTGTTCATTCCGTAGGAATTCAAAGGCTTACCTCGCAAACTGAATACTGCCTGAGTATTAACGTTCCTTGATTTGGTGATGGAACCGCTTGCAGAATCTCCTTCTGTAATAAACAAAGTGCTTTCCAAACGATTTTCTTTCTTCAAATCGCTTAAATGAACCCGGCAATCCCGTAATTTTTTATTGTGCAACCCAGCTGTTTTTGCACGTTCACGCGCCAATTTACGGATTCCGGACAAGTCATTTCGCTCTTTTTCGGCCTGCAATATTTTCTTTTGGATTCTTTCTGCAGCAATCGGATTTTTATGAAGGTAGTTGTCTAAATTCGTCTTCACAAAATCGGTAATATAGGTTCGCACAGTTGGCAATTTATCGCCCATTTCCGTAGAACCCAGTTTGGTTTTGGTCTGGCTTTCAAAAACAGGCTCCATTACTTTTATGCTGATGGCGGAAACAATGGATTTTCGAACATCGGCAGCATCATAGTTTTTTCCAAAAAACTCGCGTATGGTTTTTACGATAGCTTCCCTAAAAGCATTTTGATGTGTTCCGCCTTGCGTTGTGTGTTGTCCGTTTACAAATGAATGGTATTCTTCGCTGTATTGCGCTTTGCTAAAAGTTATTGCGACTTCAATGTCATTTCCTTTCAAATGAATTACCGGAAACAGCATTGCCTCTTCAGAGATATTTTCTTCCAGCAAATCTTTCAATCCGTTTTCGGAAAAATACTTTTCACCGTTAAAAATGATGGTTAAACCTGTGTTTAGGTACACATAGTTTTTAATCATTTTTTCAATATACTCGTTTCTGTACTTGAATTTTGTAAAAATGCTTTTATCAGGAACAAAAGTCACTTTGGTCCCTTTGCGATGAGCGGTTTCTTCAGGAGGTGTAACGTTGGTTATATTTCCTTTTTCAAATTCGGCAAAAACCGTTTTACTGTCCCTGAAAGACTGTACTTTAAAATAAGATGACAAGGCATTTACCGCTTTGGTTCCTACGCCATTTAAGCCGACCGATTTTTTAAACGCAAGAGAATCGTATTTTCCTCCGGTGTTCATTTTAGAAACCACATCCACCACTTTTCCCAATGGAATTCCACGGCCGTAATCACGAATAGTAACAGTTTCCTCTTTCACCAAAACTTCAATCGTTTTGCCGGCGCCCATCACATATTCATCAATGGAATTGTCTATAACTTCCTTAATCAAAATATAAATCCCGTCGTCGGGTGATGAACCGTCGCCTAATTTACCGATATACATTCCGGGACGCAACCTAATATGCTCTTTCCAATCAAGCGATCGAATATTGTCCTCGGTGTATGCTGTTTGATCTGTCATTTATTAAGTATGATTCTTGAAGCGTGGCTAAAGTACTATTTTGCTTTAAGAAATAAAAAAAAGTCTGTCAAAATAATTATTAACATAAAAAGTTGAAAAAGCCCCCTAACCCCCGAAAGGGGAATTTATGATTGAAAACTGGAAATCAAAGATTAAATTCTTAAGACTTCTCAATTCTCAAAACTAACTTACACATTAAACCTAAAATGCATAATATCACCGTCTTGAACAATATATTCCTTGCCTTCAACACGCATTTTGCCTGCTTCCTTCACTTTGGCTTCGCTTCCGTATTTCACAAAGTCTTCATAACTTATCACTTCTGCCCTAATAAATCCTTTTTCAAAATCGGTATGGATAACTCCGGCCGCTTGTGGCGCAGTGTCTCCAATATTTATGGTCCACGCCCGCACTTCTTTAACGCCGGCGGTAAAATACGTTTGTTGTTTTAATAATTTGTAAGCCGCTCTGATTAAAACCGATGCCCCAGGTTCTTTTAACCCTAAATCTTCCAAAAACAGCTGGCGTTCTTCAAAAGATTCCAATTCCGTAATGTCTGCTTCCGTACCAACCGCCAAAATAATCACTTCTGCGTTTTCACCTTTTACCGCTTCTTTTACAATATTTACATAGTCATTTCCGGTAACGGCCGATTTTTCATCAACATTGCAAACATACAATACAGGCTTGTCAGTAATAAATTGTAATGGTTTTATGTATTCTTCACGTTCTTTTTCTGTTAAATCTATCGCTCTTACCGATTTGGCGGCTTCCAGTCCTTTTTTAACTTTTTCTAAAACCTCCAATTCTTTTTGGGCTTCCTTAACGCCCGTTCTTGCAGCTTTCTTAACCTTGTCAATTTTTTTATCTAAAGTATCCAAATCTTTTAACTGAAGTTCAAAATCGATGGTTTCTTTATCTCTTAACGGATCAATTGAGGTATCAACGTGAACAATATTGTCGTTATCAAAACAACGAATTACGTGAATAATGGCATCGGTTTCCCTAATATTTGCCAAAAACTGATTTCCCAATCCTTCTCCTTTGCTTGCGCCACGCACCAATCCGGCAATATCAACAATATCAACTGTAGCGGTTTGCACGCGTACAGGTTTTACCAATTCTTCCAATTTCGTCAATCGGCTGTCGGGCACATTTACCACCCCAATATTTGGTTCTATGGTGCAAAACGGAAAATTTGCGCTTTGTGCTTTTGCGTTGGACAAACAATTAAACAAAGTCGATTTTCCTACGTTTGGCAATCCTACAATCCCTGCTTTCATACTACTATTTTATATTAATTTTTTTTGGCTAAATTCTAATTTGATTAGAAAATAAAACAATCGCTATTTGGGCGTTACCGCAAGGGTCAGGCTTTCCGCTGCAATCTTTTTTTGGGGAAAAATCCAAAAAAAGGATTTTCGCTGCAATCCTTAACGCAAAATTAGCACCAATTAAAAACTAGCCATTTTTCTAAAAAAGCGCTTTTTTACGAGCGTGCAAATATACTGTTTACAATCATATAAATTTAAGAATTTTTGCTTAATTAACGCACTCAAAATTGACCTCAAAAATTTTCAACTAAATTTATAATTTGTATATTCGCTCTAAACATTAACCAAATTAACAATGAAAAAATTAAACATTTTATTCGTATTTCTCTGCTTTTTTGCAAATATCTCAGTTGCACAAGAGCTGGTTTCAGGAATTATTACAGACACCTCAGGCGATCCGCTGCCGGGAGCAAGTATTGTTGAAAAAGGCACTTCAAACGGCACGGTTTCCGATTTTGGAGGAAATTACAAAATATCGGCAGCAAAGGGGAAAACCCTTGTTTTTAGTTTTGTGGGCTATCAATCCCAAGAAATTTTGGTAACCAAAAACATCATAAACGTGCGGCTGGAAAGTGGTGAACAGCTTCGAGAAATTCAAATTGTGGGCTCCAGAAGCACCAAAAGAACTGCCATAGACACACCTGTTCCTGTTGATGTTATTGATGTAAATGAACTTGCCAGCAAAAACGGAAACGTTGAAATTACCCAAATTCTGCAATATGCAGCACCTTCGTTCAATGCCACAAAACAATCGGGCTCTGATGGTGCCGACCATATTGTTCCAGCTTCGTTAAGGGGATTGGGCCCTGACCAAACTTTGGTTTTAATCAACGGAAAAAGAAGACACCAATCGTCGCTTGTCAATATTTTTGGAACGCGCGGTAGAGGAAATTCCGGAACAGATTTAAATGCCATTCCGGTTGCTGCCATAAAAAGAATTGAAGTTTTAAGAGATGGCGCTTCCGCTCAATATGGTTCTGATGCCATCGCAGGCGTTATCAATATTGTTTTAAAAGATAATACCGACGGCGTTACCGGAGGAATTACTTATGGCGCATACAGCACTGCCATTGGCGAAGGCTGGGAAGAAGCAACCGGAGAAACTTTGCACAATGTGGAAGGAAAAAACAGGTTAGACGGAAAGGACAAACGTTTTGACGGCGAAACCACAAAATTGGATTTAAACTATGGCGTAAAAGTTGGGGAAAACGGATTCATGAATTTTACCACTGAATTGTTTTCAAAAGAAAAAACATTGCGTCCCGGTTTTGATTGGAGAAAAGGATATGGGAGCGCTGCCGTTGATGCTTTTAATTTTATGGTTAACGCCATGATTCCTGTTTCTGAAAATACAGAAATCTATGCTTTTGGAGGCAGAAATTACAGAGACACCAATGCCAACGCATTCTCAAGAAGCAGTTTTGCAGATGGTGACAATCGTTCCGTTCCAAGTTTGTATCTTAACGGATTTACGCCACAAATTACCTCCATTATTATGGATGCTTCCGTTTCTGCGGGGGTTAGACATACTATGGAAAATGGCTGGAATGTTGATTTTAACAACACTTACGGAAAAAACAGTTTCCATTATTTTATTAAAAACACAAATAATGCTTCTTTAAAAGATGCCTCCCCTACCGATTTTGATGCGGGCGGCCATAGCTTATCGCAAAACACGACAGGTGTAGATTTTAATAAATATTTTGAAGATGCCGCAAGCGGAATTAACCTTGCTTTTGGGATGGAGTACAGAACGGAAAATTTTGTCATTTTTTCAGGCGAAGAAGCTTCCTATGCTTTGTATGATGTAAACGGATTGCCAATAACAAATCCGGCCACGCAAACTGTTGCTTTTGATGCTAATGGAGATGATCTTCCTGGCGGTTCCCAAGGATTCCCAGGTTATAGCCCTGATAATGAAGTTGACAGGAGCCGAAGAAATTTGGGTGTTTACGTAGATTCTGAATTTAATTTAAGCGAAAGTTTTATGGCAGCCTTAGCGTTGCGTTATGAAGATTACAGCGATTTTGGAAGCACTTTTAACTATAAATTGGCCAGCAGGCTTAAAGTAAATGAAAACCTGTCGTTTCGTGGTTCAATATCTACCGGTTTTAGAGCGCCTTCTTTAGCCCAATTGTATTATAATTTAATTTTTACAAATATTGTGAACGGGGAATCATTGACATCATTGCTTTCCGCAAACAACAGCACCGTTACAAAAGGCTTTGGCATTGATCAATTGACTGAAGAAAAAGCGTTCAACGGAAGCATTGGATTTACCTATAAAAAAGGCGGATTTACGGCAACTGTTGATGCTTATTCAATAAATGTGGACGACAGGGTTGTTTTAACAGACAATTTTGATGCTTCCGGACTTGGAATTCCCGGCGTTGAAGCAGCACAGTTTTTTGCCAATGGCGTGGACACAAGAACGCAAGGGCTCGATTTAGTTTTTACCTACAATGGATCATTTGATGCCAATAATTCCTTCAATATTGGTTTAACAGGAAATATAAACGATTTAAAAATTGAAAAAATTCACAATGGAAGCCTTAATGAATACACTTTCTTTAGTCCGTTTTCACGTGCCTATCTTGAAGCTGCCGCCCCTGATTATAAATTTGGGTTAAATATGGGCTATACCCATAAAAAATTCAATGCAAACGTGAATTTAACACAATTTAGTGAGGTGAAATTGCAGGATTTCCAATGGGTTGACACACCGGCAACTACTCTTGCGGAAGCCAATGATTTATACGCTGTTGCAACAGATGTTTACAAAAAGAAAATGATTGTGGATTTAAGCTTATCTTATGAAATTTCTAAATCATTTACATTCACCATTGGCGGAAATAACATTTTTAACCAATATGCAACACCACAATTTGATGGCTGGACCGACCAAGGCGGATTAATGGATTCTGTTCAAATGGGTTCTGACGGGGCTTATTTCTTCGGAAGAATTGGTTTTAAACTATAAAATTTAAATTTTAACTAATAAAAAGAAGGTGTGTTTTTGAGAAATACACCTTCTTTTTTTATCTGAAAAATTTAAAATAAACCACTAAACGCTGTTTTCAGCATTATTTGCGATAGGGATAAAAGCGGAAAACCTTTTTGAGGTTTATAACCGAAAAAAGGTTGGAACGTATAGCCCGACCCGCAGGGGAACGCCAAAAAAACAATTTAAATGACTGCTATAAAAAGAATTAATGCAAATAAACTACGAATGCAATTCCAAATATTTTTCCACAAAGGCTTTAATTCCGTCTTCCAAATTGGTTTGCGGTTTAAAATTAATGTAGTTGAATAAACTCTCAACATTGGCATAAGTGCTTTGCACATCGCCCGGCTGCATTGGTTTAAATACTATTTTTCCTTTTTTACCCAACGCTTTTTCAATGGCTTTTATAAAATCCATTAACGCAACCGGACTGTTATTGCCAATATTGAATAACTGATAAGGTTTTGTGCTTTTTGAAGGTATTGGTTTTTTGGCGTTAAACGCCGGATTATTTGCTTTTGGCGCCAATGGCAACAAACGCCTTATGCTTTCAACAATGTCGCCAACATAGGTAAAATCGCGGCTCATATTTCCGTTGTTGAACACTTCAAATTCTTTATCCTCAACAATGGCTTTCGTAAAAATATGCAACGCCATATCTGGCCGTCCCCAAGGGCCATACACCGTAAAAAACCGCAATCCGGTTGAAGGAATGTTGTATAAATTTGCGTAAGAATGCGCCATCATTTCATTGGCTTTTTTGCTGACGGCATACATCGCCAGCGGATGATCGGCACAATTGTCTTCCTGAAAAGGAATTTCTTCACTCAGCCCATAAACAGAACTTGACGAAGCAAACAATAAATGTTCCACAGGAAAAGCCCTGCAACTCTCCAAAATATTTAAGAATCCGGTAATGTTACTGTCCACGTAAGCGTGCGGATTTTCCAAGGAATACCTCACCCCTGCTTGCGCCGCCAAATTCACCACAAAATCAAATTGCTGTTCTTTGAAGAGATTTTTTAAGGGAATTAAGTCTGTTAAATCCAGTTTAATAAAAGAAATTCCGGACAATTTTTGAAGCTTATTGTATTCGATGGTTTCAGTTTCAAAACCCAAGTCTTTTAAACGCGCATATTTTAATTGCGGATCGTAATAATCGTTAATATTATCCAATCCAACCACTTCATAATTCGATTTCACCAACAGTTTTGCCAAATGATGGCCAATAAAACCAGCCATTCCGGTAATTAATACTTTCTTCATTTAAAAGAGATTGGATTTATAATTCAAACAAAAATAAAACTAATTAGCCAAACCGCTCAATTGTGCCTGATTTATTTCAAAAAGAATGCTAAAAAAATGAAATATACTGCCTAAATTTGACCTGTAAATTGAAAAAAAAATGAACAAACAATTGATAGAATGCGTACCAAATATCAGTGAAGGACGCGATATTGCCAAAATAAACGCCATTGCGGCCGTTGTTGAAGCTGTTGAAGGCGTTAAATTATTGGATGTTGACCCCGGAAAAGCAACCAACAGAACCGTAATTACTTTTGTAGGCGAACCGGAAAATGTGATTGAAGCTGCGTTTAGGCTGATCAAAAAAGCAGCAGAACTAATTGATATGAGCAAACATTCCGGCGAGCATCCGCGTTTTGGCGCCACCGATGTCTGTCCGCTCGTACCAATCTCCGGAATTACTTTAGAGGAAGCAGCAGTTTACGCCCATAAATTGGGGGAACGCGTTGGAAAAGAATTGGGAATTCCCGGTTACTATTACGAAAATGCCGCAACAAGTGAAACACGTAAAAACTTGGCCAGCTGCCGTGCCGGAGAATATGAAGGATTAAAAGAAAAATTGGCAAATCCGGAATGGAAACCCGATTTCGGTCCGGCAGAATTTAACGAAACTGTGGTAAAATCGGGCGCTATTGCGATATCTGCACGCGATTTTTTAATTGCTTACAATATTAATTTAAATACCTCTTCAACCAGACGCGCAAATGCTATCGCTTTTGATATTCGTGAAGCAGGAAGGGTAAAATATGAAAACGGCGTTTCAGGAAAAGTGCTGCTCGATAAAAATGGAGAACCTGTTCGGATTCCCGGAAAATTAAAAGCCGTTAAAGGAATTGGCTGGTATATTGAAGAATACGGAATTGCACAAATTTCCTATAATTTGACAAATATCAACATCACGCCAATGCACATTGCCTTTGATGAAACCGAAAAATGTGCTATTGAAAGAGGTTTGCGCATCACGGGATCGGAATTGATTGGATTGATTCCGTTAAAAGCATTGTTGGATGCCGGAGATTATTTTTTACGCAAACAAGAACGTTCTTTAGGGATTTCAGAAGCTGAGAAAATTAAAATCGCCGTAAAATCTTTGGGTTTGGATGATTTAAAACCTTTCAACCCTAATGAAAAAATTATTGAATATTTGCTTAAAGACGACACAAAAAAACTGATTGACCTGACAGTGAGCGGATTTGCCGAAGAAACTGCCGCAGAATCCATCGCGCCAGGAGGCGGTTCAATTTCCGCTTATGTTGGCACTTTAGGCGTTTCATTGGGAACCATGGTTGCCAATTTATCGGCGCACAAAGCCGGTTGGGACGACAAATGGGAATTTTATTCCGATTGGGCTGTAAAGGGCCAGACCTACAAAAATAAATTATTGCAATTGGTGGATGAAGACACCAACGCTTTTAATAAAATTATCGACGGATTCAGAATGCCGAAAGTGACCGATGAAGAAAAAAAAGCACGCAGGCAAGCGATAGAAAAAGCGACAATTTACGCCACTGAAATTCCGTTTCAGGTGATGGAAACCGCTTATAATTCTATGGAAGTGATGCAGGTGATGCTAAAAGAAGGCATGCAAAGTTCCATTTCCGATGCCGGAGTTGGCGTCTTGTGCGCAAGAACCGCCGTTGTTGGTGCTTACTTTAATGTAAGAATTAATGCAAAAGACATCAAAGACAGGGTTTTTGCCGAAGAAATTATAGCAAAAAGTGAGGTCATTTATAAAAAAGCGCTTGCCGTTGAAAAAGAGGTGATGGAATTTGTGATGTCGAAAGTTTAGCCTCCTAACCCCCGAAGGGGGAACTCTTATTAGACCGGGAAAAATGATAAAGGAAAGAATTAAAAAAAGGTTAAAATTAAACTGTTGAAGTTTATTTTTAACCTTTTAAATTTTAAATTTTCTATTCCCCCTTCGGGGGTTAGGGGGCTTTTTAGGGGGCTATACTTTTCAAACTCGCTTTTATCATTTCAATTTTTGCCAACGCATCGGCTTCTTTGTTGCGTTCGTTTGTGATAACCTGTTCCGGGGCGCTGCTCACAAAACGTTCGTTGCCCAGTTTCTTTTGAACCGATTGCAAAAAACCTTCTGTATATTTTAGTTCTTGCAATAATTTGGCTTTTTCGGCTTCCACATTGATTTCAGCTTCCATCGGAATAAAATACTCATTCGATTTTACGCGGTAACTTAAAGCACCTTCCACTTTGTCTGAAACATAAGTCAGAGAAGCAATATTGCCCAGTTTTTCAATCACCGCATCAAAATAATTGCTTGTATTTTCATTATTGATCACCAAAAGATCAATCGTATATTTAAAGGCAATATTCCGGTCTTTTCTGATGGATCTTATTCCGGAAATTACTTCTGAAGCAAATTTAAAATCGTTTATCAAGTCTTCGTTTACTGCAGTAAATTTTGGATATTCAGCAATAATCAACGCTTCTTCAGGAGTTCTTTCTGTAATTTCCTGCCAGATTTCTTCTGATAAAAACGGCATAAAAGGATGCAATATTTTTAAATTGTCTTCCAAGAAACCAACCACAGCATTGTATGTTTTGGCATCAATTGGCTGCTGATATTCAGGTTTTACCATTTCCAAAAACCAGGAAGAGAAATCATCCCAAATTAGTTTATAGGTAATCATTAAAGCTTCACTGATGCGATATTGTTCAAAAGATTTTTCAAGTTCGCCCAAGGCTTGCTGAAATTTCGAATTGTACCATTCAATGGCCACTTTGGCAGCTTTTGGTTGTTCTATGTTGTCAGATACTTCCCATCCTTTAATTAAACGGTAAGAATTCCAAATTTTATTGGAGAAATTTCTTCCTTGCGCCACCAAATCTTCATCGAACAACAAATCATTTCCTGCTGCCGAACACAACAACATTCCCACACGAACGCCATCTGCGCCAAAATTTTCAATCAACTCAATGGGATCTGGAGAATTTCCCAGGGATTTCGACATTTTTCGGCCTTGTTTATCGCGCACAATTCCTGTAAAATAAACATTGGTAAAAGGTTTTTCGTTTCTGAATTCATATCCGGCAAAAATCATACGGGCCACCCAAAAGAAAATAATATCAGGTCCGGTCACCAAATCGTTGGTCGGATAATAATAGTTAATTTCTTCATTGTCGGGAAATCTGATTCCGTCGAAAACAGAAATCGGCCACAACCAAGAGGAAAACCAAGTGTCCAACGCATCTGCATCTTGTGTAATATCAGCTGATGTTAGATTTTTTCCGAGGATATCAGAAGCCAATTTTACCGCTTCTTCTATCGTTTTAGCCACCACAAAATCGTTTACGCCGTCACCGTAAAAATAAGCCGGAATGCGGTGTCCCCACCAAAGTTGGCGAGAGATATTCCAATCCCTTATATTTTCTAACCAGTGGCGATAAGTGCTGTTATAATGTTTTGGGAAGAAATGAATTTCCTCATCTTCCAAAACCGCTTTTAAAGCTGGTTTCACAATGCTATCCATTTTCAAAAACCATTGGGCAGAAATTTTTGGTTCAATAACTTCTTTGGTTCTTTCGGAAGTTCCCACTTTATGGACATAAGATTCAATTTTGGCCAAACTGCCTATATTTTCCAATTCCTTGGTGATTTCTTTTCGAACCACAAATCGGTCTTTTCCTTCGTAATGCAAACCAAAAGAATTCAATGTGGCGTCATCGTTAAATATATCAATCACTTCCAATTGGTGTTTTTCGCCCAACATTTTATCATTGGGGTCGTGCGCAGGCGTAACTTTTAAACAACCTGTACCAAATTCAATATCAACATAGTCATCTTCAATAATCGGAATTACCCTATTGGCAATGGGAACAATGGCGTTTTTGCCTTTTAAATGCGAAAAACGCGGATCATTCGGATTGATACAAATGGCTGTATCACCAAAAATTGTTTCAGGACGCGTGGTTGCGATGGTTAAAAAATCAGTGCTGCCTTCAATTTTATATTTCAGATAATATAGATTCCCTGCTTTTTCTTCGTAAATTACTTCTTCATCAGACAAGGTTGTTTTTGCGGAAGGATCCCAATTTACCATTCGGTAACCGCGATAAATCAGCCCTTTTTTATATAAATCGATAAAAACTTTAATGACAGATTCGCTTAAATCTTCATCCATTGTGAACCTTGTTCGTTCCCAATCACAGGAAGCACCCAATTTTTTAAGCTGTTCCAAAATTATGCCGCCGTGCTCATCC
>JACUUQ010000078.1 GCA_014859175.1 Lutibacter sp. | reverse complement strand
ATAAATGTTAAAAGAATTATTTAAATACAAGAAATAGAGATAGTTAGCAAATAAGAGAAGGATAGCTACTTTCCAATACAAAAATTAGCAAAAATATTTCCCAACAAATCTTCGGTGGTGACTTCACCGGTAATTTCGCCTAAATGAAACAATGCCTGGCGAATGTCAATGGCAAACAAGTCGGCGCTTATATTGCTGTCAATTCCTTTTTGCACTTCTTTAATCGCTTTTAAAGCGTTGTTTAACGCCTCAAAATGGCGCGAATTGCTCACAATGGTTTCGTTGTTGCTTAAAGCGCCTTTGTTGGCCAAATGGGTTAGGGTGGAAGTAAGCTCAAGAATTCCCATTTTCTCTTTTGCCGATAAAAACAGGAGTGAAGCGTTTTGAAAAGCTTCGGATGTTTTTTCGATCAATTCAGCACCGGCAACATCCACTTTATTTGCAATAATCAACAATTGTTTGTTCGGGTAGTTGTCTTTTATCTTTTTAATTTCTTCCAAAATTCCTGAAAGTGTCAATTGATTGTTTTTAATTTTTTCCAAATCAAAAACGTAAATAACCAGTTGTGCCTGTTCAATTTTTTCGAATGTTTTTTGAATGCCCAAACTTTCAACAACATCTTCCGTGGTTCTTATTCCCGCGGTATCCACAAAACGATAGGCAACGCCGTCAATGACAATTTCATCTTCAATGGCATCTCTTGTGGTTCCTGCAATATGGCTTACAATCGCTTTTTCCTCATTCAGCAAGGCATTCAGCAACGTCGATTTCCCCACGTTTGGTTCACCCACAATGGCTACCGGAATGCCGTTTTTCAGCACATTTCCCAAAGCAAAAGAATCGATCAGCCTTTTTAACACCATACTTATTTTTTCAACCAATCTGTTAAATTCGGCCCTGTCGGCAAATTCAACATCTTCTTCAGAAAAATCGAGTTCCAGTTCAATCAAGCTGGCAAAATTCAGCAATTGCTGACGCAGATTTTTAATTTCATTGCTAAAACCGCCACGCATTTGTTGCAAAGCCACCTGGTGCGAAGCTGCAGAATTGGAAGAAATTAAATCGGCAACAGCTTCGGCTTGGGTTAAATCCATTTTTCCGTTCAGAAAAGCGCGCAACGTAAATTCGCCGGGATTTGCGTTTCGAACGCCATTCTTAATAAACAACTGTATCATTTCCTGCTGAATATAAACAGAGCCGTGGCAACTTATTTCCATTACATTTTCGCCGGTATAGGAATGCGGATTCTTAAAAACCGATACTAAAACTTCATCGATCACCCGATTTTCATCCACAATATTTCCCAAATGAATGGTATGCGATTTTACCTTGCTTAAATCTTTTTTCCCGAATTTTGAAACGAAAAACCGATTCACAATTTCAATCGATTCCTTACCCGATAAACGAATAACCGCAATGGCGCCAACACCCGATGAGGTGGCCAAAGCAATAATGGTGTCGTTTATAATGGAATTGTTCATAGGTGCAAAATTACGGTTTATTGTTTAATTAAATGTTTAATCGTTTAGGCGTTTAATTGTTTAACTGTTTAATCGTGTAGTTGTTTATTTGTTGAGGCGTTTAATTTTTATGTTTAGTGGGTAATAGTTGATGTTAAAAATAATTCAAAATTTAAAATTCAACATTCAAAATTTATTTTCAACTATAAACCGCCCGCTTAATAAAATCCTCGAAATCCTCGTAAAATAGCTCAAACTGATTCATCGCGACATTAAAAAAAGTATAAGCATTTCCCCAGGTATTTTTGTTGTGAATGTTAAATGCTTTCTTATGTTCCACATAAATTCGGTGAATTGTTTTGCCGTTTTCCAAAGTGTAAGCATCATCAAAAATAATTTCCGGTAAATAGTCGTCGGCAAGAATGGTTTTTAAAGCCAAAATCTGGTCAAAAAGCAGCTGATTTTTATTTTTGTCGAACGATTCAATATCCAAACAAACCAATGCTTTGTTCTTATCGGCCACAAACTTAAAGCTGAAATCTTTAATCTGCGTGTTGTACAACAACCATTTTCTCGGAAATGATTTCCCAAAACTCGTCCAAAATTCCTTCCTTAACTGTGCCGATTCCTCTTTGCTGAACATTTTATAAGTCGTTTAATGGTTTCCCTTCGACTGCGCTCAGGGTGACAAATTGTTTAATTGTTTATGCTACTTAAACTTATTGGTTTGTTCAGTTTAAAAATAATTTAAAATTCATTATTCAAAATTGATTTTCAAATGAAAATCACCCGTGAATCGTTTCCTGCGTTCCCAAATCTTTCATCAGTTCGGCTTCAAACTCCAGCAAATCGTTCCATTTTTTATCCACTTCTTCGCGGTCGCCATATTTGCGTGCAAAACCTAAAAACAAGGTATAATGATTTGCTTCCGAAGCCATTAAATCGCGGTAAAATTTGGCCAGTTCCTGGTCTTTTATGTTTTCCGACAACAGCCTGAAACGCTCACAGCTCCGCGCCTCAATAAGCGCCGCATACAACAATCTGTGCACCAATTGCGTGGTTCTGCTGCCGCCTTTCGGGAAAAATTTCAGCAAATTATTCACATAAACATCTTTTCTGTCGTGTCCCAAAATCACGTCCCGTTTCAATAATCGTTCGTGAACCATTTTAAAATGGCTCATTTCCTCTTTCACCAACGCAACCATTTCCGTCACCAAGTCCGAATATTCCGGAAAGCTCATAATCAACGAGCTCGCCGTTGAAGCCGCTTTCAGCTCGCAGTGCGCGTGATCTATCAAAATTTCATCGATATTTTTTTCGGCAATGTTCACCCAGCGCGGGTCTGTAGGAAGTTTTAAACCTAACATAAGGCATTAAATTTATGGTTAATTTATGGGTTTTATTTGGGTGTTCCCCGCCAACTGGCGGGTCGGGTCTTTCGTTCCAAACTTTTTTCGCAGAAAAAGCGCAAAAAGGTTTTCCCCTACAACCCCTAACACAATAATTAATTAAATTTCTTGGCGTCCTTTGCGATTTACCTTTGCGCTCATTGCGGTTAAATGCAATTTTGTTTGAAAGTATTTTTATTGAATCACAAACAATTTAAAATTTAACATTCAAAATATGTCTTCCCAAGCGAACAATCGTAATTCGTAAATCTAAAATCTAAAATTTACTTTTTTAAATATCCAAATCAAAAGTCTTTTTCAGCAATTCAATCGCGCTATTCTTTTCTTTCAATTTCAGGTATTTTTCATCGGGTGTATACGCATATTTCCTGGTTTCTTCTTCATTAACATCAACAACAACATCCAATTTATAATTGTTCAGTTTTTCACGCAAATATTTTACCAATGGAAATTTAGCGCGGTCAAGCTGGTCTTTCATCATCGCATTCGGCAACTGAAAATGAATCATTCCGTTTTCCAGTCTGGGCACATTCGAATTCATAATCGAGGCAACGCTTTTCTTGCCTTCATCTGTCAATAAATTGATGTATTCTTCCCAAAGCAGCAACAATTTGCTTTCAGAAAAATCATCCGCAGGCAATCCGTCAACTTCTTCAAAATCAACTTCAATTTTTGCAACTTCTGCTTTTGTTTTTAAACTTTTTAAGGATAGGCCAGAGGATCTTCTCGGCGTGTTGGCCAAATCAAGTTTAACCAAATCAACATTAGGTTTCTCGATTTCCTCAACTTTTTTAATTGTTGAAATTTCTTGCTTTGCAACAACCTTAATTTCTTCTTTTATAAATTTCGCACTGCTTTTTTTTGCGATTTTCGACCTAAAAACAACCGCCGAAATTATATAAGGTTTGCTATTTTTTTTTTCTCCGTCGAAAGTGACGGAGGCCAGTTGCATCAAAGTTAGTTCAACCAGCAATCGCTGATTCTTGCTGCTTTTGTATTTCAAATCGCAGTCGTTTGCCAATTCAATTCCCTGCAATAAAAATTTCAAGTCGCATTTTTCGGCCTGACTTAAATATTTCTTTTTGGCATTGTCGCCAACTTCCAGCAATTCAACAGTAATTTTATCTTTGCTCACCAACAAATCCCTAAAATGGGAAGCCAATCCGGTGATAAAGTGATTTCCGTCAAAACCTTTCGATAAAATGGTATTGAAATGCACCAACACTTCCGGAATGTTATTGTCGAGCAACAAATCGGTTGTTTTAAAATATTCATCGTAATCCAGCACATTCAAGTTTTCGGTAACTGCTTTGCGGGTCAATTCTTTGCCCGAAAAACTTACCACACGGTCGAAAATGGAAAGCGCATCACGCAAAGCGCCATCGGCTTTTTGGGCAATAATGTGCAAAGCGTCATCTTCTGCATCAATATGTTCCTGAATGGCTATTTTTTCCAAATATTTTTTGGTGTCCAACACGCCAATACGCTTAAAATCAAATATCTGGCATCGTGAAAGTATGGTTGGTATTATTTTGTGTTTCTCTGTGGTTGCCAAAATAAAAATGGCGTGTGCCGGCGGTTCTTCCAAGGTTTTTAAAAACGCGTTAAAAGCGGCCGATGAAAGCATATGAACCTCATCAATAATATATACCTTATATTTTCCGGCTTGGGGCGGAATGCGAACTTGGTCGTTTAAATTCCGAATGTCGTCAACCGAATTGTTTGAAGCGGCATCCAATTCAAAAATGTTAAAAGCAAAATCTTCATCAAGATCACCGCCGCTTGCCTGGTTTATTTTTTTTGCCAAAATCCGTGCACAAGTCGTTTTTCCAACGCCTCTCGGACCCGTAAACAACAATGCCTGAGCCAAATGGTTGTTTTTTATAGCATTTTCAAGCGTGTTTGTAATGGCTTGTTGCCCAATCACATCCTCAAAAGTTTGAGGTCGGTATTTACGGGCTGATACTACAAAATGTTCCATATATTATTTTTTTATTCGGATGGTAAAAGTAATTATTAAAAGTTAGATGTTAAAAGTTAAATGTTGAAAAGTTATAGGTTAAATGTTAAAAGGAAAAGTTAAATATTAAAGGTTTTTATTTTCTTGTTTCAAGTTTTTAAAACAAATAACAACATATAACTTATAACGTATAACACATAACATATAACAAATAACTTATTCCTTTATCTCATATATCTTATTGTAAAGATGTTTGTATTTCAAAATAATCTCATCGCGTTTTGGTTTCATTGTAGGGGTCAACAAACCATTGTCAATTCCCCAAATTTCTGGGGTGAGCTCAAATCTTTTGATCATTTCCCACTTGCCGAAATTTTTGTTGCCTTCATCAATTTCTTGCTGAATACGTTCTATAACAATCGGATTTTCAATTAAATACTGGTTATTTTGCAGTATTGGTTCGTGGTGTATTTTCGCCCATTTTCTTAAAAAATCGAAGTTAGGCTGAATAATGGCCGCCGGCATTTTCTGGCCTTCGCCAATCACAATAATCTGCTCAATAAATCGCGATTGTTTCATCTGATTTTCAAGCAACGCAGGAACAATGTATTTTCCGCCAGATGTTTTAAATATCTCTTTTTTACGTCCGGTTATTTTCAGGAATCCGTCTGCGTCAATTTCTCCTTTATCTCCTGTGTGGAAATATTCTCCAGTCATAATGCTTTCCGTTTTTTCAGGGTCTTTATAATAACCAAGCATTATATTAGGGCCTTTAATCAATATTTCGCCGTCTTCGGCTATTTTAACTTCCACATTGTCAATGGGTTTTCCCACAGTTCCAATTTTAAATAAATGGCCTTTATACATATTTACCGATACTACCGGCGATGTTTCCGTAAGTCCGTAACCTTCCATTACCTGCATTTTTGCGGCAGAAAATACCCTGGCCAAACGCGGCTGCAATGCCGCGCTTCCTGAAACCATGGTGGTTAAATTTCCGCCCAAAGCTTCGCGCCATTTCACGAATATTAATTTATTGGCAAGAGCCAATTGCATTTCATAGAACAGACCGTTTTTACCGTAAGGCTCATATTTTAAGCCCAATTCAACCGCCCAAAAGAACAAAATTCTTTTTATTCCTTTTAATTCAGCTCCTTTTGCGATAATGCCGTCGTAAATTTTTTCCAGCAAACGCGGTACCACCGACATTAAATTTGGGTTTGTTTCTTTGATGTTTTCTCCAAGTTTTTCAAGGGATTCCGCAAAATAAATGGAAGTTCCGGAGTATTGATATAAGTAATGCAGCATGCGTTCAAAAATATGGCAAACCGGCAAAAAACTCAAGGTTTTTGTGGCTCCTAAAATCAGTGGCAATCTCGGAAAACTGTCCAATACATTGGTAACAATATTGTTGTGGGAAAGCATCACCCCTTTTGGTTTTCCCGTGGTTCCTGAAGTGTAAATAATGGTCGCCAAATCCGACGATTTTACGCGGTCTTTTGCTGCTTCAACTTCCGGCTGGTTACTTTCGTCTTTTCCAAGCGCCAACACTTCTTGCCAATTTTGGCAGCCTTCAATCTCATCAAAGGAATAGATTTCTTTTAAAGAAGGTGTGTTTTTTTTAGCTGAAATTGCTTTTTCATAAAGCACGGAATCGGACAAAAAACAATATATAACTTCGGAATGATTAAAAATATAAGCATACTCCTCTTTAGAAATTGTTGGGTAAATAGGAATGCTGATGGCGCCCACCTGCATAATTCCAATATCCAAAATATTCCACTCTGTTCTGTTTGCCGAAGTGATAACGGCAATTTTATCGCCGGGCTTTACGCCCAATCGCAACAATCCCCTGCTGATTGCATTGGCTTTATCTATATATTCACGGGTTGAAGTCGACACCCATTTTCCATTGTATTTTGTGGTAAAAGCGTTATCTAAATTGTATTTTTCGAGTTGGTAGTAGGCGAAATCGAACAATCGGGTAATTTCTCTAGGCATTTTTATTTGGGTTGAAAATTGTTCTTGCAAAGTATAAAAATTAAAGGGAATTCACAAGAATGTTTGTTGCATTCGTGAAAATTAACTCTTGTAGATATTTTTGTAAAGATGCGTATAGTTTTGTAAAATAATTTTTCGCTTCATTTTAAGGGTGGGCGTGAGTAAATTATTTTCTGTGCTCCAAATTTCCGGAGTCAGTTCGAAGGCTTTAATCTGCTCCCATTTACCCAATTTCTCATTGACAAAATCAATTTCCTTTTGAAGGCGTTTCAGCACTTTTTTATGTTGAATAATGGCTTGATTTGAACCGTCAAATTTAATTTCTTTCCGTTTTGCCCAGACCAACAAAAAATCAAAATGAGGCTGAATGATAACGGCCGGCATTTTTTCGCCTTCTCCAATCACCATTGCCTGCTCTATAAAACGGGATTCTTTCAAAAATCCTTCAATAGCCGATGGCGCAATGTATTTGCCGCCCGATGTTTTAAACATTTCTTTTTTGCGATCGGTGATTTTTAAAAATCCGTCGGCATCCAATTCACCAATATCTCCCGTGTGCAAAAAACCATTTATGATGGTTTCGCCGGTTAATGCTTCGTTTTTATAATAACCCATCATCACATTGGAACCTTTCACCAATATTTCGCCGTCTTCGGCAATTTTGACTTCCATATCATCCAAAATTCTTCCCACGGTTCCAATTTTAAATCCTTTATTTCTGAAATCGTTGATGGAAATTCCGGGAGAGGTTTCGGTCATTCCGTAACCTTCAAAAACCGGAATGCCCGCAGCCGTAAAAATCCTGATTAACGCCGGCTGAAGCGGAGCGCTCCCCGAGACTAAAAACTTGATATTACCGCCCAAGGCTTCACGCCATTTGCTAAAAACAAACTTGTTGGCAATATTTAGCTGAAAATGATACCACCAGCCATTTTTTTGATAAGGTTCGTATTTTTTTCCTAAGTTAAGCGACCAAAAGAAAAGCAAACGCTTGATCCCTTTTAAATGACTTCCTTTGTCCACAATTTTGTCGTATATTTTTTCAAGCAAACGTGGTACAACCGGAATAAAATGCGGTTTTACTTCTTTCAAATTGTCGCCCAGTTTATCGATGGATTCTGCAAAGTAAACTTCAAATCCCATATACTGATAATAATACAAAGCAAAGCGTTCAAAAATATGGCAAATAGGCAAGTAGCTTAAAACCATATAGTTGCCAGGCGTAAAATCTAATCCTTTGGCGCTGGTAAAGGTGTTTTCCACAATATTTTTATGGGAAAGCATCACGCCTTTTGGTGTGCCCGTAGTTCCGGAAGTGTAAATGATGGTTGCCAAATTGGTGTTGGGAACTTGTTTTTTTAACAATTCCACTTCGGATTGATTGCTTTCGTCTTCACCCAATTTCAGCAAAGAATTCCAGTTTGAAATCCCTTCCACTTCATCAAATGAATAAATAGCATTTATTTGGGTTTGGTCTTTAATTTTTGAAACTTTTTTTGCAAGAGCTGAATCAGAAACAAAGCATAAAACGGCATCTGAATGGTTGATGATGTATTGAAAATCACTGGAAGAAATGGTAGGGTATAAGGGCACATTCACCGCGCCGATTTGCAAAACGGCCACGTCTAAAATGCTCCATTCAATGCGATTTGTGGAAGTTACCACCGCAATTTTATCGTTGGGTTTTACGCCCAGCCGCAACAAAGCCCTGCTAATGCAGTTTGCCTGATTGATATAGCTTTGGGTGGAAGTTGAAATCCACCGATCTCCAACTTTGGTATTAAAACACTTTTCCTGCGGATTGGTTGCCAATTGGTGGTAAGCAAAATCGAATAATCGTGTACAATTTTCTGCCATAAACTATGTTTGATGGCGCAAAATAGAAATAAAAACGGATTTCACAAAAAATGAAATCCTTTTTTAGATTTTGGCCAGTTCTATGGGCTAAAATTTATTTTCCAACCATTTTAGGGCATTCGTAAATGCAAGTGCCGTCTTTTGAATAAATAAAGCACCTTATGCTGGTTATTTTGTTCCTTGCTGATTTCTAAAAACGCCGGCAAATAACAATCCGCCAATGATTCCCATTAAAATAAAAGCCACTTGTTCGTATAAATTATCAGCAGTGATAATTGAGGAGTTTAAGAATGAGTTGCTAAGTCCCAGAAAGGATTTACTGCCGGGAACAAGCATCACAAGACCTTGTGTCAGATAAACTGTTTTTGGAGATTTGGTATATCTGCTAAATAAACTACTAATTGCAACTGCTGCTATTGTTCCAAAAAAAGTACTTAGTAAAACACCTGATCCTGAAAGTATCGCGGTAATAAAAAAAACGAAAACGCCAGTGAGCACTCCTAAAAACATATCCTTTTTACGAACCTGAAAAATAGCCAAAAGGCCAATTGAAAACAGCGGAATTCCGAAAAACATAATCCATCGCGGCAGGTCTGAGATATGAACTAAAAGCTTAATGTCAATTACGGATGACATAACTGCCAAACCCAATAAAACGCCGAAAAATTGTTTAAATAATGAAATAATTGAATCGAATAATTTAGCAACGCCGGAGACCAGATTTTTTGCAGTAATTTCTTCTAAAGCTGTTGTAATTGCCAATCCGGGAATAAAAACTATAATGGCCGACAGTATGGTGATGCCGACATTAAATTCGGGGAAAACCAAATAGATCAGACAGGCGAGTATGGTAACCACAAAAGAAATTAATGATTCTAAAACAGTCTCTACATAGCTTGATTTACTGGATAAATACACGATTAAATAAACCAATGCCCCTAATAGCAGCGCAAAAATAAATGAAACCCAATTGGTGCCAATCATTAAACTAAAGGCTCCTGCGGCAATTGAATAGGAGAGAGTTAGCAGTACATGATTTATTTTTTTTGTTTCATTTTTGATTAATTGCAATTCATTTTCCACCTCAGAATGACTCATCTCCTTGGCTATTATTTTATTGGTGACTTCCTCAACACGTGACAATGCTCCCAAGTTTAAGACGCCAGGAGGAAGGCATTCTAAATAATTATAGGTATGTTCACCTTCATCTTCATAAAAAGCATAGTTTATCCATGTGGGTAAATCCATAAAGGTTCCATTTATTCCCTGGGTTTTTGCAACTTTGGTTAAATAGGTCTGAATTTTATAGGAAGGAATTCCATAGGTATGCAGCGCTCTTCCTTAATCAATTATAAACTGGTATTTTTTCGGTGTTTTCATTGTGAAGGTTCCTATGGAATTATGGTAAAGGGACCGTTTTAAATAACAGTCTCCTTAGGATGTTCTATTTTAAAAAAAAATATTATAAATAAAAAACTGTTTAAAAAATCCTTAAATTATTTATTCTGAATTTATTTACGTGCTGTCTTTTATTTAGACTCAGCACGTAAATCTTCAATTTCAGAATCTCATCATGCAGGGCATTAATCATTATTTAAACCTGAAATTTGTTTCTCTTGATGAAAATTTTATTTTAAGACAGCTTCGTTTTATTGCTTAGTTAACCATTTTCTGGCATTCACAAAAGCTTCTGCCCAAGGGGAAACCTCATCTTTTCTGCCGTCAGGATAGTATGCCCAGTTCCATTGAAAAAGGGAACGCTCAATATGCGGCATCATCACCAAATGGCGACCGTCTTTTGAGCTCAACATCGCCACGTTATAATCGGAGCCATTTGGATTTGCCGGATAGGCATCATAACCGTATTTTGCCACAATATTGTAGTCATTTTCTTCCATCGGCAAGTTAAATTTTCCTTCGCCGTGTGAAATCCAAACCCCTAAAGTGCTGCCTGCCAAAGTGGAAAGCATTACCGAATTGTTTTCCTGCACGGTTACGGAAGTAAACCCGCTTTCGTGTTTTTGGGATTCGTTATGCAGTAATTTTCCGTGAACTTCATGCTCGGGATTAATGACTTCCAGTTCCATAAAAAGCTGACAGCCATTGCAAATTCCTACGGACAACGTATCTTCTCTTTTGAAGAAATTATCCAAGGCGTTTTTTGCTTTTTCGTTGTATAAAAATGCGCCTGCCCATCCTTTTGCGGAACCCAACACATCCGAGTTTGAGAATCCGCCAACGGCACCAATAAATTGTATGTCTTCCAAGGTTTCACGTCCGCTGATTAAATCGGTCATATGCACATCTTTTACGTCAAAACCAGCCAAATACATCGCATTCGCCATTTCGCGTTCAGAATTGCTTCCCTTTTCACGAATAATGGCTGCTTTTGGCCTTTGAGGAGCTTGCGACCCAAAAGAAAGGTTGCTGAGCGGAGCCGAAGCACCGGTAAAATGGCTTGGAAATACGTATTGTAAAGGCTGATTTTTATAATTTTCAAAACGATCCAGCGCTTTGTTGTTGGCACATTGTTTTTGATCCAGCAAATAAGAAGTTTCGTACCAAACATCGCGCAATTCAGCAATATTGAAGGTGTGTGTTTCATCAAAATTGATGATGGTTACGCAATCACTTTTATGGGCAAAACCTATTTCAAAAAATACAATGTTGTTTTTGGTTAAAATAGCTGGCACCTTTTCATCGGCACTTTGGAAAATGATGCCGCTGTTTTCTGCAAAAAGCAATTTTACGGTATCGGCTTCTGCAATAGCGGTAAGGTCAATGTTTAACCCAAGCGTTTGCTGCGAGAAACACATTTCAAGCAAGGTGGTGATCATTCCTCCTGCAGAAATATCATGACCGGCTAAAATTCGTTCTTCTTTGATTAATTTTTGAATGGTGTTGAACGCGATTTTAAATTTATCGGCATCTTTTATCGTTGGTGTTTCAGTTCCAATTTTGTGGTGAATCTGGCCAAAGGACGAGCCTCCTAATTTATAAGTGTCGTTAGATAAATTGATGTAATACAGTTTGTTATTTATCGAATCCTTAATTAAAGGTTCAACCACTTTTGAAATATCATTGCAATGACCGGCCGCAGAAATTACCACTGTTCCCGGAGAAATTACTTCACCATCCGGGTATTTTTGTTTCATCGATAAAGAGTCTTTTCCTGTAGGAACATTGATGCCCAATTCGAT
>JACUUQ010000077.1 GCA_014859175.1 Lutibacter sp. | reverse complement strand
ATTTTTAGTAGCGTTTTTACTCATTAGTTTAACCTCATTTAGCCAAGAAGCGGCTAAAGCAAAAGCATTGTTAGATGAAGTTGCGGGAAAAATTGAAGGTTATAAAAATATCTACATTGAATTTAACCATAATTTAGATAACAAAGAAGCGAATGTACATCAGGAAACAAGAGGCTCAGTAACTTTAAAAGGCAATTTGTACAACCTTAATTATATGGGAACAGAACAAATTTTTGACGGAAAAAAAGTCTATCTGATCATTCACGAAGATGAAGAGGTCATCATTCAAAATCCATCGAAAAAAAAGGAAGAAACCATTACGCCTTCTAAAATGTTTTCCTTTTACAAAACTGGCTATACTTTTAAAATGGATGCCTTAAAAACCATAAAAGGCGTTAAAATACAGTATGTAAAACTAACGCCAATCGACAGTAATTCAGATATTAAAAGCGTTTTGATTGGTATAGACGCAAATACCAAACATATTTACAACATCATTGAAACCGGTGAAAACGGAACGACTACAACATTAAATATAAGATCTTTCAAAACAAATCAACCTATATCAGAAAACCTTTTTATCTTTGACAGAGTAAAATACGTAACTCAAAAGAAATACACCATCTCTGAACCAAAATAATAGCGTTGAAAATATTTGACAAATACATTTTAAAAAGCTTTTTACAGCCTTTTTTGGCCACATTTTTTGTGGTGCTGTTTGTTTTGGTAATGCAGGCTTTATGGCTGGCATTTGATGAAATTGCGGGAAAAGGCATCGATATATTTTTCATTTTAAAATTTTTGGGATATTTGGCGCTTATCCTTACGCCTACCGCGCTGCCTATCGGTATTTTACTTTCTTCCATTATGGCTTTGGGTACTTTGGCCGAAAATTATGAGTTTGCCGCCATCAAATCCGCAGGAATTTCATTAAAAAGAGTGATTAGGCCATTGGTAATTTTAGTTGTGCTTTTAAGCGGACTTAACTTCATATTCTTAAACAATATTTATCCGTGGGCAACCTTGAAACAGAAAAATCTGTATTTGAACATGAAGAAGAAAAAACCGGCTCTGGCCTTGGTTCCAGGGGCATTTAATACCGAAATTCCAGGTTTTAGCATAAAGTTTGATGAAAAATATGGAGAAGAAGAAAACTTGTTGAAAAATGTTCAAATAGCCGATTTAAATGCCAACAAAGGAAAAATAAAAGTAATTACTGCAGAAAAAGGCACAATTTCCACAGAACAAGGAAGCAAATATATGACGCTAACCCTTGAAAACGGGAATTATTACGAAGAGCACCTCAACAGGGTAATTATGCCGGAAGACAGGGCAAAGATGCCTGCTTCCAAAGCAGCTTTTAAAACGTACACCATAAATATTGACATCTCGTCTTTTAGCGATGATGATACGCTGAACGAGGAAAAAGTTAAAGAACATCATGGGATGTTAAGTATAGTTCAATTGGATTCAATTTCTAAAATAAATAAAATTGAATATGACACTTACACGCAAAATAGGGCCGATATTTTTTACAATTCAATACATGGCAAAAAATTATACAAATACCCTGATTCTTTATTAAACAAGGAATTAGCGCCTGAAATATTGGATAATTTCAACCTTAACAATAAAAGTACGGTGCTTAACGAATCCATTCAATTGCTAAACAGGACTATTGACAGAAATAAATATCAAATAAAAGATTTTAAAGACAAGAGAAAGATCCTGAACCTTTACGATTTTGAATTTTATTACAGAATCTCATTTTCTTTGGCCTGCCTTGTATTGTTTTTTATTGGCGCGCCATTAGGGTCAATTATACGAAAAGGCGGATTTGGATTGCCAATGATAATGGCAATTACAATTTTTGTCATTTATTTTTTCATCTCGCAATTGGGCAGAAACTTATCAGAAGAAAGTGCCATTTCAGCGGTATTGGGAAGTTGGCTTTCAACATTAATATTGCTGCCTTTCGGCCTTTTGCTCACCAGAAGGGCTACACAAGGAATGGGCATCTTCAAAATTGATGCGCTGTTTGACAAAGCCCAAAAAATATTCATAAAATTCACAGAAAAAATTTCAGTTAAATAATGAAAACTCCAACAAGCACAATTAAACTTAACACCATACAAGAAGCGATTGAAGATGTCAAAATCGGGAAAATGATTATTGTTGTTGATGACCAAGACAGGGAAAATGAAGGTGATTTTATAGCTGCTGCAGAATGCGTTACGCCTGAAATGATTAATTTTATGGCACAGCATGGCAGGGGTTTAATTTGTGCGCCTTTAACCGAAAAACGTGCCGATGAGCTTGGATTGCCGCTTATGGTAAACAAAAATACCGTTCTGCACAATACACAATTTACGGTTTCCATTGATTTAATTGGAAGCGGATGCTCTACCGGAATTTCTGTCCACGACAGGGCTAAAACCATAAAAGCTATCACTTCAAAAGAAACAAAACCAGATGATTTTGGACGACCGGGCCATATTTTTCCGTTAAGGGCAAAAGAAGGCGGCGTTTTGCGCAGAACCGGACATACGGAAGCTTCTATAGATTTAGCGCGTTTGGCAGGTTTTCAGCCGGCAGGAATCTTGGTGGAAATTTTAAATGAAGACGGCACAATGGCGCGCTTGCCGCAATTAATGGAAGTTGCCAAAAAATTTAAATTGAAGATTATTTCTATTGAAGATTTGGTGGCTTACCGCATGAAATATGATTCGCTAATCTATAAAATTGAAAATTTCACATTGCAAACCCGTTTCGGCGAATTCCAATTGAGAGCCTACAAACAAACCACAAACAACCAAGTTCACATTGCGTTGACCAAAGGTTCTTGGGAAGCAGATGAGCCAATTTTGGTGCGTGTAAATTCCTCTTTGATAAATAATGACATTCTTCGATTGTTGACCGCAAAACCCGACGATAAGTTTTCTAAAATCTTTAAAATGATTAATGATGAAGGAAAAGGAGCCGCCGTATTTATCAGCCAGGAAAACCAATCCTTTGATCTTATCAATCGATTGTCATTGCTAAAAGAAGCACAAAAAAATACGGAGCATAAAGTGCCGCAAATTCAACCCGATGATAAAGATTTTGGTATTGGTGCCCAAATTTTGCACGATTTAGAAATTAGCAAACTGCGTGTTTTGTCTAATGCGCCAGCAGTTAAAAAACGAATTGGCATGACAGGTTACGGACTGGAAATTGTTGAGTATGTAAATTATTAAATTTATAATTTAAACGCAAATTGCATTGAAAAAGATAGTTACAGCTTGTTTAATCGGCCTATTTATTTTCAGCTGCAATAATCCGAAAAGTCAGTCAGAAAAGGAAACTGATGCCAATAAAAATGGATTTCTGTTGAAAGGAACCTTGAAATCTTTTTTATCGGAAAAGGTTTATCTGAATAAAATTATTGGAAATGACATTCAGGCTGTTGATTCTGCTAAAATTGAGAATAATAACTTTGTTTTCCAAGGAATTGTTGACTATCCGGAACGTTTTATTTTATCTTTCGAAAATTCATCGGCAGCAGCCATTTTGATTATTGAAAATACCAATTTTGAAATTTTTATTGATCCAGATCAAATTGATGAACCTATTATTAAAGGTTCGGAATTAAACACCAAATTGTACGATTACAAATTGGCCTCCAAAAATATCTTTAAAAAAATTGATTATTTATTCCCCCGATTCCAAAAAGCACGTCTTGAAAATGATGTCAAAAAACTGGATGAAATAGGAAATGACTTGAAAAAAATTGAAATAGAATTCACCGATTTCAGTTTTAATTTTGTTAAAAACAACAGCGATTCTTGTGTTTCCGCCATGGTTTTAAGCGACCAATTGAAATCATCGAAACTTGACACAGCCAGAATCAGCAAAGCTTACAATCTTCTTTCTGAAAAAGTAAAAAAATCGCCTGATGCGCAACTTATTGCGACGACGCTAAAATTACGTTAAAAAACTTAAATCGGTCTCTGGCGACAATTCAATTGCCGGCTTATTTTGTTGAAACAAACGCGCATTTAAAGGTCCTTTTAAAATTATTTTCCCCTCTTTTAGTTGTAGCCAACTTCCTTCCCTAATTCCCAAAACTGCCGTTTTATTATGCGTGTGATATTCATTGATGCGGGTTTCCCTTGTTTCGCCCATATGCGTTGAATTTGGATCCGGATCTAAATAATGGCAATTCAAATTGAAATTTATAAAACCAAACGCATCAAAACTTGGCGGATAAATAATGGGCATATCGTTGGTGTTTTGCATCGTCAGTCCGCAAATAACACTTCCTGCGCTGGTTCCTAGGTAAGGCGTTCCGTTTTCAACCACATTTTTAATGGTTGACACCAACTTTAAATCGTACAATTGCTTCACCAACAAAAAAGTGTTTCCTCCGCCAACAAAAATTCCTTTTGCCTGATTTACAGCATCAATCGGATTGCTAAATTCGTGGATTCCTTTTATGCGAATATTAATTTTATCAAAACCCTTTTTTGCCGCTTCAGTATATTCATCGTGCGTAATTCCGCTAGGTCGCGCATAAGGAATAAACAGAATTTCACTAACACCTTTAAAAAATTTGGCCAATTCGGGTAAAATATATTCCAGATATCCTTTCCCATGCACTGTAGAAGTGCTCGCAATCAATAATGTTTTCATTTATACAAAATTTTATCAAATGTACAAATTTTCAATCTTAACAAAAGTTTATAATTGCCGGCAATTTTTATAAATTTTCTTTAGCGAACTTTGATTCATATGAAAAGAAAACTAACCAGCCTATTTTTCATTATTTTTTTTGCTATGAAGGGCTTTTCACAAGAGAAATACGCACTCATTTCAGGAAAAATAATCAGTTCCAACAATGCAGTTGGCAATGTGCATATTGTTAACCTAAACACCAAATTGGGAACCGTAAGCAATGACAACGGCGAATTTGAAATGATGGTTTCTTTAAATGATATTTTGCTTTTTTCATCGATTGAATATGAAAGAAAAGAAATAATAATAACCGATAACTTCCTAAAATATAAAAAAATAGTGGTCGAATTAATTCCGTCCGTTAATGAACTGAATGAAGTTTTTATAGAAGGGTTAACCGGAAATTTAAATTACGACATCAAAAAAGTACCAAAAGATACCTTGCCAAAACATACTTTTGTTATAAACCCGGGTGATTTAAAAAAGGTGTTGCCGCCCGATTTGCATGGTTTAGAAAAAGCGCCTTATGTTGGTTTTTTTCCTCCAGCTTCAGGAAGTATTCCGCTTCCTGACCCTGTTTATGAAGCAGAACAACGATTAAAACGAGAAATTGCCCGCAAAAAACTATTCCCATCAAAAATAATAAAACAATTTGGTTTGGCTTATTTTACTGACAAACTGCATATTCCTGAAGAAAAAATCGACCATTTTTTGGCCTACTGTGAAGACAGAAATATTATTGCGGAATTTTACAAAAACAATTTATTGGAGGTGATACAAATTTTGAGGGAAGAAAGCGAAGCCTACAATGCCATCAAAAATTAATGCGTTTATGTAACTAAAATCACGCTTTTTTGGAATACTTTTTGTTTATTAGCCACAATATTTAACCCTTTATGAAATTTAAAAAAATTATTGTCATTTTATTTATACTTCCATTGTTTGCTTTTACAATGCACAAATATTATGTAAGTTTATGCGAAATAGAATACTTAAAAGAAAAGCAATCAATCCAAATCACTTTAGGCGTTTTCATTGAGGATCTTGAAGTTTCGCTCAATAAAAATAGCGGAAAAGAATTAAATTTGGCCAGTAAAACAGAAGTTGGAAATATAGATGACTACTATAAAAAATATCTGAATGAACATTTACAAATCTCTGTGAATGGCAAAATTCAGTTGTATAAATATATAGGAAAAGAATATGATGGAGATATTGTGCGATTTTATTTGGAAATAACTGATATTAAAGAAATTAAATCAATTGAAGTCTTCAACAATATTTTAACTGAAGACTTTAATGACCAAAAAAATATTGTAAAAATAAAGGTAAAAGATTTCAATAAAACTTTTTATCATAACAAATCAAACCATAAAAGTTTATTAAAATTTTAATGACATTTGCAAAGTATCATTAAAAAATAATTAAATTGTACAGACTAAAAAACCAAAATCTTTAAAATGAAACGAGCATTACAAATTTTGATACACGAAGGAATGATTAATGGCGAACAGCAGCTGTTACCGCTAAAAAATAAAATTTAAACAGATGAAAAAATTATTAATTGCAGCCCTATTGACTGTTTTCTCCACTACCCTTTTTGCACAAGAAGTTGATCAAAAAACAACGCCGCAAAAAGCACATTATAATACAAGCAAATTCAAGCAATTACATGAAGAGTTGCCAACACCCAACAATGAGCACAGAGCTTCAGGCGCAGTAGGTCATGAATATACGCAACAGCAAGTTGATTATAAAATGAACATTGTATTGGATGAAGAGAAAAACAAAATATATGGTGATGAAACCATTACTTATCACAACAATTCCAAGGATAATTTAGAATATTTATGGGTTCAGTTAGACCAAAATATGCGTGCTCCTGATTCTAATACGCCAGAAATTAGCGGTGGCGGGCCAGATGTGATGTATTCACCTTCCAAGTTTACAAAAACCTTTATGGGAAAACCTTTTGAAGGTGGCTTTAACATTGAATACATAAAAGATGTGAACGGAAAAGAGGTAAGTTACCTGATCAATAAAACAATGATGCGCATCAATTTACCAAAACCATTGGCTTCTGGTGAAAAATATGTCTTTAACATAAAATGGTGGTACAATGTCAACGATTATATTGCCGATCGCGGCCGTTCCGGCTACGAACCTTTTCCTGATGGCAACAATTTATACGTGATTGCGCAATTTTTTCCGCGTTTGGCTGTGTACAATAATGTTGAAGGATGGCAAAACTTACAATTTTTGGGACGAAGCGAGTTTGCTTTGGAATTTGGAAATTATGAAGTTTCCATTACCACGCCAAAAGACCATATTTTAAACGCAACGGGCGTACTTCAAAATCCGAAAGATGTTTTTACTTCTGCCCAAAATAAAAGATATGAAGATTCAAAAAACGCGTTTGAAAATCCGGTTTTTATCGTAACGCCAGAAGAAGCTTTGGCTGCAGAAAAAGGAAGGTCAAAGGAAACAAAAACCTGGAAATTTTACGCTGAAAACGTACGTGATTTTGCATTTGCCACCTCAAGAAAATTAATTTGGGACGCGATGGCCGTAAACCTTAACGGAAAAACGGTGATGGCATATTCTTTATATCCAAACGAAGGAAATCCGCTTTGGGAAGAACATTCAACAAGAGCTGTTGCAAATACGTTAAAAGTCTATTCCGATTTCACTTTTGATTATCCTTATCCGCACGCAACTTCCATCAATGCCGAGCGTCAGGGAATGGAATACCCAATGATTTGCTGGAACGGCGGAAGACCGGATAAAAACGGAAAATATACTGACAGAACAAAAAAGGGAATGATTGGCGTTATCACTCATGAAGTTGGCCATAATTTTTTCCCTATGATTGTGAATTCTGATGAGCGTATGTGGACCTGGATGGATGAAGGCATCAATTCATTTGTTGAAATTTATGCCGAATATATTTACGATCCTCTACTTTTTCCTTTAACCGACCATCCGAAAAACATTGTCAGATATATGTCTGGCGACCAAAGTGGCTTAGAGCCAATTATGTCACAAGGAGAAGATTTAACCAACTTTGGATCAAATGCTTACGGAAAACCTGCCGCCGGTTTATTTATTTTGCGAGAAACCGTGATGGGTCACGAATTATTTGACCACGCTTTTAAAACTTATGCCAAACGCTGGGCTTTTAAACACCCGACGCCTGCCGATTTTTTCAGGACGATGGAAGATGCTTCCGCAGTTGATTTAGACTGGTTTTGGAGAGGCTGGTTTTACACAACAGGCGCCAATGATATAGGCATCAAAGAAGTAAAAAAATATTATGTGACCGACAAGCCAACCGAACGCGCCGAAAATATGGCAAAACGTTATGGAATGTCCATTGATAAATTGCCTCCGGCCTTGTATTTGGTTTCTGAAGACAGTCCTGAATTTAAAAATGATTTAAAATCGAAAAAACCGGAAGATTACAATTTGTTGAATGATTATATCAATGAAAACTTTTCATCTGAAGAAAAAGCAAACTTAAAAGCGCCAAAATATTTTTATGAATTGGTTTTCGAAAAACCTGGCGATTTGGTCATGCCAATCATTGTTGAAATCGAATTTGAAGACGGATCAAAAGAACGCAAACAATATCCGGCAGAAATATGGCGAAATAATGATACGGAAGTCACCAAAGTTTTTCCTTCAAGCAAAGCCATCACAAAAATTACTGTTGATCCCGATGAACAAACTGCCGACATTGATTTAAGCAACAACAGCTGGCCGAAGAAAACAGAAAATAAATTCGAAAAATTTAAAAAAGATCAAATTAAATCTTAGTGAAAAGAGCCACTCATTTGGGCGGCTATTTAATCTGACACTTCTTCAAAAACCATTAATTTCATGAAAAAATTACTACTAATTTTTACACTTTCGCTTACGGTGATTCTTCCTTCATCAGCTCAGGAAACAAAACCTCAAAAAGCACACTACAATAGCAGTAAATTTAAACAACTGCACAAAGAATTGCCAACGCCAAACAATGAACACAAAGCTTCTGGCGCGCCTGGGCATGAATATACCCAACAACAGGTAGATTATAAAATGGAGATCATTTTGGATGAGGAAAAAAACCGAATTTACGGTGAAGAAATTATTACCTATCACAACAATTCCAAAGATAATTTGGAATATTTATGGTTGCAGCTAGATCAAAATATGCGCGCGACAGATTCGAAAACTCCTGATATTCAAGTAAATGAAACTGATGCTTTATATACACCTTCTCAATTTTCAAAAAACTTTATTGAAAATCCTTTTGATGGCGGTTTCAAAATTGAGCAGGTGAAAAATATGGACGGCAGTGATGCGTCTTACTTCATTAACCAAACAATGATGCGCCTAAATTTAAGCAAACCATTGGCTTCCGGTGAAAAATATTCATTTAAAATAAAATGGTGGTACAACATAAATAATCATAGAGAACAAGGAGGCCGTTCTGGTTTTGAACATTTTCCGGCTGATGGGAATAACAGTTATGTCATTGCACAGTTTTTTCCGAGATTATGTGTTTATAATAATGTGGAAGGCTGGCAAAACCTTCAATTTTGGGGAAGAAGTGAATTTGCATTGGAATTTGGAAACTATGAGGTGAATATTACCACACCTGATGATCATATGTTAGGTGCAACCGGCGTGTTGCAAAATGAAAATGAAGTATTTACCAAAACGCAACAAAAAAGATTGGCTGAAGCCAAAAAATCTTTCCAAAACCCTGTAATTATCCACAATCAGGATGAAGCTATTTTAGCTGAAAAAACAAAATCCAAAAAAACAAAGACCTGGAAATTTATTGCCGAAAATGTACGGGATTATGCTTTTGCCACTTCCAGAAAATTTATTTGGGACGGAATGGCAGTTGATATTAACGGAAGAACTGTTATGGCGTATTCTTATTATTCAAAAGAAGCAAATCCATTATATGGAGACCATTCAACCAGGGCTGTAGCGCAAACTTTAATAACTTATTCAAAACATACCATTGATTATCCATATCACAAAGCAATCTCTGTTGATGGGCAAATGGGAATGGAATATCCTCAAATTTGTTTTAACCCGGGAAGGCCAAATCCCGATGGAACTTACAGCGACCAAACAAAATATAGAATGATTGGTGTGACTATTCACGAAGTTGGGCATAACTTTTTCCCGATGATAATCAATTCTGATGAGCGCCAATGGACTTGGATGGATGAAGGTTTAAATTCTTTTGTGCAAATGCTGGCGCAAATGGATTATGAAAAAGATTATCCACTAAGCAGAGGTTTGCCTAAAAATATTGTGGGTTATATGAAAGGAGACCAATCTAAATTAACGCCAATTATGACCCAGGGAGATCACCTTTTTGAATTTTCTAACAATGCTTATGCAAAGCCTGCTGCAGGATTGTGGATGTTGCGACATACCATAATGGGTCCCGAATTGTTTGACCACGCTTTTAAAACTTATGCACAACGCTGGGCTTTTAAACACCCGACGCCTGCCGATTTTTTCAGGACGATGGAAGATGCTTCCGCAGTTGATTTAGACTGGTTTTGGAGAGGCTGGTTTTACACAACAGGCGCCAATGATATAGGCATCAAAGAAGTAAAAAAATATTATGTGACCGACAAGCCAACCGAACGCGCCGAAAATATGGCAAAACGTTATGGAATGTCCATTGATAAATTGCCTCCGGCCTTGTATTTGGTTTCTGAAGACAGTCCTGAATTTAAAAATGATTTAAAATCGAAAAAACCGGAAGATTATAATTTATTGAGCGACTATATCAATGAAAACTTTTCATCCGAAGAAAAGACTGAATTAAAAGCACCTAAATATTTTTACGAATTGGTTTTTGAAAAACCGGGCGATTTGGTGATGCCAATTATCGTAGAAATTGAATTTGAAGACGGCTCAAAAGAGCGCAAACAATATCCGGCAGAAATTTGGAGAAACAACGATGAAGAAGTCACCAAAGTTTTCCCGTCAAGCAAAGCCATCACAAAAATCACGATTGATCCCGATGAGGAAACTGCAGATATAGATTTAACGAATAACAGCTGGCCAAAAAAAATGGAAACCAAGTTTGAGCAATTCAAAAAAGAACAAATAAAAAGCTAACAATTCACTTTAAAATTAAAAAGGGTCTGAAAATATCAATTTTAAGACCTCTTTTTTATTTTAAAAGTTTCTGTACTTCTTAGTATAATCAAATATATGCTGGAGAATTCGTTGTTCTTTTTCATCAAAATCCACTCCTCTCCTTTTCATCACCAATGTTGCAGTTTCCTTTACTTTATCCATTTGATAAGTTGAAAAACCTGCCGCACCGCCCCAACTGAAAGAAGGAATAAAATTTCTTGGAAAATTACTGCCATAAATATTTGCGCTCACGCCAATCACTGAGCCGGTGTTGAACATCGTATTAATTCCGCACTTGGAATGGTCGCCCATAATTAACCCGCAAAATTGCAATCCGGTTTTGGCAAAATTTTCAGTTTCATAATTCCACAACCGAACTTCGCTATAATTATTTTTTAAATTTGAATTGTTTGTGTCCGCGCCAATATTACACCATTCGCCCAATACGGAGTTTCCTAAAAATCCATCGTGCCCTTTGTTTGAATAGCCCGATAAAATGCAATTGTTAATTTCCCCTCCAACGGTGCAATACGGACCGATTGTGGTGGCTCCATAAATTTTGGCGCCCATTTTCACCACAGATCGTTCTCCCAAAGAAAATGGTCCACGAATTAAACTGCCTTCCATTACCAACGCATCTTTCCCAATATAAATAGGTCCGTTACTGGCGTTTAAAACCGAAAATAAAATTTCAGCGCCTTCTTCAATAAAAATATTTTCCTTGTTTATATAACGAACGCCTTCAGGAATTGGCTGCGACATTCTTCCTTCGGTAATTAATTCAAAATCAGCTTTTAAAGCTATATCATTAAAAGAAAATAAATCCCAGGTATTTTTAATTTGAAGCACTTCCGATTCAAATTCAATTTGTTCGCAGTCTTCAAAATCGATGGGTTCTAGCGAATCCGTGGTAAAAAAAGCAATTACTTCTTCTTCTTTAAAAATGGCCTGATTTTCTTTTAATTCCATTATTTTTTCGGCCAGCATTAAAGCCTGATGACTGTCATAAGGAATC
>JACUUQ010000076.1 GCA_014859175.1 Lutibacter sp. | reverse complement strand
AGTTAATAAATTTTCAACTTAAATAATGGTCTAGTTTTGTAGGGGTATTATAAACTTCAAAAAATCTTCTTCATTTAAACTTGTATAGTCTCTGTAATTTTTAAAATTTGTGTCAAATTCTTTTTTTTGATATAAATAATTGTTTTCATTGGCTCCAATTCCTTTAAAAGACAGTGTAGCCTCTTTTTCATGATATACTATTTTTGTAACTAAATTAAATGAATGAACTAAATACAATTGTTTTGTTGAATTCCAGTCACCTAAAAAATAATATCCACTAGGAATAAATAATGTATCCTTAAATGAATTATCTGCAGAAAGATAAATTGTTTTTATAGGTTTATAATTTTTGTTGATTAATTGCAAGCTATCACTAATTGGATTTTCAACTGTTCCTGAAAAGATAACATAATTAATTTGCTCTCTATTTTTGGAACAATTAATTAATACTATTGACATAAGAAACATTAGTAGTTTTGATATTCTCATAAGGCTTTGAATTTTTGAAGTTGAGTTAAGTTGACTTAACTACTAGTTAAAATATTAATATTGAAACTAGTAGTTTATATTAATAATTATAGTTCAGCACAATAATGCCAATTTGGGTAGCCTCCACAATATCTTGTTAAACAATTACTTGATGAACAGCCCCAATCATGACCCATTGAAGAACCGCATTGATCTGTACAACGATAGTCCATTTCCCCTCCATTAATTTTTTGTTGCTCAGCTTTGTTTAAAGCTTTTCCTAAATTTAAAAATTGTTTTTTCATAATTAAAAATTTATAAATTATATTTGCCCTGAACATTTAAAGACACTCAAGGTTTGTGTCTATTCTTCGCGAGAGAATATTATTTATTTGAGATCCTCAATAATTCTTTCAAAAATTTCTTTATCAGATGGCGATGGTGCATTATTTAATACAATCTTATTTTTTTGATTAAAAATAACAAATCGTGGAACCCAACTAACTTTTAAAGACTTCGCTAATGAAGAGTTTTTTCCATTTAAGATAAAATATGAGTTGCTAAAATTTAAGACATGTCCTAATTCTTTATTCTTCTTCAACCATTGTTGGTAATTTTCATCAATAGAAAGGTAGATCCATTCAACATTGTTTTCAACTAAAAGTCTATCTTTAAAAGGCTTACCATTTTTAATTTGTTCTATACAGGGGGGACACCAACTTGCCCAAAAATCCACAACCTTTATTCTTTTACTGGAACGAGCAAAGATTTTTTTTAAGGTTAATGTATCTCCAATATGGTTGACAAATTTAGTATCTAAAGCCAATTCTGATAACTCAAAATTATACGAAGTTAAATCCTCAATTATCTCTTGCATTTCTTCTTTAAATAATGATTTGGGATATTTATTTTCATATTCATAAATCAATTCTCTTAAGAAAGACACATCGTTTACACTATGTCCAAAACCATGAAAATGGTAAGCGGTGATTAACTTTGCAAGCAGATACTCCTTAATTTTATTATCGAAATTATTTTCAATAAATTTTTTTTCTGCTATAAGCTTTTCTTTTGAATATTTTGTAAAATCAGAATTTTCAAAATAATATCTTATTAGGGGACTCAAACTGAGTTTAAACCAATGAGAATTTAAATGATTATCATTTTGAAAATCATTAATTGAAATATTTCCAAAATAGCTTCCAAAGTCAAATAATTCTTCCTTGTTACTAAGTTCTTTTTGAATAACTGAGATTAAGCCATCAGAATCATTAAAATAGCCGTTATATGGTGACTTTTTGGTTCTTGGACTAATTAATTCATCTAAATGTTGGTATTTTAAATCTAATTTTACCCAAACTATAAATGACTTTGAAGTGATATTATTATCCTTTACATATTGATTGAAAAAAATCAATTTTTCATTATAGATTGAATCCACATTTTGTTTATACTTTTGAATACTCCCTTTATAAGAATTATGTATGTATTCAGGAGTAGAATCATGCAGACTAGTATAAAAATTATATTGATTGGCATTTTTACCAATAAATTTTATTTTTTTATTTTTTATTTCAAAAACTACAGTATCATTGGCTTTCAAAAGTAATGATGCAAAATAATTATTGCCTTTACTAGATGCGGAAATGTGAATAAATTGAGGGCTCGTTATAGAATCTATGACTAAAAATAAAGAATCCTTAATTACTTCAATATTGTCTATATAATTTTTTGCATTAAATGAGGAAAAATTAAAAACATTAAAATATTTAAATGCCTCTAAATCATCGGTTTTCCCAGTAATAATAACACTCCCAAATTTTTGCTCAATATTGTTTTCTTCAATTTGATCAGGTGAATTATTTGATGTAGTTCTTTGTTTAGAACAACCAATAAAAACTAGTAACATTAAAAAAAAAGTATTTTTCATAAATTCTTAATTTTATTAATATTTAAAGGGAAGATATACCCTCCCTTTAAAAATTAAACTATTGATCCTAATAATATTATCCAACACACATCCAAGTATTATAATTCATTTCTGTACAAATCCTATCACATTCTTCACAGCTTGCAGTCGATCCAATTGCAGTTCCTCCACTCCTTATACATTTACAAGAAACGCCTCCTGCTTCCGCAAACTCAAGGAAATTAAGCCCTCCATTAATTTGTTTCTGTTCAGCTCTATTTAAAGCTTTTCCTAAATTTAAAAATTGTTTTTTCATAATTAAAAATTTATAAATTATATTTGCCCTGAACATTTAAAGACACTCAAGGTTTGTGTCTATTCCTCGCGAGAGAATATTTTAATTACCCAGTTCTAATTGGTTTTTTACCAAATTGTAATAATTTCCTTTTTGTTTTATCAATTCTTCGTGGTTTCCTACTTCAACAATTTTTCCTTTATCCAATACCACTATTTGATGTGCATTTTTCACTGTACTCAGCCTATGAGCAATTACAACTGCAGTTTTATTCGCAAAAAATGTATTTAACTTTTCCATAATCACCATTTCATTATTGGCATCCAAGGCAGAAGTGGCCTCATCAAAAAATAAATATTTAGGATTTTTATATACCGCCCTTGCAATTAACAACCGCTGTTTTTGCCCCGTACTTAAACCTGAGCCTTCATTTCCGATTTTTGTATTATAACCCAGAGGCAGCCCATCAATATAATCTGAAATATTAGCTACATCAACCGCATGAAGTAATTTTTTAGTATCAACATAGTCTTCACCTATGGCAATATTTTTAGCAATAGTATCGTTAAAAATATAGCCTTCTTGCATTACAACACCACAGTGTGCTCTCCATACCTTTTGAGAAATGTTTTTTAAATTAAAATTCTGTACTAAAATTTCACCTTTGTCAAGCTCATAAAAACGAAGTAATAATTTCATTAAGGTGGTTTTACCACTACCACTAACCCCAACAATGGCAGTTGTTTTATTGGCAGGAATTGTAAAAGTCACATCTTTTAATACTGGTTCTAATCCGCCGGTATATCTGAAAGAAATATTTTTTAAAGTAATATCAGCATTTTCGGGGATATTGGTCACTTTTTCCTCCCCTTCCTTTTCTTCATCTTCCATATTATGAATTTCACCCAATCTTTCCAAAGAGATTTTGGCATCTTGTACATCTCTCATAAAACTGATTAATTGAGTTACAGGAGCATTTAATTGACCAACAATATAACTAATTGCCATCATCATCCCTAAAGTGATCTCTCCATCAATAACTAATTTAGCAGACAAAATTGTAATGAACATATTTTTAATCTCATTGATAAAATTAGACCCTACACTTTGTGTCTGTTCCAGAGCCAAACTTTTTGTGGAAATTTTGAACAAACGTGCTTGCACATACTCCCAATTCCATCGCATTCGCCGTTCTGCATTGTGTAGTTTAATTTCCTGCATTCCGTTAATAAGTTCAATAACTTTACTTTGTTCTTGGCTTACTTGGGAGAATCGTTTGTAATCGAGTTCTTTTCGCTTTTTAAAGAAAAATAAAACCCAAGAAATATATAGAACACTCCCTAAAACAAAAACGCCTAAAATTTGAATGCTATAATAGCCCAGAACAAAACTGAAAATAACTAAATTAAAAAGCGAAAATAAAATTGTTAAAGAAGAGGTTGTTAAAATTCGCTCAATCCGTTTATGGTCATTGATACGCTGCAGTAAATCTCCTGTCATACGCGCATCAAAATAAGAAATTGGCAATTTCATTAATTTTATAAAGAAATCTGAAATCAACGAAATATTTATGCGTGTGCTGAGATGCAATAAAATCCAACTTCTTATGATTTCAAGGCTGGCCTTTCCAATATATAAAAATAACTGGGCAAAAAGAATCAGATAAATAAAATTAAGGTCTTGATTTTTTATACCAACATCTACAACACTTTGCGTTAAAAAAGGAAGGATTAATTGTAGTAAACTACCTGCAAGCAGCCCAACAATTAATTGAACAATAAATTTTTTGTATTTAAACAAGTATTTAAAAATAAAACGAAACCCAAAAGGTTCATCTTTATCAAATTCTTCTCTATAAAATAGAGGTGTCGGTTCTACTAAAAGTGCAATGCCTTCTTCAGTATTTTCATCGGCATTATTGCCGATCCAATGCTTGATAAATTCATCCTTTGTATAAGATATTAATCCATGAGCTGGATCGGAGATATAAACAACTCCTTTTTTAATTTTATAGACAACCACATAGTGGTTTTTATTCCAATGGACAATACATGGCAGCGAAGCCTCCAATAATTTAATAAAGGTAAGTTTAACACCCAATGAGCGAAAGCCCATTTTTTCTACGGCTTCACTTAATCCCAGCAAACTACTGCCTTCTCGCGTAGTTTCACTAAGGGTACGTAATTGTTGCGTATTAATAATTTTACCATAATATTTGGCTATAATTTTAATGCAAGTAGGGCCACAATCTTTGGCTTCTGTTTGTTTGTAATGAGGAAATTTAGACAATTAAGTATATGATTTTATTAATAAGGGGATTAAAATAATCCCCTTGTTTTTAATTAGACAAGAAGTTTTAACTTACACACATCTTTTGGTTCCCTCCCGATCTTCGCAAATCATCTTACCAAAATTACATTCAATGTTAGAAAAACAGTATTTAGCTTCAAAACCCCAAAAATTTGTTGTTTTTGTTCAGCTTTGTTTGCCACTATCCTAAATTAAGAAATTGATTCTTCATAGTATTTTATTTATGTGATTGCTTACAGCTTGTTTATAAATATTCTAATATTTGTTCTTTCAGCTTTGGATTAGAAGGATAAAATGCATTAGATTCAATAATTTTTCCGTTTTTATCAATTAATATAAACCTTGGAATTCCACTTAAAAAATAATCTTTGAAAAAGGTAATATTTTCATCAGGTGCAAATAATTGGATACCTCCTAATTTTTTTTCTTTTACCATTTTCTCAAATTGTTCTTTCGAGTCTTTTAAGCAAATACTTACAAATTGAATATTTTTATTTTTAAATTCACTTTCCAATTCTTTTAAAGCCGGAATTTCGTTGATGCACGGAATGCACCAAGTTGCCCAAATATCAATGTAAACTAATTTCCCTCTTAAACTTTCAAGTGTTACCAAGTTGTTGTTGATATCGTATAATTCAAATGTTGGAGATATTGTTCCTTTAGATATTTTTTTAAAATTTGAATATGTTTCTTCAATATCTTCTCTATATACTTTATTCTCAACTATTTCCATATATTTTTTATATACTTCATCTAACTTTTTAGTTTGAGATATTCCAAACTTGGTATTTTCATACGCCAACTTATCTTTAATTTTTTGATTTTTTATTTCTCGGTCAATTGTTTCAAGCTCATTCAAGGATTTATCTATGGTTGTATTATCATCCATTTTAGAAGAAATGAAATCTTTTAGATATTGCAAGAAATATGGATGCGCCAATAATTTTTCATTTGAAACATCAATTTTTTCAAAAGGATTTGGATATTTATTTGACACCCTAAAATCTGGGTCTTTTATAAATTCCCCACGCCATTTTTGATATTTTTGAAGAAATGAAGTTTTTTCATTTTCTAAAGCAAAAGATTCAAACAATAAAAAGTCATTATCCAGATTTTCTTGACTCGTTAAAAAATTTGTTTTCACTATTTTTATTGAATCTGTCAATTTTAAAAAATCTACTTCATTTAGATTTAAAAAATACTTGTAATTCTCAACTTTTTCTAAGCCTCTAATAAGCTCAATTTTTTTCTGTAAGTAATTATTTTCATTAGCACCACTTTTTTGAAATAACAATGAAGGAACATTCTCTTTGTATGAAATGGTTGAATTTAAATTCATAGAAGGGCTAAGAAACAGACCTATTAAATTTTGTCGGTCAATTAAATAATAGTAACCTTTAGAAGCGGATATGGTGTCGTTAAATGAGTTATTTTCATCTAAATGAATTGTATGGATTGTTTTATTATCAATGTCTAATATTGGAAAACTATCAATAATCGGATTTTCAACTGTTCCTGAAAAGATTAAATAATTTACTTCTTTTTCTTTTTTGCAAGACAAGATTGTTATAATAATTAGTGCAAATATTAAATTTGATATTTTCATTGTTTTTTTGTAATTTAATTGTGTACGGTTTTTTATAAAATCTGTCCGACGAATAAATGAGTTCATATAATATTTGTGTTTAGTATATTAAAAGCAAACCGTTAGCATTACATACACTATCAAAAAATTGGTTGTGATTCTCATTTGAAAATAATGTATTACGGTAATTTATCATTAAATTTATTGAATTATGACATTCTTTCTTATTGCAATTTTATTGAACATCTTATGATGGTTAAAAAGGAGATTGTTTAGTATTCTCAAACAGCCTCCCTTTAAACATAATTAAATTATACACACATCCAAGTAAGAACACTATCACAATACTTTTGCTTACATGTTGTGCCATAACCGCAATTACAGCTTGGTACACACCAACCGTCACTTATTGGTAATTCCCCTCCAAAAATTTGTTTCTGTTCTGCTTTATTTAAAGCTTTTCCTAAATTTAAAAATTGTTTTTTCATAATTAAAAATTTATAAATTATATTTGCCTTGAACTTTTAAAGACACTCAAGGTTTGTGTCTATTCCTCGCGAGAGAATGCTGCTAATATTTTATTAATTTTGAATTATAAGTTCTTTCATAATTGATCTTGGTTTTGAAACATCATAATTTAACTGTTACACACAACAGAAAAGTCTAACACCATAAGGACGCTGGATTCAATGGTGTCACGAGGAAAAACGGTTTTGTTTAAGATTTGTGCGACATAAAAAATCGGAGGTTTTTACGCCGAGGCAATATTATTATTGAATGTTTGTCGGTTTGTACTGAATCCGATTTGAGCATAAATTTCATACAATGTTGTGTGTAGTATTTCAAATCCCAATTTCTTAACGCACTTAAATTTTGAATTCAATATCTCCATAACCGGTAACGCAATTAGAATCATTACAAGTCATATACTCAATTTCCCCAATAATTTTGAAGCCATTCTTATTTTTTACTTTAATCCTCTGTTTAAAAATCGCTTTTTTATCAAAGTATTTAATATTCATTTCGAAAACGGGTTCATACACAGTATGTCCATTTTCCTCTAATACATTTCCAATTAATTCATAGTCATTGCTCTTCTTAAAAATAAAAACTGTAGGAAGTGGGCCGTCCTCAGGAACTTTTTGAGAGTATAAATGATAATTTGGTTCAATCGCTGCGTTAATTATCAAATCGTATTCAGTATCTGATATTTTTTTCGTCTCGGTTGTCCATTTTACAGGTTCAAGTATTTTGAAAGATTTAGTTTGTACTTCATCAATTGTATCAACTTTTTGGCTCAGAGGTTTAGTGTCGATTTTACTCTCGATAAAATCTTTTTGCTTTTTTTCATTTTCACAGCTAATGAAAGTTATAATCAAAACTGTTAATAATATATTTTTCATAAATGTAGTTTTCAATTGATTATTATTTTGTTATCACACATATTTCAAACAATGATTTAGTATAAGGAAAGCTGCGATTTGGTTATTGCAATTTTTCGTTTTAGAGTAATCCGTTTCAATTCTCAAATCTGTTTTGTGCTTAAAATGAACCATATATCAATAAGTGAAGTGTGTGATTTTTTTAATTTTGAGACTTCTAAATATACTTAAATTTCAATAATAGACACAAGACAATTATATAGGATATCAGGTGATCCTTTAAAGAAATATAAATTTTCTTTTGATCTCTTTGCAAAAAAACTCTGCACTCATTTTAAAGTACAGAGTAGAATAACTATTCTAATTTTCTCAATCATATGTCATATGAGAATACCCCCCATGCGATAAACATACTGTCTTAGGGTTAAATGCCCCTTCAGGATTTATAGCAAAAGCATAGCCATTATTACAATTAACAATTGCAATTGTACCTCCAATTATAGATTTTTGTTCAGCCTTATTTAAAGCTTTTCCTAAATTTAAAAATTGTTTTTTCATAATTAAAAATTTATAAATTATATTTGCCCTGAACATTTAAAGACACTCAAGGTTTGTGTCTATTCTTCGCGAGAGAATATTGTTCTCCAATCCCTAATATTTTTAATAGAATTTAGGGATTGTTTTTTATAAAGATTCTACAAAATTGGGTTGAGCGTTTTCTATAATTTCCTGCTCTTCTGTCAATTCATCAATAAAATATAACAAGTCTTTTTTACCATATTCCTTAGGATATTGTTGGCCGTTTAACAACAAAGTCGGTGTAAAATTTATTTTATTCTTATTACACCACTCTTTTTCATATTTAAGTGTTGCTAAATATTTTTTAGGAATCGTTTCTCCCCATTTTTTCAACCAAGTATCAGCATCCATTTCACCATAAATATCTGAAAGGGCATACAAGCAATTTTTTTCATTTGTAGCATGGTATAATTCTAAAATTTTAGCGGCAATTTTAGTTCCTTTAGCTTCTTCATCATCGGGAGAAACATTAAATCGAATAATTATTTGAATATTAGTATTTTCATTTTTTAAAATTTTCTCAATTACCCGATGGCTCTCTTTGCAATAACCACACATTGGGTTGGTAATCACTATTATATTCAATAATGCATTTGGATTTTTATTTCCAAAAATAAGTTCGTTTGCTGCAGGAATTGCAGTATCTAATATGGGATTTAAGTTAAGTGCCGCATTAAACAACTTAAAATTCCGCTTAAACTTAACATGTTCTATTTCCAGTTTTTCAAATTGTTGTTCTTTTTTTAATAAAGGTCGAATTAAAATCCATAATGATGTTGTAGTTAAAAGGCTCGCGATAAAAAACACGTGGCTAGAATCAATTATGTACATGTTCTTCCAGAAAGCATCATTTAAAAATAAGGCGCCAAATTGCAACCATAATATGCTTACTATACTTAAACATAATGGGCACCAATTTTTAACAACCTTCCATTGATAGTATAAGGAGTAAAAAGTAAATGGAATTGCCAGCGTACTCATCATAAAAATTACTGAAGTTGTCGGCAAATTGCTTAAGGTGATTATTAGAGAAACCAGTACCAAAACTGTAAAGTAAACAAACCCAACATCGCTGAGCTTAAAGAGCCCTAAAATAGTTGCTCCTTTTGAACTTAAAACAGCATCACAACTTGTGTTTTTATTTTCTCCCGAACAAAACTTGTCCAAAATTTTCGAATTCAATCCCAATTCATGTATAACAATTAAATAGCTAATGTATACTCCTATAGATGATAAGGCAAAATATATTATTTGAAAGAATGAGGGTTTGGCTAATATAAAAAAACTACTTAGCATAACGAATGTTGAAAAATAAACTAACTTTTTTATCTTATCTGTTTTATTTAGATTATTGCAATCCTTCTTTTCTGGTTTTTCAATAACAACTAATATGCCTGTCCATAATTCAAAAAACTCGTCCAGACTTATGTTTTTAGATTTATGCTCATCATAAATCAACTCAATACCATCCTTCTTTTTTGAAACCAAAACAAGCTGACTGCCTTTATCTTCCTTTATCTGAGCCAAAAAAGTATCTGGAATTTGGGAATAAGCCTCTAAGTTATTATCTACTTTCAAGGCAAGGTTGTCAATACTAAAATGATTGAATAAATCAGTAATGCTGTTAATACTTGGATAATAAGGATGACTCAGTAACTGTATTTTAACTTCTTCCTTATCCAGTAAAATATTATTCTTTTTTGCAAATAGACTAAGCAAATAGACTAACTGATTTTTCATTAAGTGGTTTAAATATCTTTAAGATTAGCAATTTTTTTATAAAAATATTTTTAAAAAATAGCGTTAAAATATTTTCATATAATATTTATTATAAAATTTTAAATGCTTAAAGATATAAATTATTACTTAATAAATAATAATAATAATAATAATAATAATAATAATAATAATGTTCTATTTTTTATTAAATTTCTGAAAAACAATAAGTTAGAATAAGAAAAATTTAATAATTTTCAGCTTCTTCTATGGTTCTTCCGCCGTCTTGTTCGGCATTCCAGGCGCTTGTGCAAACGTTGTCCAAAAACCAACGCACTTTTTTCTCGTTGCCATTAAACACTTTTCGGTACAAATATTCAGGTTTCCAGTCCACAAGCACGCCTCCTAAATCGAAGATAACGGTGTCTATTTTACAGTTCATTTTTTGTCTCTTTTTGTCCTTGTTGCATTAAATAGGCTTTTATAAAATCGTCTAAATTGCCATTTAAAACAGCTTCTGTATTTCCTGTTTCATAGCCGGTTCTCACATCTTTCACCAATTTATAAGGGTGCAAAACATAATTTCTTATTTGGGAGCCAAATTCAATTTTCATTTTTCCGGCTTCAATATCGCTTCTGGCTTCCTGTTGTTTTTTTAATTCAATTTCATACAATTGCGATTTCAGCATTTGTAAAGCGCGTTCCCTGTTTTCGTGCTGTGAGCGTGTTTCAGAACAGGATAATTGTATGCCTGTGGGTTTATGGGTAAGTTGCACTTTTGTTTCAACTTTATTCACATTTTGTCCGCCGGCGCCGCTTGAGCGAGCAGTTATTATTTCAATGTCTGCTGGATTTATTTCAATTTCAATAGTGTCATCAACAAGTGGATAAACATAAACCGAGGCAAATGAAGTATGGCGTTTTGCATTGCTGTCGAAAGGAGAAATCCGTACCAATCTGTGTACGCCATTTTCACCTTTTAAATAGCCAAAAGCAAATTCGCCTTCAATTTCCAACGTCACCGTTTTAATGCCGGCAACATCACCTTCCTGAAAATTCAGCTCTTTTACTTTATATTTTTTGCTTTCTGCCCACATTAAATACATCCGCATCAGCATTTGCGCCCAATCGCAGCTTTCCGTTCCGCCCGCTCCTGCGGTAATTTGCAGCACGGCACTTAAATTATCGCCTTCATCAGACAGCATATTTTTGAATTCCAAGTCTTCCAACAAAGAAATCACAGCGTCATATTGCTGTTCAACTTCCTTTTCGGTAACCTCACCTTCGGCATAAAAATCTAGCAAAACCGGCAGTTCATCAAAATTTGTTAAGATGAAATTGAAATCATCCACCCATTTTTTTTTGAATCGAAGGTTTCTCATCACAATTTCCGCTTCTCTTGGATTGTTCCAAAAAGACGGATTTCCGGTGAGTTCTTCCTCATTTGAAATTTCAATGGCTTTTTTATCGATTTCAAGATAGGTTTTTAACCGGCCAATGCGTTCCTGTAATTTATTGAGTTGTTCGTTTGTGATCATTATTTTATTTAGAACTACAAAAATACCTTTTCATTCTTAAACTTTGCAAATAAATTTGATTGCCTATATTTCAATCAAACTAATTATGCTATTTTTGATTGAAATTTTTTTCTTCTGAAAAGGGAAAAAATTGTGGAATTAAATAAAACGGCTAAGTTCTGTTTAAAACAGCATTTGCGTTAGGGATTATAGTGAAAATCCTTTTTTAATTCGCCTTTTCGGCGAAGTAAAAAAGATTACTTCAC
>JACUUQ010000075.1 GCA_014859175.1 Lutibacter sp. | reverse complement strand
TAATGGCTGCCGGGCTCAAAAGATACCATAAAATTTGATATGCAGAACAGGCAATCAAAAAAAGCCATTGACGAAGCTTCCGTGATTTTTATATTGGATTTTAACGCTTTAAACAGGGTAGGGGACGATATGCAAAATACCTTGCAGGAATTTAAAGGAATTTTTATGGTGATAGACCACCATCAGCAACCTGAGGATTTTGCAAAATACTTGTTTTCAGATACTTCTATTTGTTCAACATGCCAAATGGTCTATCATTATTTAGAAAAATTAAATGATGTTGAAATGATTGATGCCGATATTGCTACGTGTATTTATACAGGAATTATGACCGACACAGGATCGTTTCGATTTCCTTCAACCACCAGTGAAACTCACAGAATTGTTGCCGATTTAATCGACAAAGGTGCTGAAAACGCAAAAATTTATAACAATGTTTACGACACAAATTCGTATGGGAGTTTACAGCTTTTAGGACGCGCATTAACCAATTTAGTGGTTATTCCTGAACTAAAAACTGCTTTTATTACCTTGTCGCAAGCAGAATTGGATGAATTTGATTTTCAAAAAGGCGATACGGAAGGAATTGTGAATTACGGATTGTCGGTTGAAGGCGTTATTTTTGCAGCTATTTTTATTGAAGATATTGAACAAAAAATTGTAAAAATATCCTTCAGGTCAAAAGGGAGTTTTTCAGTAAATAAATTTGCACGGGAACATTTTGACGGAGGTGGGCACGACAATGCCGCCGGCGGAAAATCAAATATATCACTGGGCGAAACCGTTGAAAGATTTTCAAAATTGCTTCCGACTTATCAAAAGGAATTGCTGGCTTCTTATGAAGAATAACTATTTTCTTTATATTTTTATGTTTTTGATGGTTTCATGCGGAAACCCTGTTCCGCGTAAACCTATTTTAAGAAAAACGGGCACTTTTTTAAATGAATCTGTCAGGTTCAATAAAACGATGAATGAAAATGAAGAAAAGGCTTTTGCCGCCTACATGAAAAAAGATTCGCTTACCCAATACATCGCTTCACCAAATGGATTCTGGTTTACATTTAACCAAAAAAAATCTAATTCCTATTTGCCTCAAGTTGGAGACCAGATTTTTTATACTTTTGCAGTGTATGACATTTATAATGCATTAATTTACAGTGCCGAAGAAATTGGGAAACAATCTTATATTATCGACAAACAAGAAATTATTGAAGGCCTTAGAAACGGATTAAAATTGATGGCTGAAGGTGATGAGGCAACTTTCCTGTTCCCTTCACATAAAGTTTTTGGATATATAGGAGATGACAATAAAATAGAAATAAATCAACCATTAATATACAAAGTTCAAATAATTAAAATCAATAGAAAAAAATGAAAACAATTAAAATTTTAGGAGTAATTACAGTAATTTCAATGATGATGTCCTGCAACAATAAAGGGGCTGCACAAAAATCACTAAAAACCGAAGTGGATTCAGTGAGCTATTCATTAGGAATAGACATTTCAAGTAAATTAAAAGCAAATTTCCCTGAAATCAGTAAAGATTTATTTATTCAGGGTGTTATGAACGGATTGGATTCTACAAATATTTTAATAACAGAAGAAAATACTGCCGTAATTTTAAGGGAATTTTTTCAAAAAAAGCAGGACGAAAACCAAAAAAAACAAATTGAAGAGAGAACAAAACAAATGGAAAATGATTTTGCTGATGTAAAAGAAGAAGGACTTAAGTTTTTGGAAGCAAATAAAACAGCCAGTGGCATTCAGGTTACTGCAAGCGGTTTGCAATACATCGTTCTAAAAGAAGGAAAAGGAGATAAACCTTTTGAGACTACAACCGTAAAAGTGCATTATCACGGAACTTTAATTGACGGCACTGTATTTGACAGCTCAGTTGACCGAAAAGAACCTGCAACGTTTGCTGTTAACAGGGTAATTAAGGGGTGGACAGAAGGACTTCAATTAATGCCTGTTGGTTCAAAATACAAGTTTTTCATTCCCCAAGAGTTAGCTTATGGCGCTTTTCCTCGTGAAGGAGGACCAATTAAGCCATTTTCCGCTTTAATTTTTGAAGTTGAATTGTTAGAAATTATAAAATAATTGTTTACCCGTTTTGTACTGTTGAACAGCGAAACAAAATTGATAAAATGCCCTTAAAACTGAAATGTTTAAAAGGGCATTTTTGTTATTTTTAGCCAAAAAGTTGTATTTTATAAAATTTATATGGTGATTGTTTACCCAAACAAATTATATTTACAGTTGAAATCAACAACCCAAAACAAGCAGTAATTATCTATAATATCTTGCGAAATTTTGATAAAAGACCATCTATTTCGCATTTGTGCAACTAAATAAATTAGATTAAAAATGAAAGCCAAACTAATTATAATCGTATTGTCATTGTTAATATTTTCTTGTAAACCAACAAAATATGCCGATTTAGACGATGGTTTGTATGCAAATATGGAAACCAATAAAGGCGAAATTTTGTTAAAACTTGAATTTGAAAAAACGCCTGTAACAGTGGCCAATTTTGTGTCTTTGGCAACAGGAACAAACCCCTATGTTGTTGGCGCAAAAAAAGGAAAAAAGTATTACAATGACATTATTTTTCATAGGGTTATCAAGGATTTTATGATTCAAAGCGGTGATCCTTTGGGCACTGGAGAAGGAGATCCTGGCTATAAATTTAGCGATGAATTCCCTAAAGACAGTGTAGGGAATCTTTTGTTGAAGCATGACAAATCCGGTGTTTTATCAATGGCCAATTCGGGACCCGCCACAAACGGTAGCCAGTTTTTTATCACACACAAAGAAACTTCTTGGCTTGACGGTAAGCATTCCGTGTTTGGAAATGTGGTTTCCGGACAAGCAGTGGTGGATTCGATAAAGCAAAATGACACCATCAGAAATATTGAGATTATTACCATCGGAAAAGTTGCCAAAAAATTTGACGCCCAAAAGGAGTTTTCATCTTACTATGAAAAGTACCAAAAAGACATAAAAGAGAAAGAGCAAAAAATCCAGCAAGCCGCAGCGGCAACTATGGCAAAAATAAGTCAATATTTGGACGAAGCGCAAGCATTGCCTTCCGGATTAAAATTGGTAATTACTGAAACAAAAAGCGGCGCGTTTCCTCCAAAAGGCAGCAATGTAAAAGTAAATTATGCAGGATATTTTACAGACGGAAGATTGTTTGACACCAGTTACAAGGAAGTTGCCATTGCTTACGGAACTTATGACGAAGCAAGAGACAAACAAAACGGCTATGCGCCTTTCACCACCATTTATGGACCTGATGCGCGATTAATAGGCGGTTTTAAGGAAGGTTTGCAAAATATGAAAATTGGAGACAAAGCGATATTATTTATCCCTTCTCATTTGGGTTATGGAGCACAAGGTGCAGGAAACGTGATTCCGCCTAATACCGATTTGGTATTTGAATTGGAATTGGTTGAAATGGCCAATTAAGGTATAAAAAATTAGCGCAATCCAATGATAGAAGAGCTTATTGATAAAGACATAGCATTGCTCATTTATCTAAACAATTTAGGCACAGCGCAATGGGATGGTTTTTGGCTGTTTATTACAAATAAGTATAGCGCCATTCCATTGTATTTGTTGTTGCTTTATTTTACCTTCAAACAATTTGGTTTAAAGAAAACCTTTGTTGCGGTATTATTTGTTGTTTTACTGATAGCTTTATCAGATCAAACAAGCAATTTATTTAAAGTTGGATTTAAAAGATTACGGCCTTGCCACAATGAAAATATTGCTGATTTAATTCGACTGGTTGGAGGAAGATGCGGAGGTTTATACGGCTATTTTTCGGCACACGCAGCCAATTCTATGGCGATTGCGGTATTTTTTGGGTTGCTATTGCGTAGTAAACAAAACTATCTATTTCCTATTCTAATATTATGGGCTGTATTGGTTTCGTACAGCCGCATTTATTTGGGGGTTCATTTTACTTTGGATGTGATGACAGGAATGCTGTTCGGACTTATTTATGCGCTGTTATTTTATGTTTTTTTTAAAGCCTTTATGAAAAAGTTTATGCGTTAGCTGAATAAATTTCTTTGTTGAAAGGTTTTATGAATATCAACAAGAAAATAACGCTGAATGCCAATTCATAGATTTCCCATTTTCTGTTTGATGAAATAAATAAGAGTAAAACAGTGCCAGTTAAAAACGAAACAGTATGATGCCATTGCACAATTGGCACCGCAAATTTGTTGGCCAATTTTTTAACCCAATCAAATTTTCTGTACAACAACGGGGTAATAATTAAATAAATTATTAAAACGGCAGTTAAAAGCTGGCTGAAAATTAACTTATTTATTTTGGTTTCACCAACCACCATATTGTGTAAATTGGTTTCTCCCTGCGCATTGTTTTCTAAAAAAAATTGGGAAGATTCCACATTAAAAATGCGCTGTCCCCAAGAAATCTCTTCACCTGCGCCAAAAAAGAAAATAATGGCCAAGCCTAAAATCCCAATTTTCCAGAACAAATCTTTGTGTTTGAAAAGTTTAAAAAAACGATAAAGCAACAACAGACTCGAACTCAGTAGAAATAAGGCAGATGCAACTTCAATAAAGCCATCTTCCACCGTATAAACTTCATCAAAATAGGTAAGGTCGGTGTTTGCAAAGTAAATTCCCAATCCGAATATAACGATTAAAAATAAATAAGCGGCTTTATCAATGTTGGTCAGTGTTTTCATAAGTGTTTGCATTTTGGTTTTTGAGATGCTTATAATGATGTTAAAGGTACTATTTTTTCGAAACTAAATAAAATTCCCTAATTAATCGTTCTTTGTTTTTTGAACCAACATTCAAATTATAGGTTTCAATGAGTTTTAAATTATAATCTCGGTTCAATTCAGATTTAACGGATGCTGCTTCATCTTTCATCAGCAACAAACCAAAATTTGGTTCAGCAGGAATTTTTAAAATTTCATTTTCATAAATATCTTTTATAATTCCGTTATAATCCCATAGCAATTCAGGTGCCATTTCTCCTATGGAATAGCTGTTAATTTCGTTGCTTTTTTCAAATTGATGCAATGTGTTGATGGATTTGAACTCAGTGTTATTGTTAAAATTTTTCGACAATGGCAATCCGAAGGCACCTAAAAAAACCACCAACATAACGGTTAAATAAAATACATTAGAAAGTTTTTTTAAATATAAATTTCTGATAAGCAATATTCCAATTAAAAGCGTTGCCAATGAGATCAATAAATAATTTATAAGGTGATTTTGCAAGCCGTCTTTCATCAAAAAGAATAAAGCAAACGGAATTGAAATACTTATTACAGCAATCAATCCGAAGTTAAAATAAACCGGAATTGTTTCTTTTTTAGCGGCAATTTTTGAAAAATCAGCCATTAAATATTGAATATAAAAACCGGTATTTATGGCCAAAGGAATCAATGCAGGAACCAAATAACGCGCTTTTTTCTCGGGAATCAATGACAATAATATTACCGCAATAATCGTCCACCAAAATGAAAATTGGTAAGCTTTTTTATTTTGAACGCGTTTGATTAAATATGGATACAGCAAACTGATAAATGCCGGAATTGCCCACAAACCCGACTGGAGAAAAAAGTTCCAATAGTAGTAAAATGGTTTTATGTTGTAACTGCTCCAATTAGCTGTTTCTTTTGTGGCAATTTGCAAAAAGGCTTCTGGATCTGCCAATCTTACGTACAAAAACCACCAGCCACCAATAATTAAAAACAGGAACACAAAACTTATTAATGGAAGAAATTTTGCTTTGAAATCTTTAAATTTAAATACAATTCCGTAAGAAATTAAAAATGGCAAAAACAAAGCGAACAAGGAAACCGGACCTTTGCTCAATAAAGACAATCCGACAAAAAATGCGGCCAATAAAGCGTTTTTCCAGACCATATTTTTTTCTTCAAAAAAGAGAAACAAAAAATAGAGTCCGGCTAGCATAAAACCGTGCGCAAAAATATCCCAGGGCGCTTCAATAATGATGGCGAAAATATAAAATGAAGTCACCAAAATTAAACTGTTATTGAGACTTTGAATTTTAGTAAGCTTTAATTTTAAGGACAAATAATAAATGCATATTCCCGAAAACAACACCATCAATGCCGCCGGAAGCCTTAAAGCCCAAACATTGTTGATGCCAAATAGCATTCCTGATATTGCTGTTAGCCAAGTTGGCAATGGCGGTTTTTGATAGCGCGCTTCGCCGTTGATGGTGGTTAAAACCCAATGGTTATCCTGCACCATTTCACGCGCCGTAATAAAATTTCGGGCTTCCATAATGGTGATGTTAGGCACTTCCAAATGTACCAAGAGCATCAATAAAACAACTGCGGACAGTATTGCTAAAGGATGTTTTTCTAAGATTTTATTCATCTGAAGTTGACTTTATAATAATGTTACTCAAATTTTCCTTTTTTGATAAAATAAGATTTCTGAAATAGATTACCGAACCCATTAAATGACCAAGCAATAACACCGGATCTTTTCTTAAGACCGCATAAATTAAAATCATTACCGAACCAATGAAGCTTAACAGCCAAAATCCGTAAGGCAACAACGATTCTTTATTTTTTTCGGAATAAATCCATTGGTACACAAACCGAAGCGCAAAAATAGTTTGTGCAACAATTCCCATAATTAGTAACCATTTCGGGATGTCCTCATTTTTCAGTAGCTTGGCCATATCATAGGTATTGTTGTTAAAATAATAAATAACAATTAGAAATGGAAAAATCCATAAGAAAATACGCACATATTTTGGCGCTTTTTTCCATTCGCCCTGCAATTGCAAGTTCCTGATATAAATGAAATAGGTGAGGGTCTGGCCTAACATAATGGAGAAATCCTCACGCAAATAACCGTAAACAAACAGCAAAAAAGAAGCAAACAGACTTATTTTCCAAAAAATGGCAGGCGTTAACACCTTTTTGCTTTTTTCTGATAAAATCCATTGCAATATGAGCCTAACAGAAAACAACAGCTGCGCCAAAAAACCGATACTGTATATGATCCAATTGCTCATTACCCCTTTTTAGCTATTTTGTAGTTTAGGTATTTTTTCTTCATCCATACATAGGCAAAACAATCGATGAGCGGACCGATTAATCGGTTCCACAATCCATATTTTGCCACACCGGCAATTCTAGGGAAATGCTGTACTGGAATTTGTTTTATTTTGCCATTTTGCAATAAAATCATGGCGGGTAAAAAGCGGTGAAGTCCATTAAACATAGGGATATTTTTGGCATATTCCGTTTTAATCACTTTTAATGGGCAACCGGTATCGTCCATTCCATCATTTGTAAAAGCGCGCCTTATTCCGTTGGCAATTGTTGACGACATATTTTTTACAAAGGAATCTTTTCTGCCGGTTCTGACGCCGGTCACCAAATCGTATTCCCCAATTTCTTTAAGCAGCAAATTAAAATCTTCCGGTGCAGTTTGCAGGTCGGAATCGATATAACCAACCAATTCAGCATCAACCTGTTTAAATCCGGCCGCAATGGCAGCGCTTAATCCTCTGTTTTGTTCAAATGAGATATAGGAAAAATCAGGGTTGTTGGCGCAAATTTCTTCAATTAATTGCTGGCTATTGTCTTTGCTTCCGTCATTTACAAAAAGGATATTGGTCTTTTTTGAGGCAATTTTTATATAGTTGGAAAGCTCTTGTTCCACGCGTTTTAAATTGTCCTCTTCATTATAAACAGGAACAATAATGGTAAATTCGTATTTCATTATTTTTTGGCTAATTTTAATGATTCTTTAGCGGCTTTAAATGATGTTTTATTTAATTTTTGGATGTTTTTCAAGTTTTTATTCCCTTTCAGCAAATAAATGGAACTTTTAAAGTTGGCGTCCAAAAGCTTCATTTTTTCAATGTATGCTGAAGGAATGTTTTTTATTTTTTTGTTTGTGACCACAAAATAGGATTTGCCGGCAATTTCCAAAACCGAATCCAATTGCTTGGTATCGGTAACGGTTTTTGCTTTTCCGTTTGAATAAAACTGTCCGGAATACGATTTGTCTTTCCAATAATAAAGCGCTTCATTTTTGCTGAAATCAATCTGCTGGTTTTCAATAAGATATTTATCAGAATTCATATAAAAATCCAATTTGCCGGTTGCAAAAGCACCAAAAGAGAAAAGAATAGCCAGTGCCGGAAAAACGGAAGCAACCTTTAAAAGTGTGTTTTTCTTTTCATAAGTTTTCCACCAATGCACCATTAAAAGCGCAATGGGAATGGTAACCGGAAGGATGTAGGTATGTAAAATATTTTTTGAAATCGTAAAAAACAGCGGTGTCCAAAACAACCAAAAAACCAAATATGAAACATATTTGTCCTTAAAAATAGTTTTTTTTTCTTTCCAAATTTTATACAACACAATTTGTATCCAGGGAAAAGCAAAAGCAAATAAAAATACCCAAATCATCCCCAGCGGTTGCGAGTGGCCGCTGCCGTACAAATCGCCTTTCCATCCAGGTTCTAAAAACCGTTTAAAATGTTCACCTACAATAAAATAATCCAGAAATCCGGGCGACCGTTGTTCTGCAAGCACATACCAGGGAATTGAAATAACTGCGGTAATTAAAATTCCGGTAAACCAGGGCAATTTTAAATAAATGGTCTTAAGCGATACTTTTTGAAGCAATATCCAAAGAAAAACAGGAGGAACCGTTAGTACTAAAATAATAGGTCCTTTTGATAAAAGACCCAATCCTATTCCAATAAAAAACAAGTAATTCCAAAAGGAATATTTTTCGTCTTGCATCGCTTTCCAAAAAGAAATCATAATCAATGCAATGCAAAAAGACAGCCCGCTATCGGTTGAAACAACGCCGGCGTGGATTAAAAATTCGGGCATGGTCAGCAAAATAAATGCCGGTAAATAAAAGGAAACGCTTGCTGTTTTTGCCAGTTTTCCTAAAATAATCAGTAAAACCAAAGCCAATAAATAGGAAGGAAATCGTGCGGCCATTTCACTGACGCCGAAAGTTTCAAAACTTAAGGCGGAAAGCCAGGTTGACATTGGCGGTTTTGCCCAAAACGGAATACCGTAATCAATCTGCAACACCACCCAATTTTTGGTTTCGTACATAATTCTGGCAATTTCGCCATAACGCGATTCTGTTTTGTCCAACAAAGGAATTGCAGCTGTAAGAATAAGGCGGAAAATCAAAATGACAAGCACAGAAATAAACAGATAAAACGAGGTGTTTTTATAGTTTTTTAAGTCCATTTTTAGATGCGTTTGTTAGCGTTGTGAATTATTTTTTTGAATTGACAATTTTATGGATTCTGTATAAATCAATCCATAATTTTAAAAAATAGCTTGCTTTTACTTTTGAATCTCCTCTGTCAACCCATCTTAACAAAGGCACTTCCAGCATTTTTTCCAACACTTTGCCGCGTCCGTAAAATTTGATGATTCTGTCAAAAATCTCCACATCAAAAAGCCATTTGGAAACAAAAGCGTCCTTAAAAACAACTTCAGCCAATTCTTTGGAGAATATTTTACAGCCGCATTGCGTGTCGTAAACATTCAATTTTAAAATATAAGAAATAACGGTGGCAATAATTCTTCCGATAAAAAAGCGGTAGTGGCTTCTTTCAATTACAGCACCGATTCTTTGTATTCTCGAGCCAAAAACAAAATTGATGTCGGCATTTAAGAAGCTGGTCATCGCCAAACATTCTTCCAGCGAAGTTGCCAAATCGGCATCCAAATAGGCAATATATTCGAAATTGTGATGATAATTGCAATAGTGAAAACCGCTTCTGATGGCTTCTGCTTTCCCCATATTTTTAATGTAGGAATGCACGATGATTTGTTTTGGAAAGCGAGATTTTAGGCCTTCAAGAATAGAAAGCGTATTGTCTGAAGACCCGTCATTGACAAAACAGACTAAAACAGTCGGATTTTCTTCCATAAAGTGGCTGTATTCCTGTACCGCCAAGCCTTTTTCTTCATTATAGCAGGGAATAACAATGCAAACATTATTTTTTACGGCGGACAAATTGTACATGAATATTTTCTGCTTAGTTGGAATCAAAATTCGCGGTAAATTTATATTATTTATCTCGATAAAATCGTCACACTTCAAATAATGTTTTGATCCCTATTTAGAAATTGAACAGTGAAATGGCAAAATATAAATTTAACAATTAACAATTATCAATTTGGAAAAATTTACAATTCAACATTCAACATTCAACATTCAACATCATTCATTTTTCATTATTCATCATCCATTCAATTTGCGTTCAGGATTTTTAGTATATTTACACTTTTAAATTAAGGAATTTTTAATGGAATTATACAAAACAAATCAGCTCAAAATATACAATTCTTTAAGCAAATCTAAAGAAATTTTCAAACCCATTGTTGAAGGAAATGTTGGGATGTACGTTTGTGGACCAACGGTTTACAGCAATGTGCATTTGGGAAATGTGCGGACTTTTATGTCGTTTGATTTGGTTTTCCGTTATTTAAAACAACTGGGTTTTAAAGTGCGTTACGTGCGCAATATTACCGATGCCGGGCACTTGGAAAATGATGCCGATGAAGGTGAAGACCGGATTGCCAAAAAAGCAAGGCTGGAAAAAATTGAGCCGATGGAAGTGGTGCAGCGCTATACGGTCGATTTTCACGAAACATTGCAAAAAATCAACAATTTGCCGCCCAGTATTGAGCCTACTGCAACCGGACATATCGTTGAGCAAATTGAAATTATCAAAGATATTTTGCAGAAAGGAATGGCTTATGAAATAAATGGGTCGGTATATTTTGATGTGTTAAAATACAATGGAACAGAACATTACGGAATTCTTTCGGGCAGAAATATAGAAGATTCCATTCACAATACGCGTGAACTGGACGGACAATCGGAAAAGAAAAATCCGCAAGATTTTGCGCTTTGGAAAAGAGCCGAAGAAAAACATATTATGCGTTGGCCTTCGCCTTGGGGAGAAGGTTTTCCCGGCTGGCATTTGGAATGTACCGCTATGAGCACAAAATATTTGGGTGAAACATTCGACATTCACGGTGGCGGAATGGACTTAAAATTTCCGCATCACGAATGTGAAATTGCACAATCAAAAGTGAAAAATAAGGTGAATCCGGTGAACTACTGGATGCACGCGAATATGCTGATTTTGAATGGCCAAAAAATGGCAAAATCTACAGGAAATTATATTTTGCCCAATGAAATTTTTACGGGTGAAAACACCATCTTAAGTAAGGCTTTTTCGCCAAGTGCCACGCGATTTTTTATGATGCAGGCGCATTACCGCAGCGTGTTGGATTTCTCCAGCGATGCCTTGGAAGCTGCTGAAAAAGGCTATATTAAGTTGATGGAAGCTTTAAATAACTTCGATAAGATTGAATCGGGAAAAACATCATCCATCAATATTGGCGACTGGAAACAAAGATGTTACGACGCCATGAACGATGATTTTAACAGTCCGGTATTGATTGCCAATTTATTTGAAGCGGTGAAATACATTAATTTGTTGCTTGAAAAAAAGGAATCCATTTCTGCGGCAGATTTTGAAGCGCTTAAAAACACGATGAACACCTTTGTTTTTGATGTTTTGGGATTGAAAAATGAGTTGGAAGAAAACGCTTCAGAAAAATTAAACGGCGTTGTTGAAATGCTGATCAAGATGCGTAAAGAAGCGCGTGACAACAGGGATTGGGCACTTTCCGACAAAATTCGTGACGAGCTGGCTGCTTTGGGAATCCACTTAAAAGACGGAAAAGAAGGGACAACATTCTCTATAAATTAATTGAAGGAAGTCACTAAAATATTGGCGGTTCCATTTATTTGGCTGGTGCGGTTTTATCAGGCAGCAATTTCGCCTTATTTGCCGTCGAGTTGCAGGTATTCGCCAACCTGTTCGCAATACACCGTGGAGGCTTTAAAAAAGCATGGAATTTTTAAAGGTGGATGGATGTCTGTTAAACGAATTGCCAGTTGCAATCCTTGGGGCGGACATGGACATGATCCGGTTCCGTAGGGACAGGTCGCGACCTGTCCGATTAAAAGTTAAAAGTTGTACGAATAAACGACTGAATAAATCAACAATTAAACAAATCGTCACCCTGAGCGCAGTCGAAGGGAAACAGTTAAACGATTAAACAAACAAACAAACAAACAAACAAACAAACAAACAAACAAACAAACAAACAAACAAA
>JACUUQ010000074.1 GCA_014859175.1 Lutibacter sp. | reverse complement strand
TTTGTGATCGCAGAAGGATTCGAACCTTCGACCGCCTGCTTAGAAGGCAGGTGCTCTATCCAGCTGAGCTATGCGACCATTAGGATTTAATTAATAATCCAGAAACTTTATATTGTAAAAAGCAATGCTTTCCACAAAAGCCTTAAATAATTTTTTAGAAAAATTTTCTTCAAATCATTTGTCGGGGTGGCAGGATTCGAACCTGCGACCTCCTGCTCCCAAAGCAGGCGCGATAACCGGGCTACGCTACACCCCGATGGTGTGGTTAACTAATATTCAACTGAGCGTAGTTTATGCCGTGCTTGTCAAGGTACTACACCCGTAAAAATATTCTACCAAAATTTCCTGAGCTCAGTTAATGTCGCCCTTGACACAAACTTGACTCCAAAAAATAAAAAGCGGAGAGACAGGGACTCGAACCCTGGCGACAGTTACCCGTCGACAGATTAGCAATCTGCTCCGTTACCACTCCGGCACCTCTCCTATTATTTGTTGTATGAACGTATTTTTGCGAGTGCAAATGTAGCATTAGAAATGCACTCTCACAACATTTATTTGACTTTTTTAATGAATTGGAACACTTATTTATTCTGGATATTCAATTCTTAAATGATAAATATTCTTTAACTTCTTCTTTAACACCTTTTTAATGGTTTGCAACTCTTTAAAAGTAATATCGGCGTTCATAAATTGGCCATCATCCATTTGCTTATTTACAATTTTTTCGACCAAATCATCAAAAGCCTGAGCAGATGGTTCTTTTATGCTTTTCGAAGCAGCTTCAACTGAGTCACACATCATTAAAATGGCCGTTTCTTTTGAAAATGGAATTGGCCCAGGGTAATGAAAATTACTTTCCGCAAAAACGTTCCCGCTCTGTTCTTCTTTTTTGAAAAAATAATAAACCAGCGTTGTTCCGTGATGTGTTCTGATAAAATCAATTATTCTGTCGGGAATATGGTTCCTTTTCGCAATTTCTACGCCATTAATGATATGATCTATAATAATTTTGGCACTGTCGGTTGGCTCCAATTCATTGTGCGGATTCACATTGGTAACTTGATTTTCAGTGAAATACATCGGATTTTCTATTTTACCAATATCGTGATACAATGCTCCGGTGCGCACCAGCATGGAATTTGCATTAATTTCAATGGCACAGGCTTCGGCCAAATTGGCAACTTGCAAAGAGTGCTGAAATGTTCCGGGCGCTTTTTCAGCCAATTCGCGCAATAATTTGGAATTTGAATTTGACAATTCTTTCAACGATTCATCAGAAACCAAACCAAAAAGTTTTTCAAACACATAAATTAAAGGTAAAACAAATAATGTTGCCGCCCCATTCATGGCAAAATAAGTCAATTTTTCATAATTCAAATTTTGGGCATTCCCTTCCTGAATAACAGAAAAAGCAAAATACGCCACAAAATAAACAAAGGTAATTTGCAAAACAGACAGAAATAAATTTGCCCTTTTATACAATTCTGAAATTGTTAAAATAGTCACGATTCCCGCAATTATTTGAAGAAAAACAAATTCGAAGCTGTTTGGCACAATAAAGCCAAGCAACAAAACGGTTAATGTGTGTGCGAACAATCCCAATCTGGAATCAAAAAAAGCTTTTAAAACCAATGGTAAAATAACTATTGGCGCCACATAAATAAACTTGGCGTCATATTTCACAATCAAGGTAATTAACAAAATTACTAAAATCATGTTAAAAAAAATGAAGGTCACTTTGTTGTTGTTTTCAAAAATATCAAGCCTATATTTTCTTAAAAAAAGCATCAGCATTAAAAATGACAATGCAACCAATAAAGTATAACCAAGCACAATCCAATTCGAATTGGATTTGCTCCATACCTGAGAATCATATTCGCTTTTAAGTGAATTTAGTTTTAATAACTTTTCGCCTTCAACAATATCACCTTTAAAAATGATTCGCTCTTTTTCGGCAACCATACCTTTTGTATAAGAAATCCCACTTAAATTTTCTTCATATGCTTTTTGGGTGAAATTTTCATCAAAAGTTACATTTGGCTTTAATTCGTTTGAAATAATCGTTAAAACGCTTTTTTCTTCTTTTGAAAATGGCAATTTTCCAAATTTGACATTTAAAAAAGTTGAAATTTGGTTTGCTCTAAATAGCTTATTTGGCTGAATATCCTGAATTGAATTGCCGCGTCTTAGGGTAATTTCTATATTTTCAACTTTTTGCTCACTTAAGGGATCTAAATAGCCATATTCATATATTTCATTTAAAATACTGATGGATTTTTGTACAAGTCTATTTTTATTTTGATTTGATAAGTTGGCAGTGGGCAAGTATTCCAATATCTTTTCTGTAGTCTTTTTCTTGACATTTAAAACAATCTCCTCATTATATTCAAAAAATTGCTTTGAGTTTTCCTTAATTTGTTGTTTTTCGGCTTCAATTTCTTGAAGAGATTTTTTAATGGAGAAATCAAATGGCGCATAATAATTTTCATATTGCCAAGGTTTCCCCTTTTGAAATTCATACTTAAATTGCCCCCCTTTTGGAAATAAATAAACAACTAAAATTACCGTGATTATGTATAAAAATAGTTTATATATTAAAGAGTGATTTACAAGTAATTTGTTTATGATTTTTTTCACCAATCGCTGTTTTCCCTCCAAAAATAACAATTATTATGTTACCAGCATTTATAGCCGCAATATTTTTAAAATACACGCCGTTTGAATTCTGAATATTTTCAATTTAAGATGTAAAAAAACACCTCGCTTTTTTATTCCTTAGTGAAATAAATAGCATAATCCCGTCGCTAAATTCCAAAAAATTGTATAAAATTGCTTAATTTCGCAATTGAATTTTTGAATTAAGACAGAATGAAATGTGCATAATTGAATTACAGTTTCTGCACTGTTATACAAATGCGAATTCCACCTTCCTGCCGGCAGGCAGGTTTGACCAATGAAAAATAAATAATATCTGCAAATGAAAGAAGTTGTAATAGTATCCGCAGCCAGAACACCAATAGGTAGTTTATTAGGCAGTTTATCTGAAATTCCAGCCCCAAAATTAGGGGAAGTTGCCATTAGAGGTGCACTGAATAAAATAAAATTAGACCCAAAACTTGTTGATGAAGTTTTTATGGGAAATGTGGTTTCTGCCGGATTGGGCCAAGCGCCGGCAAGACAAGCAGCGCTTTTTGCCGGAATTCCGAATACCGTTCCTTGCACCACAGTCAATAAAGTTTGCGCTTCCGGTATGAAAGCGATTATGCTGGCCGCACAGGCAATTAAAACTGGTGACGCTGAAATTATTGTTGCCGGCGGAATGGAAAATATGAGTAAAATTCCCCATTATCTTGAAGGAAGAAAATCGACAAAACTTGGCAATATCACTGTTGCTGACGGACTGTTGGTTGATGGCTTGATAAATGTTTACGATCAAAAACACATGGGAACCTGCGGTGATTTATGCGCTGATGAATATAAATTCACGCGAGAAGATCAGGATAATTTCGCGATAGCATCCTATAAAAAATCTGCTGATGCCTGGGCAAAAGGAAAATTTGCCAATGAAGTTGTTCCTGTTGAAATTCCGCAAAGAAAAGGCGACCCCATTATTTTTTCTGAAGATGAAGAATACAAAAATGTAGATTTGGCAAAAATCCCAACATTGCGCCCTGTGTTCAGTAAAGACGGAACAGTAACTGCCGCTAATGCTTCAACAATTAACGATGGTGCCGCAGCTTTGGTAATTATGAGCGCCGACAAAGCAAAAGAACTGAATCTAAAACCGATTGCCAAAATAATTGGTTTTGCCGATGCCGCACATGAACCAGAATGGTTTACGACAGCGCCGGCAAAAGCAATTCCAAAAGCATTGGCAAAAGCCGGTTTAAAAATAGATGACATTGATTATTTCGAATTTAACGAGGCTTTTTCAGTAGTTGGATTGGCCAATATTCAAATTTTGGGTATTGATGCTTCAAAAGTGAATGTGAATGGCGGTGCCGTATCTTTAGGCCATCCGCTTGGCATGTCTGGAGCAAGAATAGTAATTACATTGGCTTCAGTGTTGGAACAAAATAATGCGAAATATGGTGCAGCGGCAATATGTAATGGCGGCGGCGGCGCCAGTGCTATCATCATTGAACGTCTGTAAATTTATTTTATGCCATACGGAATTTGTAATTTAAGTATTGTTCCTCTTAGAATTGAGCCCAGCGATAAAAGTGAAATGGTTTCACAGGTGTTGTTTGGAGAGCATTTTTTGGTGTTGGAAACTATTGAAAAGTGGAGCAAAATTAGATTGGCATTTGACAATTATGAAGGATGGATTGACACCAACCAATATGCACAAATTTCAGAAGAAAACTACTTCGAAATAGAGGTTTCAAAAAACGCTTTGGCAGGTGAATTAATAGATTTTGTGACTGATGAAAATGAGAATTTTATTACCGTTGCCATTGGCGCCACACTGCCTTTTTACTGCAATAAAAACTTAAAATCAGGGCCAATAAATTACCGTTACGAAGGGCGCGTTTTTAATGAAAAACAACCCAAAGAAGCCCTCATTGAAATAGCCGGAAGTTTTTTAAATGCACCTTATTTATGGGGCGGAAAAACACCTTTTGGGATAGATTGTTCCGGATTTACGCAAATGGTCTATAAACTTTGCGGTTACAAATTATTGCGTGATGCCGGACAACAGGCCACCCAGGGCGAAGCGCTAAGTTTTATTGAAGAAAGCGAGCCTGGTGATTTGGCTTTTTTCGACAATGAAGAGGGTGTTATTGTTCACGTCGGCATCATTATGAAAGACAATTACATTATTCATGCACACGGCAAAATAAGAATTGACAGGCTTGACCATAGCGGTATTTTTAATGTCGATACGCAAAGGCATACGCACAAATTACGCGTCATTAAAAAGATTATATAAAATAAAAAAACCCACGAAATCGTGGGTTTTTCTTTTATAAATTGTGCTGATGTTATTGCTTTAAATCTTCGTAAACAACCTTAATTTTCTCTAATTTATCGGTCATTTCCAAATTTTCATATAATCCCATTAGTGTTTGAACGATATTAATGCTTTTAGGATTCAACTCATTCGCTTTTTCATAATAAGGCAAAGATTGTTTGTAAATCTCAAATTGTTGCGCTTGTAATTTATCGTATTTTTTGAAATCTGATAAACTCTTATTCATTTCATCAATAATCGGAGCCGCTTTTTCAATGATTGCAGCGCCAATATTGTTGTAAGCATCACCATAATCAGGTTTTAATTCAATGGCTTTTTCAAAATTTTTGATGGCTTCATCAATATTTTTTTGGTCCATATTCATTACCCCAACATTATAATACAAAGTTGGCTCAGTAGGGTTTAAGCTGATGGCTTCTTCCAAACGTTCTTTAAATTTGGCATTATCGCCGGCTTTGTAGTAAATATTGGCCTCATCTATTAACAAAGAATAACTGTTTGGAAATTCACTTCTTCCTTTTGAAATAACTTCTAAAGCTTTTTCATTATTTCCTTTGTCAGAATAATTTTGGGCTAAATTTTTGAAGATCATTTCACGTCTCGATTCTTTTTTCTCTTCTCTTGGATTTTGGGCCAATCCTAATTTAACCTGTAAATCCATACTTTTTTTATCGCCAAAAACTAGATCTTCTCCAGTTGCCTTGTCTGTTGCAACAAAAACCGTGGTAATTCCTGTATAGTTTAAATCCAATAATTGTTCATATAATTTAATGGAACTGTCATAATCCTTTCCAAAATAGTAAACCAATGCAGCATTGTCTAAATAAGATGTGTCTCTTGGGCTTAAAGCATACACTTGTTGAAATTCTTTAGCTGCCTTAAGGTAATCTGCATCTTCTTTTGTTTCAATCGCTTTGCTGTAATTGTTGGATGCACTCTCGGCAACCCCAACAATCATTTTATTAAGCTTTTGTCCAATTTCTGATGAATACTTTGGCTTATTGGTTTCATTTTCATAATTAATCAATTGATTAAAAGCATCTCCAATTTTTTCAACATCCGCGTTCGGATTTCCATTTTGATACAATGCCAAACCTTTTAAATAATAAAACTTGGCCTTTGTTTTTTGATCTGCATTGGCAATTAAGCCTTCCGCCTGGTTAACTGCGGAAATAGCAGTGGCAAAATCATTTGATTTAAGGGCTTTTTCTGCAGTTTTTAACTCATTGTTTTGCGCAAATACTGTCATACCAATAAAAAAAGCTGACAGGATTATTAATTGTTTTTTCATTTTTTCTGATTTATTGTTACTGATTTATTCTTGATTTAAATTATCTTCTTCGTTGTTTTCAATTTCCGTGCCATTGTCAATTTCAATGTCATTTTCATCTGCAACATCTATAACATCCTCTTCATGCATCACTTTCGCAACCGCCGCAATGGAATCATTGTCTTTAATATTGATCAATTTAACGCCTTGAGTTGCCCTGCCCATAACACGCAAGTCACCAACGGCCAATCTGATAGCAATTCCTGATTTGTTGATAATCATTAAATCATCATCATCTTTTACGTCTTTTACGGCCACTAATTTACCGGTTTTTTCAGTAATGTTTATTGTTTTTACGCCTTTACCGCCTCTATTGGTAATTCTGTAATCCTCTAATTTAGAGCGCTTTCCATATCCGTTTTCTGAAACCACCAATATATCGCTGTTGATATCGTCAACGGCAATCATACCTATCACTTCATCATGTTTATTGGCCAGGGTAATTCCACGCACACCAGAAGCATTTCTGCCCATCGGGCGTGTTTTGCTTTCTTCAAATCGGATGGCTTTACCCGATTTTAAGCCCAACATCACCTGGCTGTCGCCAGTAGTTAATTTGGCTTCCATTAGTTCATCATCTTCCCTAATGGTAATGGCGTTAATTCCATTGGCTCTTGGTCGGGAATATTGCTCTAAAGAAGTCTTTTTAACCTGGCCTTTTTTGGTTGCCATTATTACATAGTGGTTATTTACGTATTCTTCATTTTTTAAATCTTCCGTAACCAAAAATGCTTTAACCGCATCGTCTTGTTCAATATTTATCAAATTCTGGATCGCTCTTCCTTTTGACGTTTTTCCGCCTTCAGGAATTTCATAAACACGCATCCAAAATACTTTTCCTTTTTGGGTAAAGAATAACATATATTGATGGTTTGTGCCCATAAATAAATGCTCCAAGAAATCTTCAGTTCTTGTGGCAACGCCTTTTTGTCCGCGTCCGCCCCTGTTTTGAACTTTATATTCATCTAAATTGGTGCGTTTAACATAACCCGCATGCGAAATAGTTACCACAACGTTTGAATTTGGAATCATATCTTCAATAGATAAATCTCCGCCGGCATATTCAATAACCGATCTGCGTTCGTCGCCATATTTATCTCTAATGGCAATTAGCTCATTTTTAATGATTTCAAAACGTCTTTCTTCGTTTGCCAAAATATCCTTTAAATCGATAATTAAATTAACAATTTCATCATATTCAGTTCTCAGTTTATCTTGCTCAAGACCCGTTAATTGACGCAAACGCATTTCAACAATGGCGCGTGCCTGAATTTCAGACAGCTCAAAACGCGTCATTAAGCTTTCTCTTGCGATGTCAGCATTTGAGGAAGCCCTGATAATTTTGATCACTTCATCAATATTGTCGCTCGCAATAATTAATCCTTCTAAAATATGTGCTCTTGCTTCGGCTTTTTTAAGTTCAAATTCTGTTCTTCGCACCACAACTTCATGTCTGTGCTCAACAAAATAATGAATCAATTGTTTTAGGTTTAACTGTTCCGGACGCCCTTTTACCAAGGCAATGTTATTTACGCTGAATGATGTTTGAAGCGCAGTATATTTGAATAAATTATTTAAAACAATGTTTGGGATGGCATCGCGTTTAAGCACATAAACAATCCGCATTCCATTTCTGTCCGATTCATCGCGAATATTTGCAATCCCTTCCAGCTTTTTGTCATTTACTAATTCAGCAGTTTTTTTGATCATTTCTGCCTTATTCACCTGATAAGGAATTTCGGTGACAATAATGCTTTCACGTCCATGAACTTCTTCAATAATGGCTTTTGCACGCATTACGATTCTTCCTCTGCCAGTCTCAAAAGCTTCTTTTACGCCTTCATAACCATAAATAATACCTCCGGTTGGGAAATCGGGCGCTTTAATATGCTGCATCAATTCAGAAATTTCAATATCTCTGTTTTCAATATAAGCCAATGTCCCATTAACAACCTCGGTTAAATTGTGCGGAGCCATATTTGTGGCCATCCCAACGGCGATACCTGAAGCGCCATTTACCAACAAAGTTGGAATTCTGGTAGGCAAAACGGTTGGTTCTTCCAACGTGTCATCAAAGTTTAATTGATGATCAACCGTGTCTTTTTCAATGTCCGCAAGCATTTCTTCCGAAATCTTTTTCATACGAACCTCTGTATATCGCATTGCTGCCGGACTGTCGCCATCAACTGAACCGAAGTTTCCCTGTCCGTCCACCATCATATAACGCATGCTCCATTCCTGGGCCATACGCACCATGGCGTCGTAAACCGAAGTGTCACCATGAGGGTGATACTTACCCAGTACTTCTCCAACTATTCTTGCTGATTTTTTATAAGACCCTGTTGCTTTAATTCCTAATTCATGCATACCAAAAAGCACCCTTCTGTGTACAGGTTTTAGCCCATCTCGCACATCAGGCAATGCCCTTGAAACTATTACTGACATTGAGTAATCAATGTAAGCAGATTTCATTTCATCTTCAATATTAATTGGTATTATTTTTTCTCCGTCTGCCATAAATTTTTATTTAATTTTGTGTCAATTTTTAACAAAGCAATATACGATTTTTCACTTTTTTACAACCTTTTTGTCAGGTTGTTTTTGTACTTTTTATCAACAATGAAAAGATTGCTCAAACCCGCATTAACACACTGATTTTCAATGTTTTTTAGGCCTAAAAAAAGACTGCTGGAATAATTTATGAAAAAGTGGTTCACTTTTTGTGTTTAAAAAAGAAAAAAATCAGTTAAATTTACAATATAAACATAAAATAATGGACGATAATTTTTCACCAAAAGTTAAAGATGTAATTGCCTACAGTAAAGAAGAAGCTTTACGTTTAGGACATGATTTTATTGGTACGGAACACCTTATTTTGGGAATTTTGAGAAAAGGAGACGGGAAAGCCATAGAAATTTTAAACTCTTTAGATATAAATCTAGACCATTTGCGTAAAAAAATCGAAGGTTTAAATCCGATTAATTTCCATAAGGAAGCCGACGAAAAGAAAAGTCTGCATCTTACAAAGCAAGCCGAAAAAGCGTTAAAAACCACTTTTTTGGAAGCCAAATTATATCAAAGCGAAGCAGTAAATACAGCACATTTGCTGTTATGCATTTTACGCAATGAAAATGACCCAACAACAAAATTATTGCAGCATTTTGATGTGAGCTATGATGATGTTAAATCTGCTTTTAAACAATTATTCTTTGACGAAGAAATAGATTTGCCTAAAGCCGAAAATTCTAAGGATGACGATTTTGAAGGCGCTAAATCAAATCCTTTTGAACAGGCAAGAGGCGAAAAAACACCGCTTAAAAAAACCAAAACACCTGTTTTGGATAATTTCGGGCGTGATTTAACGCGTTTGGCAGAAGAAGGCAATTTAGATCCCGTGGTTGGTCGCCAAAAAGAAATTGAAAGGGTTTCGCAAATTTTAAGCCGAAGAAAAAAGAACAATCCAATCTTAATTGGTGAACCGGGCGTTGGCAAATCTGCCATCGCTGAAGGTTTGGCCTTGCGCATTATTCAACGTAAAGTTTCGCGTATTTTATTTAACAAACGTGTTGTTTCATTGGATTTGGCAAGTTTGGTGGCAGGAACAAAATACCGCGGACAGTTTGAAGAGCGCATGAAAGCTTTGGTAAATGAATTGGAAAAAAATGACGACATCATTTTATTTATCGATGAAATTCACACCATAGTCGGTGCCGGTGGCGCAACTGGTTCTTTAGATGCTTCCAATATGTTAAAACCTGCCTTGGCGCGTGGAGAAATTCAATGTATTGGCGCAACAACTTTGGATGAATTCAGAACAAATATTGAAAAAGACGGTGCCTTGGAACGTCGTTTTCAAAAAGTTATGGTTGAGCCGACTTCCGTAGAAGAAACAATTCAAATTTTACAAAACATAAAAGACAAATACGAAGATCATCACAATGTTGTTTATACTGATGACGCCATAAAAGCTTGCGTAACATTAACAAACAGGTATATGACCGACCGTTTTTTACCGGACAAAGCAATTGATGCTTTGGATGAGTCGGGATCAAGGATTCATATCACAAATATTGTGGTTCCAAAAGAAATTTTACAGCTCGAAGAACAGTTGGAAAAAATCAGGGAAGATAAAACCGCAGCTGTTAACGGACAAAGATATGAAGAGGCCGCAAGATTGCGCGATGACGAAAAACGCATCGAAAGCTTATTGCAGGCGGAACAAAAAAAATGGGATGAAACAACAAAATTAAATCGTGAAATTGTTACTGAAGACAATGTTGCAGAAGTGGTTTCTATGATGACCGGAATTCCTGTAAACAGGGTTGCCGAAGCTGAAAGCAAACGTTTAAACGACTTACCAATCCTAATCAAAGGAAAAGTTATTGGGCAAGACGAAGCTGTAAGTAAAGTTGTAAAAGCCATTCAACGAAATCGCGTTGGACTTAAAGATCCAAACAAACCTATTGGTTCTTTTATATTTTTAGGACAAACCGGAGTAGGTAAAACACAGCTCGCTAAAGTTTTGGCTATGGAATTATTTGACAGCGAAGATGCTTTGGTAAGAATTGATATGAGTGAGTATATGGAAAAATTTGCCGTATCACGTTTAATTGGCGCACCTCCAGGGTATGTGGGTTATGAAGAAGGCGGACAACTGACCGAAAAAATCAGACGCAAACCTTACGCTGTGGTACTTTTTGATGAAATTGAAAAAGCACATCCGGATGTTTTCAATATGCTGTTACAAATTTTGGATGAAGGCCATATTACCGACAGCTTGGGCAGAAGAATTGATTTCAGAAATACAATTCTCATCATGACATCAAATATTGGTTCGCGCCAATTGAAAGATTTTGGTGCCGGTGTTGGATTTGGAACAGCTTCCAAAACTTCACAAGCTGATGCAAATGCGAAAGGTGTGATAGAAAATGCACTTAAAAAATCATTTGCCCCTGAATTTTTAAACAGAATTGATGATGTGGTAATTTTCAATCCTCTGGAAATAGAAGATATTCATAAAATTATTGATATTGAATTAAGTAAATTATCAAAACGTATTCACGATTTGGGATATAAATTGATATTAACCAAAGAAGCAAAAGATTATATTGCCGAAAAAGGATTTGACAAACAATATGGTGCCAGACCGTTAAAACGTGCCATCCAAAAATACGTTGAAGATGCTTTGGCTGAAGAAATTGTGACTTCAAAACTAAAAGAAGGCGATTCAATTTTAATGGATTTGGATAATGACAAAAACGAACTTACCATAAAAATTACGAAAGGAAAGGATAAGGTTGAGTAACATCAAACCCCTTTTTTGACTTAAATATTTAACAAAATAATAGCCGCAAAGTGCGGCTATTATTTTTTGTGTTTTATCCAAATTATTTCACTTTTAATTGGCGCCAAACAATCCTTTTAAAAAACCCAGTCCGTATCCCGTAAATTGTATCAGTGTGGTCACAATACTTATTGCGGCTACGGATATATTTTTGTTTTTTAGCAACGAGTCTAAAAATAGTGCCACAAAATAAATGACAAATAACCCTGCCGGTAAATTAAATCCGAAAAACAAACACACGGGCGATGCCACAAAAAACATGATAAAAAGTGTTGGAAACCAATAGGTAATTTTGGCGGTATCCGGATATTTACGGTTTAATAAAGGACGGGTATTTCCGAAAAGAAAAGTTTGCCTAAAAAACTGTTTTAAAGTTGTTCTTCTTTTATGATACACAAAAGCATCTTCAATAAATTGTGTGTGAAAATTGTTTTCCCACAATCTAAAAGTTAAATCAATATCTTCTCCAATTTTCATATCGCTAAAACCACCAGTTATTTTAAATGCCCACCGGGAAATCCCAAAATTAAAACTGCGAGGCTGAAATCTGCCAATTGAATTTTTGCTTCCTCTTATGCCTCCTGTGGTTAAAAAAGAAGTCATACTGTAATTTATTGCCTTT
>JACUUQ010000310.1 GCA_014859175.1 Lutibacter sp. | reverse complement strand
CTAAAACAGAAACTAGGACAAATGCAAAAAGCGCAATTTTTTTAACCATTTTAAAAAGTTTTTAATTCCAGCTTGGAAATATACAACTTTTGTTTAATTTTTTTAACAAAGGTTTAATTCCGTTAACCAAACTTTGCTTCATCACTTTAGAATTATCTTTGTGGCATTGCAAACAAGCGCCAACCAGCAATAATTGCTGCTGTTCTTCAACTGTGAATGGCCTAAAATCAAGTCTGGTTGAATTGATAACACCTTTTTTAGGAGCAGTTAAAAATGGAATCCAGGCATCTTCAGGCAAATTATCATTTGGATTATTTGCATATTCCGGCGTAAAAATCCATTTTCCTTTGCCGTTTTTAATATCATAAACCAATTTTCCGTTTCCGTAACCCAAGGTTGCCGAATTTGCGTGGCACGACTTGCAATCGCGCACACTCTTAGTGGTTGTATGCGGCGAATTTGCGGCATACAACCTGTAAAAAGAAACATCTTTTCCAATTTCTTTGCCAGTGTAACTTCCTTTGTCAATCGTTAAAATCATTCCCGGAACGGCAGGTTCAATCAATCTTTCATTTTTAGATTCCCTAACGCCCATCGCTGGTTGTGAAGAAGAAAATTCGGCAACATGCTCTTTCCACTGCCCTTTTCCATATTTTTTATCCAATAAATCGAAGGCTCTTGGCGCATCTTTGTCAAATTCATTATGGCAACCAATGCAACGCGATGTCCAGGAGGAATGGCAAGTGGAACAACTGACATTTTTATGCGCATTATCGCGCGAACAAACTTCCGACTGCGGTTTTAACTCGTGAATTTTACCGTCTTTTTTACCGATTAGAAAAGCGTTTCCCAAGGAATCAACATAGGTATTCACCAATGGATGCCCATCTTTTTTAACCTTGATAATTTCTTTATCAGTATGTTTATAATCACGATGCAAGAAAACCAGCAAACTTTCTGCATCCAACTTGCTGTAAACAGTTGTATTCGGTTTTTCCTTGAAATGGCAATCGGAACACTGCAATTTTACGGCTTGTTCTGCGTGGGCATATTTTTTCCCGTCGCCCATCACTTCGTGCGAGGAATGGCAATCCACACACAACAAACCTTTATTATGATGCAAATCTTCTCCTATAAATTTATAAACACGTTTGTCTTCAGAAACTTTAAAACCCTTATTCTGCGGCATGTCATTTTCATCCAACACCGTTTCCTGCCAGCCTTCATAGTTGGTTGAAATTCTGCTAGAGCGACTGTGACAGCCATAACAGTGTTCGTTTTTTACAAATATATTTGTGGCTGGGTGAAATTTTGGCAAATCATTTTTATTTGAACTCAAATACTTCTGCAAATCGATTTTTGCTTCATCAGAATAATTTAAATGACAGGCATTGCAACCTCCGCCCCTGCTCAACTGCGTAATTTCACCATATTCCGTTTTTTGCGCACCCAAATGGCAATTGGCACATAAATCCCTGATATGCTTATCGGCCGCAGAGTTTTTAATGTCTTTTATGTGGTAATGATTGTCGGGAGAATCGGCTTCACCAAAAATATATTTATTAACGGCGACCAACCCACTGTTGGTGGTCATCAAAGAATTTTCAATTTTAGCCAATTCATTAGGATGGCATATTCCGCAGGTTGCTTTTGCGTCAGCCAAATTTCCTGGAATTAAAACCATTCCTTTATGTGATTCATCTTTATCTAAAGTATTGGGATTTCCCAAATGACAACTTATGCAGCCAATCAATTCAGGATTGTGATAATCAGAATCGCCTTTGGTGCCAGCATGGCAATTTTGGCAAGATTCTTTTCCTATATTTTCAATTGTGACATATTCGCCATCATCAATAAAACTTTTCTGAAAATAATTTTTATTTTTTAAAATGAATAAAACGACAAGAAGGGCTATTACTAAGGTAAAACCGGCAATTTTAAGGTGTTTTATTTTCATTTGTAAAATTATGAAACAAATTTACAATAAATTAAATTGGCTCTATTCTAATCATAGAGTGATTTATACTAAATTTAATTTTGCCAAGGTT
>JACUUQ010000309.1 GCA_014859175.1 Lutibacter sp. | reverse complement strand
GTCGTCTCCGTTTATGACACCATCATTATTGATATCAACAATTCTTATTCCGCCCGGTCTTAAATTTCCAGTTTGAACACCGCCTGATGGAGCGGCATCTGCTTCAGCTTGACTTTGGAACAAACCGTCAGTTTTATATCCGAAAATTGAGAATTGGGAATGACCAAGAATAGAATTTTGTGCTGTTCCCGGATAACCTGCTCTTACTTCTTCAGGTAAAAAAGTAATCTTATCATTAAATGCACTAAAATTGGTTGTTACGCCGAAGCTTAAGCCATTGTCAAATTCCTTGCCATATGATAAAGTAAGTTCCCATCCTGTGGTTTCGGTTGAAGCACCATTTAAAACGCGTTGTTGTCCTTCACCAACGGTAGATGCAATTGGAGGCGTAATTAAAATATCACTTGTTTTTCTGGAAAAATAATCAAAAGAACCAACAATTGCTTCCTCTAATATACCAAAATCTAAACCGAAATTCCATTCTTTGGTTGTTTCCCATTTTAAATCTGGGTTTTCAGCTTGCGTGGACACAAATCCTGAAGGCAATGTTCCGGTATTATTTCCATTAATATCATAAGCCGTACCAACATTATAGTAAATTTCAAAGAAACCGCCTGCTAGCTGAGCTAGGTTTGTTCCATATCTTGATTCATACAAACCAAACCTTGAGACATCTCCAATTTCCTGATTTCCTACTTCACCATAACCAGCTCTTAATTTTAAATTGGAAATAAATTCATTGTCTTTTAAAAATTCTTCATTGTTAATTCTCCAACCTAAAGTGGCCGCCGGAAAAACACCATATCTGTTGTTTTTACCAAATCTTGATGAACCGTCTCTACGTACAGTCACAGATGCCAAATAACGGTCGGAAAACGCATAATTTAATTTTCCGAATTGTGAAAGCAAACTATTTCCTGTGCTAAAACCTTGATTGGATCTTGCGCCGGTTGCTGCATTTAATACGAAATAAGATTCTGATTCAACCGCAAACCCGTCTGCAGAAGCAAAAATGGTATTCAATTTATTTTCTATGGATTCTAACCCAAGTAAAACACTAAATCTATGATCTCCCAATTCCAAATCATAATTCAAAGTATTTGTCATAATGATACTTGAATATTTATTGGTATCGAAAATAAGACTGTTTGTGCTTCTTGTAATAAATCCATTATTAACTTTTGGTTCTATATTTTTTTTCTTAAAGTCACTAAAATCTATACCTATGCTGCTTCTAAAATTAAGATTTTCTATAATTTTTAATTCTGCAAAAATATTTCCAAAGAAATTATTTTTCTCGGCATTGTCCAATCTATTCAAATATTGCATTAATACTGGATTGTTTCTGTCAGAATAACCGGCTCCTAGCGGTCCTCCATAATTCCCATTCAGGTCAAATAATGGAATGGTTGGCGCTAAAGTTATGGCCAACCCTGGAGTTGGAGCACTACCAACATCTTGGGAAGCTAAGTTTTCATTAGAAGTTGAAAACTGTGTATTTACGCCTATTTTTAGTTTGTCATTAAATAATTTTGTGCTTGAATTTAATTTAGCGCTATATCTTTCATAACCTGTATATTTCAGCATTCCTGTATTTTTAAGATGCCCTATATTGATAAATAATGCAGATTTTTCAGAATTTGCCGCTAATGTTAACTCATTATTATAAACATAACCAGTTTTATAGATCTCTTTTTGCCAATCAGTATCTCCAACCGGCACGTTGGTATCTCCGCCAACAAATGGTTGTAAGGTTACACTATTTAAAATAGGATTTGCAAAATTATTGTTCCAATCAAAATTATAAATTTCACCATATCCACCGGTCGGATCCGCACCATCATTCACAGAGGCTTGCCACAATGCTTGGCCTCGTTGCAGTGAATTTAACATATCATAACGTTGTTGTTTTTCCGATTGTACTGAAAAATTGGAATTAAAGCTTACACTGACATCGCTGCCTTTTGCTCTGCCTTTTGTAGAAACAACAATAACCCCGTTTCCAGCTCTAGATCCATACAGAGATGATGCCGATGCATCTTTTAAAACCTGA
>JACUUQ010000308.1 GCA_014859175.1 Lutibacter sp. | reverse complement strand
GATTAATGGCGACTGCATTTGTACCAAAAAAAAATTAAATTTAAACAGATGAAACGAGCCAAACAAATTTTGATACACACAGAAATGATTAATGGCGAACTGCAGCTGTACCGCTAAAAAAATAAAATTAAACAGATGAAAATTTTAATATTAAACGGCCCGAATTTAAACCTGCTTGGCAAACGCGAACCAGCCATTTATGGGATTTTAACGTTCGAGCAATTTTTTGAAAGTCTGAAAAAAAAATATGCCGATGTTGAATTGCACTATTTTCAAAGCAATGTTGAAGGCGAAATCATCAATAAATTGCACGAAGTTGGCTTTAGTTTCGACGGCATTATTTTAAACGCGGGCGCTTACACGCACACTTCCATTGCCATCGGCGACGCCATAAAAGGCATTGAAACTCCGGTAATTGAAGTCCATATTTCCAATGTTTACGCACGCGAGGAGTTTCGCCATGTTTCCTATATTGCGCCAAATGCAAAAGGAATTATTGCCGGTTTCGGACTCCAAAGTTACGAGTTGGCTTTGGAAAGTTTTATCTAAAATTTGGGTCAGCCGGCCTTTTTGGAGGGCGTTACCCTTTGGGTCAGGCTATCGCTGCTCGCTTCCCGAAAAATCGGGAGAGCTCAAACAAACAGCTCTATCCTTAACGCGTTGGCTGTATTATTCAAGAAAAGTAAATTATTAATAATGAAGCCGATTAAAATTTGCTATAATTTAAACTTTTCTGTTTTTTAAAGGTCTAACAATAGTATAAAGCGATTAATCCAAAGATATTTTGACGGGCGAAGGAGAATTCATAAGAGATTTATTGGACAATAAAGAAAAGGATAAAGCCTTTAAGAAATTATTGGATCTTTATCAGGAACGACTGTATTGGCACATCAGAAAATTGGTAGTTACCCACGAAAACGCTGATGATGTGCTGCAAAACACTTTTTTAAGAATTTATAAAAGTCTTCCCAATTTTCAACAAAAAAGCAGTTTACATACCTGGATGTATCGCATCGCCTACAATGAATCACTACGGTTTTTGGAAGAAAATAAAAAAAAGTATCATTCATCCTTAGATGATGTCAGCAATAAATATTTAAATAATTTGGTGGATGACGCATTTTTTGAAGGTGATGAAATCCAATTAAAACTACAACGAATATTATCGGAATTGCCCGAAAAGGAACGACAAATATTTCAAATGAAGTATTATGACGATTTAAAATTTCGTGAAATTTCAGCAATTTTAGGAATTAAAGAAGGCACTTTAAAGTCTTCTTATTACAACACAGTTAAACATATTGAAAAAAATATGCTTGCTGTTGAACTATTATCAAATAACAAGGTCTAAGTATTATACCATGAAACGAGCCAAACAAATTTTGAAACTTAAAGGAATGATTAAAGGCGAACCAGCCGGCAGGTAGCACGCTGTTACCGCTAAAAAATAAAATGTAAACAAATGAAAAAAACAAACAGTCATATAGATTCAAAATTAGAAACTGGCAGTCAAACTTCATTTGACAGCAAAATGCTTGAAAAGCATTCATCAGCATTGGGTTTTAAAACCCCTGAAGATTATTTTTCTAAATCTAAAATGGAAATTTTGGCAAAGGTTTCAAATCAGAAAGAGCAAAGATTTAATATCTTTTCAAGAGAAAGAATTATATGGTCAGTTGCGGCATCAATAGCGATTATTATTGCGCTTACGGTTTTTAGGCCAGACACGATTCCGTCAATTGATAAAATTCCTGCAATTGTTTCCGATACCGTCAACCAATTAAAAACTAACGGATTGGCTCAAAATGAACTTGAAGAAAACGATATTTTAATCACGTCACTTTTTATTTCAGAGAATGAAATAGATGAATTTGTAGACGATTATGTGCTGGAACAATTGGTTTATGAAGAAGTGTTGGCCAATTAAATTTAATTTTTCAAAATTTTAAACTTTTTTGAAAAGTTCAGGTCTAAACATTAAGAACGTTCTTTAAAAAAGACTAAGTTCTATTTAAAACAGCTTATGCGTTAGGGATTACTTCACCTATTATTTAT
>JACUUQ010000073.1 GCA_014859175.1 Lutibacter sp. | reverse complement strand
TTAATTTTTTACTTTGTTTCTATCACAGCATACGCATAAGCTGTTTTATTTAGGGCTTAGCCCTATATTCTAACAAACAAAGCAAACCCAATCCAAATCTTTTGGTAATTTTGTGGCACAATTTGTTACGATGCAATTCACAGGAAAACGATACATAGATTATTCCTCTTTTATAAAATCAACCTTCGGAGAAAGGGTTCAAAAAATATCGTTGGATATCGGATTTTCCTGTCCGAACCGAGACGGCTCAAAAGGCTATGGCGGCTGCACGTATTGCAACAACGACACTTTTAATCCGTCTTATTGCGAACCCGAAAAAAGCATTACGCAACAATTAGCACATGGAATTACATTTTTCGACAAAAAATACAAATCTCAAAAGTACTTTGCTTATTTTCAGGCCTATACCAATACCTATTCCGATATTGAATCGCTCAAAAAAATGTATGATGAGGCCTTACGTTTTCCAAAAGTCATCGGATTGGTAATTGGAACGCGGCCCGATTGTATTTCTGAAGAAGTGATTGATTACCTGTCGTTTTTATCAAAAAAACACTTTATTTCTCTTGAATTTGGCGTTGAAAGTACCTTAAATAAAACCTTGCTGAAGGTAAACCGCTGCCACACTTTTGAAGAAACTCAAGCGGCTTTTGAACGCTGCACCAATAAGGGTATTCATTTGGGCGCGCATTTAATTATTGGTTTGCCGGGAGAAACAAAAGCTGAATTGCTGAACCATGCTTCAGAAATCTCCAAACTTCCCATTCAGGCACTAAAAATGCACCATTTGCAAATTGTCAAAAATTCTATTATGGCAATTCAGCACAAAAGAAATCCGGAAGATTTTAACTTGTTTTCTTCGGAAGAATACATCGATTTTATAAGCGATTTTTTGGGTTATTTACGACCAAATATAAGCATTGAAAGGTTTTCCAGCGAAGCGCCTAACGAGTTATTGATTGCGCCAAAATGGGGTGGTCTCAAAAACTTCGAGATTGTAGCCAAAATCGACCGAAAGCTACTTAAAAAAAATACCTGGCAGGGGAAATATTACGTTCAACCTTAATTTAAATCAAAATAAATTGTAAGTTTAGCGAATGTTACTATACCAAACGAAAGATATTTCTGAAATGCCGTGGATTTTAATTCCGGGATTGTAATTAATCTCCGCATGTTACTTCAAAATAAAGCTAAACGCTTTCATTTCCATTTTTTTCAATTTTAAATTTAAATAACATTATGAGCAATATTATTGTATTGGGCGCCGGCATGGTTGGCTCCACTATGGCCATAGATATGGCAAAAATCCATTCGGTGACTATCACCGATTTCAACAAAAGCGCATTGGATAAAGCCGTAAAAAAATGCGACAAACTAACGCCAATTGTGTTGGACGTAACCGATAAAACAGCGCTTCAAAAAACGATAAAGCCTTTCGATTTGGTGATTTGTGCCGTTCCCGGGTTTTTGGGTTTTGAAACCTTAAAAAGCATTATTGAAACCGGTAAAAATGTGGTAGATATTTCATTTTTTCCTGAAAATTCACTCGATTTATTGGAGCTTGCCAAACAAAAAAAAGTGACAGCCATTGTTGATTGCGGCGTGGCTCCGGGAATGGGAAATATTATTTTGGGTTATTATAATGAAAAACTAAACATTACCGACTTTGAATGTTTGGTGGGCGGATTGCCAAAAATAAAAAAATGGCCTTTTAACTATAAAGCGCCCTTTTCGCCAGTTGACGTTATTGAAGAATATACACGTCCGGCCCGTTATGTGGAAAACGGAAATATTGTTGTAAAAGAAGCTTTATCTGACATAGAATTTGTTGATTTTGAAGGTGTTGGAACTTTGGAGTCTTTTAATTCCGACGGATTGCGATCCATTATTTACACCATGGCACATATCCCAAATATGAAAGAGAAAACGCTGCGCTATCCGGGTCATATTGAATATATCAATGTATTGAAAAAAAGCGGTTTTTTTAATGAAGAAAAAATAAATATTAACGGAGTTGCGATTTCTCCCTTAGAATTTTCCTCAAAAATACTCTTTAACGAATGGAAATTGGGCGATACGGAAAAAGAAATTACGGTGATGCGAATTACACTGAAAGGCACAAATAAAATAGGTGAAATTAAAACGATTGTTTACAACCTGCACGATGAATTTTGCCCAAAAACAAACACCTCTTCCATGGCAAGAACCACCGGTTATACCGCCACAGCTGCAGCCAATTTGTTCTTAGATGGTTTGTTTACAGAAAAAGGTGTTTTCCCTCCTGAATTGGTTGGCAAACATGAAAAATGCTTTGATTATTTCTTGAATTATTTAAAGGAAAGAAATGTAATTTATAACAAAGTGGAAATTTAATTAACATTCCTTTTTCAGATTATAATTGAAAAAAAAAGCCTAAGAAATAATTCTTAGGCCTTTTTTTATTGTTATTTTAAATTTATTCTTTTGAATAATCTTTATTTAGCAAGTCTAAAATATCAGCAGTTACATTCATTTTTTCGTCACCATACATTACCGTTCCTTTACCTGATGTGCCAATAATTAACTGAAAACCTTTTGCTTTAGCGTAATCTGCCACAAAACTGTCCACTTTTTTAGTCAACGCCTCACTGTTTTCCATATTTTCCTTTTGAAGTTCTTCAGAGGCTTGTTGTTGTCTTGCCTGTAAAAATTGTTGTTCTTGTTGCAAAGCGCCTTCAGCTTCTGCTCTTCTTTGAGGTGTCATTTGAGGAGCCGCTTTATAATATTCCTGAACTTTTAATTGAAAAGGACCTTGCAGGCTGTCCAATTGTTTTGCGAACACTTCTTGTTTCGCTTTTAATTTGGCTTCCAAATCTTTTGTGGCGCTATAATCTTTCATAATAACTTCAACATCAATATAGGCAATTTTAGTTTGGTTACAAGATGCCAATGCAATGGCAAAAGCGACGATAAGTATTTTTTTCATTTTTAAAATTTTGAATTGTTGATTTAAATTTTTGTGCGAATATATAAACAAAAAACAAGGTTTGGCAAAATATTTTACAATATTGATTTTATTTATCATTAAAGGCCTCATTATAATAAATTCCGATAAAAAACGGATTCGTAAGCCTGTATTTCAAGAGTTTTTAGAAAAATTAAATACCACAAATCATTTTGATGGAAAAACCGCCCTTAAATCGCTTTAAAATTACTTTTTAGCGTTTTTAAGGAGGTAAATTAAGGAAGAATGTTCTTTGGAAGCGATTGCTTTTATGTTAGAGATTAAACCAATGTAAAAAGCCTTCAAAAAATTGCCTTTTCCGTTTTTATATTTTTCACTCAATAAGGAAACATAAAAAGAATCAAACCACATCGGCAATATTTTTACGACGCTCATTTCATGTTTTTCAAACAGCAATTGAATAGATTTTTTTGAAAAATGCCACAAATGTCTCGGCACGTCAAAAGCTGCCCAAAATTGTTTATAATAATTGGCGTCATAACTTTTGAAATTTGGGACTGCAATTATTAAAACGCCATTGGGTTTTAACAATTTTTTCAATGTTGAAATATAAGCTTCCAAGTTTGGAACGTGTTCCAATACATGCCATAAAGTTATCACATCAAATTGCGCTTCACTATTTAACTGATTGATTTCTGAATAAATTTTTGAACCAGACGTTCCTTTTAATTTATTTTCTGAAGCAATTTTTGCTTTTGCATTTGGCTCCACGCCCGTAACTTCCCATCCGTTATTTTTACAAACCAGCAAAAAATCTCCTGTTCCGCAACCAACATCCAGTAAATTTTTATCTGCCGTTTTTAAAGAATTGATCAGTTTTAACTTGTTGGTTAACGCATGTTTTTTAACAATTTGATACAGTTTGTCAATAACCGTTTCTTTTGAATCGGTATGGGAAATGTAATCGTCACTTTCATAATAACCCGGCAATTCTTCAGCCTTTGGCTGGGGAAAAGTTTCAAGCATTTCCAAATCGTTATGATACACCAAATCGAAATTTTTATTCGATACGGTATAATCTTTACACGTTAAATAATGCGTTGTTTCGGAAATCATTTTTAAATGTTTTGAAATATTTTATCTGGTTTAAATTTTGGGTTCCACGTGGAACATCCAAAAATTATCGCCCCATATAAACCAACAATACGGCAATATCGCTTGGCGATACACCACTGATTCTGCTTGCTTGCGAAATGGTTGTGGGTTGAATTTTGGTAAGTTTCTGGCGCGCTTCAATGGACAAAGATTTCACTTTTGAATAATCGAAATTTGAAGGAATAGCCACATTCTCTAATCGATTCACCTTGTCTGCTTGGTTCCTTTCCTTGTCTATATAACCGGCATATTTTACATGGATTTCCGTTTGCTCTTCTATCTCCCGATCAATATTATTTTCGATGACGAACGCTTCAACCTTCGCCAATTTCCGCAAATCCGTAAAATTCAATTGTGGCCTTGCGGCTATCTTAAACAGCTTCATGGATTGGTCAATTTTGGCAGAATCATTGGCTTCCAAAATCGGATTTATCTCTTCCGGAAGTACGCTGGTTTTCAATAAAAATTTAACAAACAAATCGGTTTTTGCTTGTTTTTCAATTACCCTGTCCATCCGTTTTTTTGACACCATTCCCAACTCGAAAGCCATCGGTGTTAATCGCAAATCGGCATTATCCTGACGCAACAAAGTTCTGTATTCGGCACGAGAGGTAAACATTCTGTAAGGTTCTTCCGTTCCTTTTGTAATTAAATCATCAATCAAAACACCAATATAAGCTTCATCACGTTTCAATACAAAAGGCTCTTTTCCTTGAATATTAAGCGCCGCATTTATACCCGCCATCAACCCTTGCGCAGCAGCTTCTTCATAACCGGTTGTGCCATTTATTTGTCCGGCAAAATAAAGATTCTTGATCCGTTTTGTTTCCAAAGAATGCTTCAATTGCGTGGGCGGAAAATAATCGTATTCAATCGCATAACCAAATCTAAAGAACTTTACATTCTCAAAACCCGCCACTTTTCGCAACGCTTTATCCTGAATATCTTCCGGCAAAGATGTTGAAAATCCATTTACATAAACCTCCACTGTATCCCAACCTTCCGGTTCCACAAAAATTTGGTGTCGCGTTTTAGTGGCAAAACGGTCAATCTTATCTTCAATAGAAGGGCAATATCTCGGCCCTATACTTTGAATCCGACCGTTAAACATGGGCGACCGATCAAAACCTTCTCGTAGAATGTCATGAACTTCCAAAGAAGTATAAGTCATATAACAAGAACGTTGTTTTTCCAATGGTTTTGTGGTGGCCAAAAAAGAGAATTTTTCAGGGATTTCGTCGCCGGGCTGCTCTATCATTTTAGAATAATCTAACGATCTTCCGTCAACTCGCGGCGGCGTTCCGGTTTTCATTCTCCCGGCTTCAAAACCCATTTTAACCAAATCTTCGGTGATTCCGGTTGAAGCCTTTTCTCCTGCCCTGCCGCCTCCAAATGATTTATCGCCAATATGAATTAAGCCGTTCAAAAAAGTTCCCGCAGTAATAATTACCGATTTTGCTTTAATCTCAATCCCAAGTGACGTTTTTACGCCCGCAATTTTATCTCCGTCAAACAGCAATCCGTTTACGGAATCCTGGTAAAAATCCAAATTTGCAGTTTGCTCCAGCATCAGCCTCCAGCATTCCGCAAAACGCATTCGGTCACTTTGGGCACGCGGACTCCACATGGCAGGCCCTTTAGATTTGTTCAGCATTTTAAACTGTATCGCGGTTTTATCGGTAACCACACCGCTATAACCGCCCAAAGCATCAATCTCACGCACAATTTGTCCTTTTGCAATACCGCCCATAGCAGGATTACAACTCATCTGAGCGATATTCTGCAAGCTCATAGTAATTAATAAGGTGTGCGCACCCATATTGGCACTTGCCGCAGCGGCTTCGCTACCCGCATGCCCGCCCCCAACTACTATAACATCATATACTGTACTAAACATAGTTTTAAATTGTGTTCCACGTGGAACGTTAATTAGGCATTGAACAATGCCAGGCATTTATCCTCTTCCAGTCTCATTATTTCTTTGTCCTTCAAGGTTTTATCTTTAAAACCCATATAATGTAAAACGCCATGAATCATCACCCTATGAATCTCATTATCAGTAGTTTGATTAAAAATTTGGGCGTTTTCACGTACCCTTTCAACAGAAATAAAAATATCGCCGCCAATCAGTTTGCCCATAGTGTAATCAAAACTGATAATATCGGTTAAGGTGTTGTGATCTAAAAATTCCACATTCAATTTAAGCAAATAGTCATCATCACAAAAAATATAGTTCAATTCCCCTTCTTTAAATCCGTAAGATGTTATGCAGGTAGAAACCCAATTTTGGATAATGCTTTCATTATCTAACTTGAAATCCGTTTCGTAATTGAATTCAATCATTTTTCCTTTATTGCTGTTCCTTCTTAAAATACTCTTGTACCTTCTTCTTATAAATAGTTTGCAAAGGTAATGATTGTCGGTTTAATATTTCACTGGTTTTAAAATACGGATTTTCAACCTTAATCGCTTCAATATTTCGCTTCTCAAAAATTGATTTATTTGTCTCAGATTTCCGAATATTATCCTCCCCTTGTTCCATTTTAGCCTTTTGCAGTTTAAGTAACTCATAATTCAATTGCAGTATTTTTTGAACAATGTCTTTTGTAAAACCCTTTTCCAACAACATTTTTTCCAGTTCTTCCATTTTCTTAACGGCATCACCTGCGCCCTTTGCGTTTTCGGGATTATCACCCAATAAATCCTCCAACATCCCTTTAAGCTGTTCCTGTTGCTTGTAAATTTCATACAGCTCTTCGCTCATCGATTCGCCATTTTCACCTGGTTTTTGCCCATCCTTCTCGCCTTTCTCAACGCCATCCTTAATTTGTTCGTTGAGCTCTCCCTGCTTTTTAATGATATCTGGTAAACCAAACTCGGGGGAATTTCCTTTACCCTTCCCCCGTCCGAAACTAGGTGAGGCATTCATTAAACTTTCAAGCAAATCACTCAATGAATTTGCCAAATTGTTAGCAGAAGTAATCACAAATTGCTGGTTGGAAATGCCAATATCAGCTTTGTCATCGGTAAAATTTAACAAAGCTTCATTCAAATTAAAATGCACTTCCGATACTTCTTTCTGAATCATTGTGCTCATTTGGACAACACGCAAAGCCAAAACGTACAAACTGTCGTCTATATGATTAAAATATTCTTTTAACACATATTGCTGTTTCAAATTATTTGGATATTCTGGATGGCGAATGTCTGCCGAAGAAAAGCGGTCAAGCAAATCTTCCTGTTCAAAAGAAAACACAATCAGATTATCGACAATTTTTCTTAAATCATCAATATTTTCATCAAGTGACTCACCTTCCATTGCTGACATTGATTGCTCCATGCTTTTGCTTAATTCCTTCATCCTTTTGGCTGCGGATTTCTGGCTTTTTTTTGCATTCTCAGATTGTTGCTCTTTTAATTCCTGCAAAGCTTTATTTAAGTCTTTAGAAATGCTTTCCATTTCTTCTTTGTTTTCCGGAAGCTTCATAGGACGTTTCAAACCCTGATTATCCTTTTGAAGTTCTTTGGATTCCTTTTTGATATTTTCAAATTCATTGTTAATTTCCTGCTGCTTTTCTGAAGTATTATCTTCAGTGTTTTCGTTGGAAAGCGCTTCCTCCTTCTTGGATAAATTATCAATATTTTCACGAAGTTGGTTTGCCTTTTGCTCGACATAAAAACGTTTGGTAAGTTCTAAAATACGTTCCAAGGTTTGTTCGTTGCGCTGGTTCTTTTTAACCATATCTTTCAACTTCTCCGTCAAGTCATCTTTATCCAATTTCTTTGAAAGCGCTTTTAATTGGTCTAACATTTTTTCCTGCTCGGCCAACTTTTTTGTTTCTTCAATTCGCTTCAACAATTCCTCCTTAGTTTCATTTGTCTCCTTCTGATCAACTTGTTCTTTTAAATTATTCTGAAGCTGGTTGGTTTGGTTTTGAATCATTTCTTGGTATTGCGCTTGCCGCTTTAATAAGTCTTCCAATTTTTTTGTGTCGTTCCAGTCAATATCCGCTTTGTTCTGAATTTCATTTTTAGTCTTTTCCAGCCCGTCGTTTGACTCTTTGGATTTTTCCATCAACTTAGAAAGCGCGCCAATCGTTTCCTTTTGCTCATCTAACAACACTTCTTTAAGCTCTTTTTCCGTTTTTGTATAATAGGTGAACGTTTTGCTTCTGGTGCTTTTGCTTCCGTTTACGCCATCGTTGTCGAACACTTCAAAATACAATTCATAATCAACACCATCATCAAGTGAAATGCCATCAGGAAAAACATAATAAAAGTCAGTTATTACAGCTTTATCCACAGGAATTAAATACGTTTTAAGCGCTTTCGAATTCTTCTTGTCATAATAAACCAATTGAAGCTTGTTGACGCCATAGTCATCACTCAATTGCCCAATGAACTGAACAGGACCGCGACTAATAGAATCGATGTCGGAATTTACTGCAATTTGCGGATGCTCATCAGGAATTACCTCAATAACAAAATTTAGCGCTTCATAATCATTCAATTGCTGGTTAGAGGTAGTAATTTTATAGCTGATGGCATTAAATATTTGTTTTGAATAACTAAAATAATTCGAGGTGTTTTGGGTAAATTTTTCTGCTTTATCATCACTAATAAATTGAACATTGTTGGTTTTTTGGGTTTCAATTTGCCAGGTAACTTTTGTTCCTTCCGGAACAACAGTATTGCCTGTATTTTGCAAAACTTCATTTATTTTACCCGTATAATTGGGATATTGAAGCACCATTTTCAAATTGTTAATCACAGGCGTTGCGATGCTGTTGATCTGATAAATTTCGGAGGTAACGCCATTGGCTTCCAAATAAAATTTTATGGGTTTCTGAATTCTTGAAAAGAAATATTCAAACTTTCCCAAAGCGCTGCTTTCCAAATAATAACTTTCGTTTGAAAAGTTGATTTTAACATTTTCGGGAATTGTGTTTCCGATGGTTTCTACCTGAAGCGTAAAAGATTCGCCTTCAACAACAGATAAATTATCGTTTAAAATGGCAAAAGAAAAAGGCGCCGGCGGCAAATAAACCTTGTTGTAATGTACCACTCGTGAAAAACTGTCTGTAAAAATTGAGCTGTTTCCTGTGATAAAAACCAACAGCCAAATGATAAATGGCAGCAACACATACTTGATATATTTTTTGTTTTTCGAAAAATCGACAGCCATTTTAAAAGGAATAGGCTGCAATTCTTTGGATTTTTGTTCGATACTCGCTTCAACAAGTTCAGAATTCTCATTACTTTCATTTAACTGCAACATATTCAACAACTTATCCTGCACTTCAGGAAAATGATTTCCTATAATTTTGGAGGCCTCCACTTCAGTAATTCCACTTTTTAATCCGAAAAATTTAATCAAAGGCGTTACAATATAAGCGCCAAACAAGGCCACTTCAATAAAAACAAACAGCCAAAATAAAAGAGTGCGCAAGTTTGGTTTCAGCCATAAAAAGTGTTCAACAAAAAGCGTAAAAATAAAATACAGCAAACCAATCGAGAAAAATAACAGCAAACCTTTTATCAATTCATTAAAATAATATTTTTTAATAAATTGTTGAAGATTGCGCCGTATGCGATTAAAATTGTCCAATTTTTTATATTTAACCCTAATGAAAGCTAAAAATAATTAAAATTAAATTACAGTATCACAATTTTTTCCTTTATCGCATATAAAACGAGCCCAATTCGTGATTTAACATTCAATTTATCAAATAAAGATTCCCGGTAATTATCAATAGTTTTAGGGCTTAAAAACATGATATCAGCAATTTGCCTATATGGCATATCGGTACAGGCTAATTTCAAAAATTCCAATTCACGGTCTTTAAGAAAAATTTCCCTTGGTTTCGTTTTTTTATCGACTGAATTTAACAGGGTATTGGCAACATTTTCAGTATAAAAATAGCCGGTTTTATGAACCTCTTTTAGCGCGTGTTCAAGCATTGAAGGATGGATATCTTTAAGTAAATAACCACGGGCGCCCGCACGAAGCATTTTTAAAATAGTGTCTTCCTCGCATTCCATGGAAAGTGCCAACACTTTTATTTCGGGCCTATTATTTTTTAACCAGTTTGTTGCTTCCACACCATTCATTATCGGCATTTGAATGTCCATCAAAACAATGTCGGGCTGCTTATTTTCATTGGAAAAATAATTGACAAGCTCATTTCCGTTAGCTAAAACAGCAAGCACATTAAATTCGTCGAAATCGGAAATTAAGCCGTTCAGCGCTTCAGAAAACAATAGATGGTCATCAACAATAATGATGTTAATTTTATTCATTCGATTTTATTTTGGACAACTAATATACAGTTTAGTTCCAGCATTTTCAATAGATTTTATCTCAAATGCAGCACCAATTAATTTTGTGCGACTTTCCATATTCATCAAACCTATCCCGTCGCGGTTTGCCTTATCATTCACATCAAACCCAACACCGTCATCTTCGGCAATAATATCCAAATGAGATGTTCCGTAATTCAATTCAACCTTTAAAATTTTAGCCTTGGAATGTTTTAGGGTATTGTTAAAAGCTTCCTGAAGAATTCTAAATAAAATTATTTCCTTTTCATTGCTCAACTTATAGGGATTATCGGATACGGTTAATGAGGCATTTACAAAATTTAAACGGTTAAAGCGCTTAATTTCATGCGCAACAGAATCAATTAAACCTTTGTTTCTTATCGTTTCTGGATTTAATGATTTTGCCAAGCCACGCAGTTCTTGCAAACTTTTACCTACAATTTCGCCTATTTCAAAAACCTTAACTTTCTGATTATCAGTTAACCCTGCCTGTAAAATATTTAATTGCATTTTTGCAACCGATAAAAGCTGTCCCACATTGTCATGTATTTCCCAACTGATATTTTGTAGCGCCTGTTCCTGAATTTCTAATTTTGATTTGGTTATTTCATCTTCAAAGCGTATTTTGGATTCTTTCTGTTCAATTAAATAAACAGTTTTTTTCTGCTGAAAATAAAAGAAGAATAGAATCAAACTAATCGCCAAAATTAAAAGAACTATTGTAATTACGAAAACTAATAGTTGAATTTCTGTTTGATCCATAACCTATGCGTTATATTGTTTTTTACTGATTAAAAACCCGGTGACAAAACATAAGCTCATGGCAATATTTAGCCCAATTGTTATATATCTAAAAGCGCCTTGATAAGAAATATATTCAGCAACAACAAAAACAGGAATAAAACCGATGGAATAGATAAAAACACCTATACTAACCCAAAAAAATAATGATTTCTTTATATTTAAAATTAAATCGCTTTTTAACAACTCCGTAAAATAAATCATTATCACAACAATCATTAAAATTTTCCCTAAAATAATATTATTTTTAAAAATATAATTTAGATAGTTTTGAAAAAATAAAGCATTTATTAAAAATAAAGCAACAAATAGAATGGCAAAACCTTTAATATATAAACCTTTGGTTTTATTTTCAATTTTACTTAAAAATAAGTAAGTGTAAAACAGGTAACTCGCAACATTCCAACTGTTGTATATAAACGCGGTGCTAACTTTTAAATAAAATGCCCAAATCATACCTGTTAGCTCTGTGAAAAATGAATACACTAAAAAAAACAAAAACATTTTTAAAGGTAAACTATCCTTAATTTTTTTATAATTGTAAAACCCCACAACTATTAACAAAAGATAATTACATATAAAAAAATATTTTTGAAGCATAGCTGTTACTGTGGATAAATGGCCGATGGCGGATAGCCTGTTTGACCATCATTTAACGCATCAATTTTGGTAATATCTGAACTGGAAACAGCCAACTGTTCATCGCCCGATGGATTTTTGTTAGATTCGGTTGGAACAAAAAAAACCGTTGATAAATTATTTTTATTGCGGTTATTGCTGTTTTTTGCATAAGCGCCAAAATAAACTCTTAATCCGTTTACTGTTATTCCTTTTGACTTTCCTTCGCTTTCAACATAAGCAATGTATTCCTTTAAATCGTCTAAAGAAAACCAAGTTGAAACAGCATCTTTTTTACCGATAGCCACATCTATTGCTTTTGATCGTGTTTTTATAAAATTTTGATTCAGCGCTATCGCTTCTTCGGGCGTTATTTTTTTCATCTGTTTATATTTTATTTTTTATAGGTACAGATGCAGTCGCCATAAATCATCTCTGTGTGTATCCAAATTTGATGTGGCTCGTTTCATCTGTTTAATTTTTATTTTTTATTGGTACAGATGCAGTCGCCATAAATCATCTCTGTGTGTATCCAAATTTGATGTGGC
>JACUUQ010000072.1 GCA_014859175.1 Lutibacter sp. | reverse complement strand
ACAACTTTTTTAGCGCCTGCAGTAATGTGTTTTTGAGCACCTTCCAAACTGGTAAAAATTCCTGTACAGTCCAAAATAATCTCTGCTCCTACTTCACCCCATTTTAAATCTTCAGGATTGCGTTCGGCAGAAATTCTGATTTCTTTTCCGTTAACAACCAAATTTCCGTTTTTCACTTCTACAGATCCGTCAAATTTGCCGTGAACTGAATCATATTTTAATAAATAAGCCAAATGTTCTACATCCAACAAATCGTTTATTCCCACAATTTCTACATTCGGTCTGTTTACTGCTGCTCTAAAAGCAATTCTTCCTATTCTTCCAAACCCGTTAATTCCTATTTTAATTTTTGACATAATCTTTTGTTTTTTTTGTTTATAATATTATTTTTAAATAGATGTTATTTCTGCTACTTTAAGCAATTCTTTGTTGATATCGTTATTCATTTTTATGGCCTTATCCAAATCGACTTTAGATATTTGATTGTTCGTAATTCCAACCATAATTCCTGTTGATCTGTCTAATAAGGCTTCAACGGCCGCAACACCCAATCTGCTTGCCAAAACCCTGTCATAACAACTTGGAGAACCTCCGCGTTGCATATGTCCTAAAACCGACACCCTGATATCGTAATAAGGAAAATTTTCATTGATATAATCGGCCAGTTCAAATACGCTTTTACCAATTTTATCTCCTTCGGAAACCACCACAATACTGCTGGTTTTACCGTTTTCTTTGCTTTTTTGAAGCGACTCCACCAACCTGTCCAATCCCAAATCCTTTTCCGGAATCAAAATTTCTTCTGCACCGGCGCCTATTCCTGAATTTAAAGCAATAAATCCTGCATCGCGTCCCATCACTTCAATAAAAAATAACCTGTTGTGGGAACTTGCGGTATCGCGAATTTTATCAATTGCTTCCACAACAGTGTTCAACGCAGTGTCATAACCTATTGTGTTGTCTGTTCCGTAAATATCATTGTCGATAGTGCCTGGAATTCCAACAATTGGAAAATTAAACTCTTCAATAAACTTTAATCCTCCAGTAAAAGTTCCGTCCCCACCAATAACAATCAATGCGCCAATTCCGGCTTCTTTTAAACTGTTATGGGCTTTTACCCTTCCTTCTGTTGTTCTAAATTCATTGGAGCGGGCGGATTTTAAAATAGTGCCTCCCTTGTTGATGATATTGCTGACGTGGCGTGCGGAAAGCAATTCATAATCACCTTCAATCAAACCTTGGTAACCTCTGTAAACGCCAACGCACTCAATCCTGTAATAAGTGCAGGCTCTTACAACGGCCCTTATGGCGGCATTCATTCCTGGAGCATCTCCTCCCGAAGTTAGAACAGCTATTTTTTTTATTGGTTCATTCATTGGCAAAAAATATGTTACAAAGTTACTTTTAAAAGGATTTTTAGCCTACGAATCCGCTTAATATTCACTAAAACGATTTCGTTACAAACAAGATAAGGAGTTTAAAATAAACTCCTTATCTTGTTTTTATTGTTATTGGTCAGGCGTTAAATATTGTGGAATTTTTAAATCAACAATTTAATCAATCAATATTTTATATTGCCAAGGTTTAAAAGTTAATGGTTTTTCTTTAGAAAACACCAATTTCTCGTTGGTAAAAAAATCGACTGGTTCTCCTTCCTTTTCTGAAGTAAAAGTGACATCTTTATTAGAAAGGTTAGCCATAAAAGTAAGTTTACTCCCTTCCTTTTCTCTTGAAAAAATTAAAACATTTTTATTGTCCGAAGAATTAATTTTTTGATAAGAAGCAGGATTCTTACCTCCATTTAATGCTTTATTGGTATTTTTAAGTTCCCCTAATTTCGCCATTAAAGGCCAAACTTTTCCCTTCACCTTTGAAATGGTGTCTTTCTCAAAAAATCGCAGACGTTTGTTCATATCATATTCCTGTCCGCTATAAATTAACGGCATTCCCGGCGTACAATACGATAATGCCAACATTGTTTCTGAAGCGTCTCCCATACGTTCTTTTACGGTTCCGCTCCATGAATTTTCATCGTGGTTGGTAATAAAATTCATTAGAATATCATCATTTTGGTACATAGAATCTATTTGAGTCATTCGATCATCCCAATTTTTAACGGTTTCTTTTCCTTGTGCAATGGCGTTCATTCTGTGGTGCGTATCCCAACCATAACCCATATCAAAAGCATTTTTCATCAATTCAGGTTCCCAAGCCTCCGCTAGCATAAAAATTGGTTTTACTTTTTTCAATTCGGCAACTGTATTTTCCCAAAAATCTAACGGTACACTTCCTGCAACATCACATCTAAATCCATCAACATTGATATCCTTTACCCAAAATTTCATGTCTTCCAACATCTCGGCCCGCATCTCCATATTATCATAATTTAAATCAGCCACATCTGTCCAGTCAGTTCCTTCAGGATGAATTATCTCCCCTTTTTCATTTTTTGTATAATACTCCGGATGCTCTTTTAACCAAATATGATCCCAGCCGGTATGGTTTGGCACCCAATCCAATATTACGTACATTCCATTTTCATGAGCTGTTTTCACTAATTTTTTTACATCTTCCAAATTTCCAAATTCAGGGTTTGCCTCAGTAAAATCCGAAACGGCATAATAACTGCCTAAAGTTCCTTTGCTATTTGTTGTTGAAATTGGGTAAATTGGCATCAGCCATATTATTTTAACGCCTAATTCCTTCAATTGAGGAATGTCTTCCGTGAATTTTTCGAAAGTCCCTTCAGGTGAATATTGACGAATGTTAGCTTCATAAATTATGGCATTTTCCAAAATCTCATCCGAAATTGGCGCAATGGAATCCTGGTTATTTTCATTTAATTTAACTTCTTTGGTTTCTGTTTTACATGAAGCCAAAAGAATTAGCGATACAATAAAAAGTACTTTTTTCATATTATATGTTTTATATTACTTATTGGTTATTAAACTTATTGCAAATCCGCCTCCCGGAGCCAATTTCAATTTTAGATTTGTTTTGTTTGATATTTCAATTTTCCTGATGTTGATGGCAGTCGGATTCTCATCCCAATGCGCATTTTCACCATCTTCATAAATGATGGCATCATAGGTTACATCCGGACTTAAAAAATCAAAATTGAGGTCTATTTCTCTTGCATTTTCATCGGTGATTCCGCCAACAAACCAATTGTCGGTAATTCGTTCTTTTCTGGCAATGGTCACAAAATCGCCAATTTCACCATTCAACACTTTTGATGTTTGCCAATCGACACCAACATCTTTTATAAACTGCAAGGCCGGATTTCCTTCATAATTCTCAATTAAATCAGCCGCCATTTGCACCGGACTGTAAATCACTACATACAATGCCAATTGTTGTGCTATGGTGGTATTGACCTGATTGTCTTTTTTCCACTTGTCAAATTTAATGTCGAAAATCCCAGGGGTATAATCAATGGGGCCAGCCAACATCCTGGTAAAAGCAACTATTGATAAATGTTCTGGTGGATTTCCGCCATCAGATGCCCACGCATTAAATTCTTGTCCGCGCAAACCTTCTCTTGAAATGGTATTCGGATAGGTTCTGCGTAAACCAGTTGCCTTTATTGGCTCGTGCGCATTAATGGCCACTTGGTATTTTGCCGCTTTTATCACGGCATTGTTATATTGGTTCACCATATATTGTCCGTGATGGTATTCTCCTTTTGGCAATATTTTACCTACATAACCGGTTTTAACCGCATGAATTCCCAAACTTTGCATCAATGCATAAGCGGTATCCTGTTGTTTTTCATAGGTTTCTGTTGCCGCAGAAGTTTCGTGGTGCATAATAATTTCCACCCCTTTTTCTTTTCCGTAGCGCACCACTTCTTTTAAATCGTAATCCGGGTAAGGCGTCACAAAATCGAATACGCCTTCACGGTCTTCAAAGCCAATCCAATGTTCCCATCCTGTATTCCAGCCTTCTACCAGAATGGCGCCGATATTGTTATTTGCAGAAAAATCAATAAATGCTTTTGCGTTTTCAGTGGTTGCCCCGTGTTTTCCATGTGGTTTGGCATCAGTGGTAAATGAAGTCATATCTTGCTGTGCGCTATAATCCCAAGTAGATTTTCCCAGATGCATTTCCCACCAAATGCCGGTATATTTTGTAGGCTTAAACCAAGAAACATCTCCAATTTTATTAGGCTCATTAAGGTTTACAATTAGTTTTGATTCAATTAAATCTCCGGCGTTCTCCCCAATTTGAAGCGTTCTCCACGGCGTGTGAAAAGGAACTTCTCTTTTAACTTTATAGCCGGTGCGTTCAGATCCCACCAATTCGCTGGTCATCGCCAAATTTTCTTTGTCGATTTTCAAGGTCATATCCGAATAATCCACCAAAGCAGCTTCGTGAAAACTCAAATACAACCCTTCCGCAGTTTTCATGGTTACGGGCGTATTTACCGCATTTTCAGGAATATAGGTTTGCGCTAAATCTGGGTGGTTTGCTTTTGAAAGCGCGTCAATTTCGGAAAATTTTGAAGTGGTATATAAATGCTCATAAATATCCCAATCGCCGGGCGCCCACCAAACTTTATGATTTCCTGCTAAATTGAATTGCGTATTTTCATCGGTTATAATCACTTCGGATAGATTTTCTTGCTCAGGAAACTCATACCTAAATCCCAATCCGTCATTATAAACTCGAAATACAATGGTCAGTTTTCGTTTTAAATCCGCTTTTTCCTGAAGCTCAATTTTTAATTCCTTATAATTATTTTCAACTTTGGTTTGTTCACCCCAAGGCATTTCCCAAACTTCGCTGAAGTCTCTTGCTATGGCATTTACTATTTCAAAATTGTCTTTTAAAGAAGCCATATCTTTTAAATCGAAGCCTCCTAAAGTTGATGTTTTTATGACTTCCTTGTTTTTAAAAGTTACCAAATAGGTTGGTTCGCCTTTATCGGTCAGCTTAAATTCTACTTTTACATTGTCATCCGGAGAAGCAACAGTTGTTTGCCATTCATTATTTTTTGAACAGGAAAACAGCAAAATACTTATGAGCACCAAGCTCAATTTTAAACTATTTTTCATTTTTATTGATTTTTCATTTCTAATAAAACAATCGAAAATGGCGTATTTAAACTGACCATTCCGTTTTTAACCACAACTTCTGTGTTTGAATAAGCATCCACCAAAACAGTGCCTTCAGCAAATTCGGCACCTACATTCAGTTGTTTTTCGCCTATTTTTAAATCCAATCCAACAACTACCACATCCTTAAAATTCTCTTTTGAATACGTTCTTTGAAAAACATAAGGTTGTTCGCCAATCATTTTATGGATCCCTGCGCCGACAGCAAGATGGTTAGCTCTAAATTTTCCCAACTTTTGCCAATGCGCCAAAATTTCTCTGGTAGGTAACCTATCTGCAATTTCTTTCCAATTCATATTGGAACGCAAAGCGGCATCACAAGAGGTACCTTCAATAGTCAATGAACGGGCAGATTCATCGCCATAATACACTTGAGAAGTTCCGGGGCATAATAATAATTTAGTGGCCGATTCAAAAGTTTTTGTTCTTTCTTTGTCGAAAGGATCACCGTCATCGTGCGAACTGATATAGTTTAAAACACCAAATCCTTTTAAATCATTTTGCAAAACGGAATCATATTTTGAAAAGAGCGCTTCATAAGATGGCAATTGTGCCGCATTCCATTTAAATTCAAAATTGATCAGACTGTTAAAGCCATTCTCAAAATAATTGACTTTTCTGTCGCCAAAATCATAAATTTGTCCGCCGGAAATACTGTAATTATAAACTTCCCCAACCAAATAAAAATCATTGGCATCCAATACTTTCTCCGGATTGTTTTCTTTCCAATAGTTGAAAGCATAATCACATTCATTCTTAAATTCGCCCCAAACATTTTCTTCCATATGTTTCACGGTATCAGCACGGTAACCGTCAATTCCAAATTCGGTAATGTAATCTGTAAGCCATTTAATGATGTAATATTTCGGCGCTCTTGGGTAGCCGGTTCTTTTGAAAAAATCGTCCAGTTCCTTCATTTCCTGATCGTATCTTCCTTCGACTTTCCATTTATCGGCCAGGTGTTTCGGGATTTCAACGGCTGAATTGCTTTCGGTTTTTATGTCCGGCAAGTTTTTAACCAAGGTACAGGCCGTGGTAGATTCATAGGTTTGATAATCACATTGCGGACCGGTTCTCACCCAGTCTGATGGCCAAACAGGATCTACATTTGTAACGGGGCCGGTATGGTTTATAACTGCATCCAGCACAATCCTGATTCCTTTTTTATGGGCCAGTTCCACCAAATTTCTTAAATCTTCCTTGGTTCCAAAATTTGGATCCAAAGCGGTCCAGTCTTTTGCCCAATAGCCATGATAGCCAAAAGTTACACCGGTGCCTTCATCAACTGCGCCGTGAATTTGTTCCACAATTGGGGTAAACCAAATGGCGTTGATTCCCAAATCGGTAAAATAGCCTTCTTCAATTTTTTTGGTGATTCCCTTAATGTCGCCACCCTCAAAACCGCGTAATTTCGAAGTTGGTTTTGTTCTGTTAAATTTCAAATCATTTGAAACATCACCATTATTAAATCGGTCTGTCAATAAAAAATAAATGTTTGCGCTTTCCCAAAGAAATGGTTTTTTCACATTGGTTGCGTCAGCGATTCCAGCATTATTGTTTTGCTTTATATCAGAACAGCCTATAAACATCATCATTAAAAGTAATAAGGTTACATATTTCTTCATCTATCAGAATTTAATTTTTAAGTTTTTAGTTTTACTGTTTTTGAGTGAAATTAAAATAGTCAGGGTGTTGTTTTCTTTGTTCCATTCAAAATTATGCCCTTTCACTTTTTTGGGTTTTGATGAAACATTATGAACAATCAAATTCATTTCTTTTGATGAAAATTCAAAATCAGTTCCCAATTTTTGTTCAATTTCTATATGAAGCTTATTGTTTTTAAATTCACTTTCAAAATTCAGCATTTCATACTTTCCTTTTTCAAAAGCATTTGGTGTTTCACCATCATCGTTGTACAAATGTCCTTTGCTTTCTTTAACGGTTTCATCAAAATAAAAGTGTAACTCAAATGATTTTAAGCTGCACAGTTCCGTATTTTGAATGGGTTGAATCCTCGGAATAAAAGCACCTCCGCGAACATAAACCGGAATGCTTTCTTCCTTTAAGGAAACCATTTTTGTTTGTCCGCCCGCAACTTTTTCATCAGTATAAAAATTAAACCAGTTTGAATTCTCAGGAAAATAAACCAGCTGCTCTTTTATGCCTGATTGCACCACCGGACTCACCAAAAAACTGTCGCCCCACAAATAGGTTTTATCGTTTATGAATGACGAATTATTGGCATCTTCAAAAAATATGGGACGCATTAAAGGTGTTCCTTTTTGGTTGTTATCAAAAACCAAGGTATAATTATAAGGCAATAAACTGTAACGCAATTCGATAGATTTTTTGGCCAAAGCCTTTGTTTTCGGTTCTCTGAAAACAGGTTCAGACGGAACGTCTTCCTGTGCGTGGGGACGATAAATAGGCTGAAAAACACCATATTGCAGCCAACGTGTGTACAATTCGTCATCTAAATTGGCGCCAGCAAATCCGCCCAAATCAGAATGCATAAATGCCATTCCCTGCATTCCCATTTGCAAGGCAATTTCGGGTTGCGACTGCAATCCGCCCCAAGTTCTGTTCACGTCGCCCGACCACGGAATCATCCCGTAATGCTGGGAACCGGAATAGCCGGCGCGCATTAAAATAAACGGACGCAGGTTTGGGAAATCTTTTTGGTAGCCTTCAAAAACAAGTTTCGCCCAATTGTGCCCATAAATATTGTGAACCTCATCGGCAGAACCTGTTGCGTGCTGCAAATCTGACGGATGCACTTCAGGCTCGCCCAAATCGCCCCACCAACCGGCAACGCCATAATCGGCAAATTTTTTGTAAACATTCCAAAACCACGCTTTTCCTTCAGGCTTAAAAATATCGATGATTCCGGTGTTTCCGAAGTAAAAATCATAAGCATAAGGTTTTCCTTCTTTGGTTTTTCCCAAAATATCCTTTTCAACCGCCTCGTCCCATTTGCCGGAAGTGGTTAACACAAAAGGCTCGGTAATTAAAATGGTTTTGACGCCTTTTTTTGCTAAATCGGCAATCATTTTCTTCGGATCAGGGAAAGAATCTTTATAAAATTCGAAATTCCCCATCGTGCCTTTCAATTCTTTTCCAAACCAGTACAAATCCAAAATAATGGCATCAACCGGAATTTCTTCTTCCAAGAATTTGTCGATGGTATTGATGGTTTCTTCCTGAGAATGATAGCCAAAACGGCTTGAGAAATTTCCCAATGCCCAACGCGGAATCATTGGTTGTTTCCCAGTTAAACTAGTGTATTGGTTGATTAAATCTTCCCAATTGTCGCCTGCAACCACCTGATAGGTTTTTCTGCCTGAAATAGTTTCATAAATTAAAGAATTGTCTTTTTTACTGTCCAAATCCAAATAGCCAATAGGCGCATTGTCGAAATGCACCGCATATAAATTGGATGAATACACCAACGGCATGGTAAAATTCATCAATTCCGATCGTGTTTCATAGCCGTAATGCGCACGGTTGTACAATTGCAGTCGGTTGCCACGGCGGTTCATTCCCAAAGCGCGGGCGCCACCGCCATATAAAATTTCATCGGCCGTTAAATTGAAATCCAATGTCTCAAATGCTGACGTTTTAACATAGCCTTTTCTTTCAGAAATCAAGGGTTTATTTTTATGAAAATACAAAATCTGAAATGGGTTTTTCCTAATTTCAACGCTTATTCCAGAAGTTTTTAAATGAATTGAATTTTCTTTTTCGGTTACTTTAAAATCCAAATTTTCAGGAATCAAAACCACCGCATGCGAATTTGGATTGTAAACTTCCCCGTTTGGAATGAAGGCAGTTTCTATAATTTTATCCGAATAGGGTTTTATTTGATAATCACCATCGCTGGTTTTTATCTCAATAAGATCTTTTTTTTGATTCAGGGAAACAAATTTTCTGTCAGCGTTTTGCGCATTTAAAAATAAACTTCCTGCAATAAAAAAAATTAGAAAAAGATTTAATGCCTTCATTAATTTATAATTTTGTTGTGAACATCAAAACGCCTTTTGAACCAATTTCCAAGTTATTTTCAAAAATAAAGGCTTCGCCAGTTAAAATATTTTTAACTGATTTTCCGGTTAAACCAACCTCTTCAAATCGGTCTAAATTTAACGAAATCGGTTTTTCGTTTTTGTTCAATACCACCGTCACTATTTCGTCATCTTTTATTCTGAAAAGTACATAAACGCCATTATCAGGCGCAAAATGTATCGTTTTTCCTGAATGGATGGCTTCACTGTTTTTGCGATAATTCAATACTTTTTTCAAAAACGACTGCATTTCAGCTTGGTCAGAAGTCAATCCTTCGCCTGTAAAACCATTCGATTTATCATCCTTCCAGCCACCGGGAAAATCGGTTCTGATCAATCCGTGATCGCCGGGTTTGGCGCTGTTTTGCATTAAAATTTCAGTTCCATAATACAATTGCGGAATTCTTGGCAAAGCGAGCAAATAGCCCAAAGCCATTTTGGTATTCACCACATTTTCTTTTAATTGGGTGAAAATTCGGTCCATATCGTGGTTGTCCGGGAAAATCATAATCTTTTCCGGATTGGCATAAGAAAAATCGTTTGCCAAACCTTCATACATTTTCACGAAACCGTTGTCCCAACTTTCCGTTTCATTTAAGGCATCAACAATGGCTTTCTGCATCGGGAAATCCATGGTAGAAGATAAATTAGAAACGTAGCCGTCTTTATTATTTTGGCCTTGCTGCCAGTAGCCAACCAATAACGGATTTACGCTCCACTCTTCGCCAACAATGCTGAAATTCGGATATTCTTTCATAATGGCACCAGCCCAATCACTCATAAATTGTTTGTTTGGATACGGATAAGTATCTTGTCGGATACCGCCCAAATCTAGGATTTCTATCCACCAAATACTGTTTTGGATTAAGTATTTTGCCAACAACGGATTGCGTTGGTTTAAATCGGGCATTGAACTTACAAACCAGCCTTCACTCATTAAATTTCTGTCTTTGACCGAAGCATAAGCATCCTGATTTGTGGTTCTGCGGTGATTGGTCACCACCATATTGTTTTTTAAAAATTCATCCTGATAATTCACCCAATCTTTGGCCGGTAAATCTCTCATCCACCAATGTTCAATTCCAATATGGTTCGCAACCTGGTCCATAATCAGTTTTATTCCTTTGTTTTTTGCGATTTCCGCCAATTCAACATATTCGTCCATCGTTCCAAAACGCGGATCAACCTGATAAAAATCGGTCATCGCATAACCGTGATAAGAACTTGATTTCATATCATTGGTCAGCACCGGTGTTGGCCATATAGCCGTAAATCCCATTTCATCTATATAATCCAAATGGTTGGTCATTCCTTTAATATCTCCACCGTGCCGTCCATAATCATTTTTTCTGTCGACAATTTTTTCATTCATTGTTTTTACGATGTCGTTGCTAACATCCGCATTCGCAAAACGATCGGGCGTGATTAAATAAATTACGTCAGAACTGTTAAAACCTTCCCTCAATTTTGAATTTTGAATTCTTTCCTTCAATTCATAAGCGACAGAAAAATCAGTGCGCTTTCCTTTTTTTGAAAAGTTGATGTTGAATTTCCCTGAAACTGCTTTGGATAAATCCAAATTCAGAAACAAATAATTGTTGTTTCCCGTTTTCTTGATGGCTGAAATCTGAATTTTTTCGTCATCAACAGAAGGCGTAAAATGCGCAATGTCTTTTCCGTAAATCAACAATTCCAATTGATTATTCTCCATACCAACCCACCAAAATGGCGGTTCAATTCTGTCTATTTTTTGGGCATATAATGAACTGCCTAAAATGAAAAGCATTAGGTAACAAAGATTTTTCATAAGTTGTAATTTAAGTATTATACAGTAACCAATTTGTTCGACGGGATTAAAATTTCTTCGCCGTTCAACTTCATTTTAATGTCGTTTTCCGATTCATTAAAGAACTTACATTCGGTTTGGCTTTTATAAACCTTGATGATATTTCCCCTAAAATTGATGGTAAACGAATACGATTTCCATTCTTGTGGAATTTGCGGATTGAAAGATAAAACACCGTTTTCCCAAATTCGCATACCGCCAAATCCCTGTACAATGGACATCCAGGTTCCTGCCATGCTGGTAATGTGGCAACCTTCGTGAACTTCGTGGTTATAATCGTCTAAATCCAAACGTGAAGTCCGCACATATTGCTCGTAAGCTTTTGGCATCCTGTCTATGGAAGCCGCCAAAATGGAATGCACGCAAGGCGACAATGAAGATTCATGAACCGTTAATGGCTCATAAAAATCGAAATGGCGTTCTAAATCTTCTTTGCCGAATTTATTTTCAAAAAAGAACATGCATTGCAAAACATCGGCTTGTTTTATATAACAAGAACGCAAAATGCGATCCCAAGACCACTTTTGGTTGATGGGCCTTTCGGAAGTTGATAAATCAGCAACCGGAATTAATTCTTTGTCCAAAAATCCGTCCTGTTGCAAATAAACATTGTGATCCAAACTAAACGGGAAATACATATTTTCGGCAACCTGTAACCATTTTTTGGTTTCTTCATCGGTCAATTTGGTTTTGGCCATGACGCGTTTAAAATCTTCAGGATACTCATTTTCAACCCTGTCCAAACATTGCGTGGCATATTGAATACACCACTTAGCCAAATAATTGGTGTAAAAATTATTGTTTACGTTGTTTTCATATTCATTTGGTCCGGTAACGCCTAAAATGACATATTGATTTTTTGCTTCTGAAAAATTAGCGCGCTGGTGCCAAAAACGTGCAACAGCAATGATGACTTCCAGTCCGAATTTTGGGACATATTCAAAATCCTGCGTATAATTTACATAATTGTATATTCCGTAAATCATGGCACCGTTTCTATGGATTTCTTCAAAGGTGATTTCCCATTCGTTATGGCATTCTTCGCCGTTCATCGTCACCATCGGATACAATGCCGCCCCGTTTTTGAATCCAAGTTTTTGCGCATTTTCAATGGCTTTATCCAATTGATTGTAGCGGTACAACAATAAATTTTTCGCCACGCTGGCATCTTTTGTCGCCATATAAAAAGGTATGCAATAAGCTTCTGTATCCCAATAAGTGCTTCCGCCGTATTTTTCGCCGGTAAAACCTTTCGGACCGATATTTAATCTTGCATCGGTTCCCAAATAAGTTTGATTTAACTGAAAAATATTGAATCGGATGCCTTGTTGCGCTTTTACGTCGCCTTCAATAATAATGTCGGCGGTGTGCCAAATGTTAGACCAAGCTACTTTCTGGCTTTCCAATAGTTGCGAAAAACCTAATTTATGTGCTTTTTTAACATTGTCAAAAGCCGCTTCAATCAATGCTTCTTTTGCATAATTTAAGGAACTTACGCAG
>JACUUQ010000307.1 GCA_014859175.1 Lutibacter sp. | reverse complement strand
TAACTGTATCGGCCAAAGCTTTTCCGGCTTTAAATTTGGCCTCCTTTTTAGTGGCGCTACTTATTTCTTCACCATTTGGCTGATTTTTCTGAGTATTTTCAGCAATCTGGCCAATAAATATTTGTTGCGGCTGGCCATTGTCTGCAATTTTTGTTATTTCAATAATATAGTTGGCATTCGGAATATCCTCTCCAATATACTCCCACGCAAAATATTCTATATCGTCGAAGCTTCCAAAACGGCTTGGTTTAGTATTACTTCCTGGAGGATACAAGTTTCCAAGATCTCCTGTTGCTCTTGTCGTATTATCTTCAGTATTTGGATTGTTTGTAGCAACTTGTGAAGGGGAAGGTTTTGCAATAACCATTCCTCGTCTTATATCCGATTTTTCAATTCCTCTTGCCGCATCATCATATCCATCGCTGTCCAAGTCTTTGTCATCTGCCTTAACGCTAAGTACTGCGTAGTCGAGTCCGTTGTTGCTTATATCTTTATCTATTTCAAAACGCAAACCTTTGTTAAGGGCCACCGGAACAATTAATTTTGTGGATGATTCGGGAGACACCGTATTCTGTTCTTTCAATGTTTTATATAGGTTATTTGAAATTGCATTTAAAGCATTACTGGCATCGGCCGTGGTTAGTTTTGCTTCATCAGCTACCAAATTAACCAATTCATCCGCCAGTTTTTTCAAATCGGCCACTCTTGCATTACTTGCTTCGGAAGTATTTTTATTCTCTTTAAAATGAATTAATTGTAAGCTTTCTTTATTATTGAGCAATGTTGATAAATTCGCATATAGGGCATTCAAAGCATTACCGGCATCAACCTTGGTTAGCTTTGTCTCCATAGCAATTATGTCAACCAATTCATCTTTTGTCATTAAAAATGGTTTATCTAGGTCTCTGGGTGGCATTTCCATTTTGTCACTTAAGGTCATACTCCAAGTGACGTCATCAAATGCGAAAGCGTTGACTAACTCATCGGCTAATTTTTTTAAATCTGCAGCTCGTTTGGTGTCATTTTGTTCATCCCCCATATCATCACTGCCATTTGAAGCAGTTTTTTCAGGAACTTGACCAGCCTCTACTGTGCGGCCACCTTCTCTAATAGGAAGTTTACTTGTATTATCGCTCCTTTTTTGCGTCAATTTAAAATTATAGGTAAGCCCAAAACCAACATTCACTATTTTAGGCTTTGTGGTTCTTTCATTTTCAAAACGTGGCCTTTCAACAGCCAAATCAAAATCGGCCGCTGTAATTAATTGGTCTTTGTTGATGTCGTTTAGCACAATTCCGTTGTCCTTTACTTTTAGCCCATCACCCAATGCAATAAAATAATCGGTTTTTGTAAAAAGGCTTAGTTGTTTGGTAATGTCGTAAGAAAGTTTTAATCCAAAGGAGGAATAAGCCAGTGATGTATTTCCGTCGCTTGCAAGTTCTGTTTTGATTACTTCGAGAGGAACAGACGTGTCAGTTCCGTTATAACTGCCGGTAAATGTATCTGTTGAAAAATTCATCAAGCCAATTCGTGCTGAGGTTGTTGTGGAGAATTTTCCGAAAAAAAATGTATAATCGGGGCCAGTGCCGTAATAGGTTCCATCAATAGCCCCGCCACTTTTTAAAATTGGAAAATCTGCATTAAACAAATCACTTTGAAAAGACAGGTCGTCTAATTTATGCGTAAAAGAACCGATGCTTACCCCAATCCCAAAACCGCCAAATCGGTAACCTGCATCCAAGTTAAATTGAGACGTTCCGGTAATTTTTTCGGCAGCGCCAAAAATAACTTGCCCATCGGCGTTGGTTACCTCATCAGAATAAGTTTTATAATCGCCGGTGGGACTTGTTAATCCGCCAGAAAGAGCCACAAAAAATCCCCTTCTGATATCCGATTTTTCAATGCCTCGATGTTGTTGTGCTTCTATTTTAACAATAGCAAACAGAAATAATAGCAACAGTAGTTTTTTCATCATAAAAAATTTAAGTTATTAATATATATTTAATGCTATAAAGCCGTAAAGCCAAGCGCTATATAAGGAATAGCGATATTTGGAACAGGCCCGCCTGCACCATAAAAGTTGGAGCTT
>JACUUQ010000306.1 GCA_014859175.1 Lutibacter sp. | reverse complement strand
TGATGCCAAATTTTTTACCACTTTTACCTTGTTGGCTATGGTGGCCACTTATGCGATGGGCATATTTTTAATTCCAAAATACATCAATCAGGCTTTCGCACTAAAAGCAAGCGCTGTTTTAGGAATTGTATTTACGTTTGGGATTGTATTTACATCTGGATATATCTCCATATTATTTGTGGCTGCATTGGGAATTGCTAATGCGTTGGTTTGGCCTGCCGTTTGGCCATTGACATTAAAAGGATTGGGGGAATTCACCAAAACCGCTTCCGCATTGTTGATTATGGCAATCTCTGGAGGCGCAATTATTCCTCCATTATACGGAAAATTTGTAGATGGAACCAAGGCTGATTTAATCGCGAAAGGATTAAGCGAAGCTGCAGCTTTTGCACAAGCGGCAACAAATGGCTACTGGATTTTACTTCCTTGTTATTTAATCATTTTATATTATGCATTTGCAGGTCATAAATTGGGCTTGAAAAAAGGATAAATAATTATAAAAAATTATTGAATGATGGTAGCTAAAAGATTATTGGCACTTGATGTTTTAAGAGGTTTAACGATAGCGCTTATGATTATGGTAAATACTCCCGGAAGTTGGAGTTATGTTTATTCGCCCCTGCTGCATTCAAAATGGCATGGTTGTACACCTACCGATTTGGTTTTTCCTTTTTTCTTATTTATTGTTGGGGTGTCCATGTGGTATTCATTTAAGAAATATGGTGAAGGCTTAACAAAAAAAGGATTGTTGAAAGTTTTTAAAAGATTTTCGATTATATTTTTATTGGGACTTTTGTTAAATTTATTTCCTAAATTCAACTTTGAAAATTTACGCTTTTTTGGCGTTCTTCAACGTATTGCGATTTCATATGGCATAGCGGCAATTTTATGTATGCGATTTAATCATAAGCAATTAATAATAGTATGTACATTAATATTGATGGGCTATTGGGGTTTGCTTTATTTTGGCGGTTCTGGGGATATTTATAGTTTAACTTCCAATGCAGCAGGAAAATTAGATTTATTTCTGTTCGGTGAAAATCATATTTATAAAGGATTTGGAATTCCTTTTGACCCAGAAGGTTTGTTGTCTGCTATTCCAGCCATTGCAACTGTTATAATAGGCTATCTTACGGGTAGGTTGATTGATTTATCTAGTAACGTTATAGAGGTCGTTAAAAAACTAGTGACTTATGGAATGGCGAGTGTTGTTGCTGGCTGGTTTTGGGGTTACTTGTTGCCAATTAATAAACCTTTATGGACAAGTTCTTATGTTTTATATTCTGGTGGTTTGGCAATGGCATTTTTAGCGTTATTACTATGGACAATCGATGTGAAAGGAATTAAAAAATGGTCAAATCCGTTTATCCATTTTGGAACAAACCCATTATTTATTTTTGTGTTCTCTGGCATATATGTGAAGACAATTTCATATTTAGTAAAAAGTACAAATTTTGAAGGAGAAACCATAACAGGTTATCGTTATTTATATGAGAATATTTTTGTGCCAATTGCCGGAAATATGAACGGTTCATTGCTTTTTGCGATTTCACATATTATTGTATTTTGGCTTTTGACATATATTTTATTCAGAAATAAAATATTCATAAAAATATAAGATTTAAAAAAACAATAAAATCAATTCCTGTTAAATTTTTTTATTATTAACCTGACGGCAATATAACGAAAATTTATTAAGCAGCATATTGTATGTCTTTATGGTTGAAATATTTTTGAACTCTTTCAGGATTTTGTGTTAGCATTTGCATGTGATTTTCTAAATTTTCTTTTAATTTTTCTTGATTTTTGGGTGCAGGTTTTGACGAAAGTCCTTGTTTTAAATCACAATTTAAGTATTCATCAGGATTCTTTTCTGGCGAATAGGCTGGTAAGAAAAAGAGTTCAATTCTCTCTTTGTTTTCTGCTACCCAATCCTTTACAATATGGCTGTGAAGCACTCTTAAATTATCTAAAATCAAAAATATTTTCTGCTCATTATTTTTTATTAATTGGTTTAAAAATTCAATAAATTTATCTGAATTCATGTTTTCTGAATAAATCATAAACTGCACTTTTCCTTGATTGGTAAC
>JACUUQ010000071.1 GCA_014859175.1 Lutibacter sp. | reverse complement strand
ACCGCAACTCCGGCATTAAATACTTTTGCGGTATCGCTGCCGGCAATTGCATTGTTCATTAACTGATAATCAATTTTAAAAGCCGCGCCGTTCGCCACTTTATAATTCAACCCAAAAATGATTTCATCTCTGTCAAAAGCATCGTTGGCCACTAAATTTCCTGCTGTTTCAGCGTGGGTATTGTATTTTTCGTAACGTAAAAAAGGTGTCAGTTTTTCAACGCCCTTTAAATCAAAACTATAAGCCACTTCGCCATACAATCCATACATTTTAGAGCCTAAATCTTTTCCTGTTAACAGATTGTAATCTTCTGTATCGGTTAAAGTTGTGTGAATGTACTGACCTCTTAACTCTAAATTATTGTATTTGTAGCGCGCATCCAGCCCCATCATCGAAATGCCTACTGTTGATGCTTCAATGGAAGCATCATCGGTTTGAGTTTTTCCAAAATAACCAGACAAACCCAATCTAAGTCCGGTAATTCCGTAATAATCCAATTTGGCCGATAAATTTGGTGAATTCACCACAGATTCTGCCCCTTTTTGTCGACCTTTTCTGAATCCGTCCGTTCCACGTAAAATTCCTTCTCCGGCAGCATAAGATTTAAATCCGTTGAATAAATATGCTTGGTATTTTAATGATGCGTTGTCTAATTTTCCCGAAATCCCAACACCTATTTCTCTCCAGGTTGTTGGCACAATGTAATTATCAACATTGGGGCGTTCAACGCCATAAAAAGTTGTTGGCTCATGAAATTCGTTGATAATCCCCATTGGCACCAACATTAAACCAGCCAAAACATTGAAATTTTCGTTTGCTTTGTACTTTAAATACGCCTGTTCCACATAAAGTTCTGAAACGTGTTCATATTCAATTTCCGACATAAAACTTACTTTGTCATTAAACTTGTACCCTAAAAACATCACCATTCTGTGCACGTCTAATTTTCCTGGTGCTGAACCGTCAGGCTCGTTATAATCTATTTGTGCATATCCGCCAATGGATACGCCTTCTGAAATTTTTGTTCCCAAATTTTGGGTGCTTTCATTTGAATTTTCTTGAGCAAATCCTATAAAGCCAATTAATAATGCTGTGAGTAATCTTATATTTTTCATTTTATAAATTAAATTATTTTTATTTAGACTTGTTATAAATAACATTGCAAAAATATATAAGATGAAAGTAATAAAAAAACTTTATTTAGAATAATTATAAATAAGATGACTTATGTCATATTTTTTAAAAACAAAAAATTTATTTGATTGAATTTGAGGTAACTAACTACGAGCCAAAAATCTTCAAAGCTTCATTATACGCGCTCTCAAAACTCATTGCGTTGATATTTGTGGTCGCTTTTTGCTGATTAAAATAAGAAACAAGTTTTTCCGTAGGCATATTTCCGGTAAGATCGTCTTTCGCCATCGGACAACCGCCGTAGCCCATAATGGCGCCGTCAAAACGGTTACAGCCTGCTTTGTAGGCCGCATCCACTTTTTCAAACCAAGAAGTTGGTGTGGTGTGAAGGTGCGCACCAAATTCAATGGTTGGATAGGCCGGAATTAAATTAGAAAAAAGATAATCGATAATTTTGGGTGTTGAACTTCCTACCGTATCGGACAAGGATAGAATTTTTACGCCCATTTTCGACAATTTCTCAGTCCAGTTTGAAACAATTTCCACATTCCACGGATCTCCATACGGATTCCCAAAACCCATCGACAAATAGGCAACCACTACTTTATTGGTTTTGGTTGCAATGTTCAAAATTTCATTCAAAATTTCAATGGATTCAGCAATCGTTTTGCCTGTATTCCGCATTTGAAAATTTTCAGAAATTGAAAAAGGATAACCCAAATAGGTGATTTCTTCAAATTGTGAAGCCTCGGCTGCTCCGCGAATATTGGCAACAATCGCCAGTAATTTGCTTTGTGTGTTGCTCAAATCAAGTTTAGACAGCACTTGAGCGGTATCCTGCATTTGCGGTATCGCCTTTGGAGAAACAAAACTGCCAAAATCAATGGTATCAAAACCCACGCGTAACAAGGCGTTTATATATTGCGCCTTGGCTTCCGTAGCGATAAAATGGGATTTTATGCCTTGCATGGCATCTCTCGGACATTCTATGAGTTTTACTTTTTTCATTAGGATTTCAAATATACAAAACCAATTAAGAAAAAAGGATAAAAATGGCAATCCCAACAAACACAATAATTTTAAACCATTTTATTTTTGAGTTGAAAGTTGGATGCGTTTTTAGGTAGGATGCAAAATTCCCCGATAATAATGAAACCAAGGAAAAAATGATTAATGCCTGAAGCATAAATAAACCTCCCAAAACATAAAATTGGATGGTGGTGCTTTGCGATGAACTGTATAAAAATCCAGGGAAAAATGCCAAAAAGAAAATGGAAACTTTCGGATTCAATACATTCATAAAAAAACCTTGTTTAAAGAGTTTTAGCAAACTTTTTCTGTCGGCTTTCTCGTTCAACACCAATTCTTCATCCGATTTATAGGTTAAATACGCCAAATACAATAAATAAATTGCGCCAAACAATTTAATGGCGAAAAATATATTTTCCGACTGTTTTATCAATGCTGAAACGCCAAAAGCAACCAATGTGGTGTGAATTAATATTCCTGAAACAAGTCCGAGTGACGTGGCAATTCCATATTTTTTTCCATTGGTCATGCTTTGCACCAGCACATAAATAATGTCGGGTCCGGGCATAATGGTGAGGAGCATGGATGCCCCAATAAACGACAAAAGAATTTCGTAATTCATTTAAAATTTTTAAAGATTTCAAAGTTATCATTTTTCACCAAACAAAAAAACTTGTTTTGGCATCGTAAAATAGTTAAGCCAACTATTTGTAAATGCCAAAACAAGTTCTAAACTAAAACTATTTTAAGGATTAAAATTTAAAATTCATCCCAAGCGACACCCCAATTTTCGCAAACAACAAAACTATCTTTAGTTACAATTTAAGAACTAATTAGTTTCCTGTTCAGTAGGTATTAGATCACAAAAATAAAAACCCGCTGGTTTTTTATCCATAGCAGATAAAAAGCAATTATCTTCTTTATTTTTTGGAGCTTCATATTCTTTATATATTTTTTCTCCTAAGGTGTAGGCTATTGGTTTTTTAAAAATAGGTCCATCAAAAACAAAGGTATGAAACTCGCCATTTTCACCACAAGGATCTACATTTTTTGGCAAATCTTTCAGAAAATCTCTATCAATTATTCTTCCGGTAAAATCTTCACCCAATAATTCGGCTTTAACACATACAACTACCGTTTTAAATCCTAAATCAATAAATTCATGGACTATTTCTGTTGTATTTCGTTTCCAAAGTGGAAAATGCGCTTTTAATCCAACTTCTTTTAATTTGTTTTCACGATAGGTTCGTAAATCTTCTAAAAAAATATCTCCAAAAATACTATGAGTTATTTCTTTTTTTTTCAATTCCAACAATACAGTTTTCATTGTTTCATCATAAGCTAACATTGAGGGCATTTCTGGCAAACGAATTTCTTTTATTGGAATTCCTATTGATTTTCCTTGAGCATACAATAATTCATTTCGTACACCATGCATAGAAATTCTATTGAATTTAGCATTTACGGTAGTCATTAGCGCTGTAATGTCAAATTTTTCTTCTTTTATGGTATGGTATAATGCCAAAGCACTGTCTTTACCGCCACTCCAATTAAAAATAGCTTTTATTTTATTCATTTCTTATTTTTTAAAACTGTTAACTGCTTTTATATACAAATAGCTGTTCACAGTTTCTAAGTATGTGTTTATATCTTAAAAAGGTACAATTTAAACAAATGTAATTCTTAAAAAACAAAAAGAGGTACTCAATTTGAGCACCTCTTTCTTAAAACTTATACTCTTTTAATTAACATAAATTTTTCTTGAACCATTTTTCGTTTTTAAAATATATAGTCCTTCTTGTAAATTTTTAATTATTGCTTCTTCATCTTCTTTACCCCTAATTAATTTTTCTAATATCTTAACATATCCAAAAGTAAATACTTCAATTTTATAGGGTTCTATATCATTTTCTAAATTAACTAATCTTGATTGAAGCAATATATTACTAGATTTAGATGATGTTTCTGAAAAATATATCGGAATTTCGATTTGATTGTTATTTATTCAATTCATTAATAAGATTAATTGGGTCAACTTTTGCTTTTACATAAAATTACTATTAATAGATGTTTTTTCATAACTTTTTTTATTGAATAAATTAGTTAAAATAAACTCCACCTGGAATAATTCCTGTTGAAATTGAAATTTTTAATTGTTTTGAGTCTAAATTATATATTCTTACTTCTCCACTACTTGCATAATCTTTTGCATCTGTAACATATATATAATCATCATTTGCAATAACACTGTATCCAGAATCAGCTATTATTGATAATGAAGGCAATGCAGAACTTGAAGTTTCCATTACGTAAACTCCACCACTATTTTGATAGTATAATTTACCATTTGTGTAAGAAAGGTCAGACGGGTGAGAATCAACAAAATCAAAAGACGTGGTTACTTCATAACTTGATGTATTAATTTTTTCTAATGTTCCATAGGTTTCTTCTGGAGCATAATATGGCTTTCCTCCACAAAGTACCCATAAATTATTACTATTATCTATAACTAATGAGTTTGGAACATCCCCTACTTCAATTGTTTTTGTTAGTGCTTTTGAAGTTATATCAATTACAGAAATTTTATTGTTATATCCATACCCACCTTTATGCGCTACATAAATATTATTTCCTAAAACAATTAATTTCTCTGGTCCAAAATCAACTGATATTGAAGATTCATACACTAAAGTTTCTGCATCAAAAATAGCTACATAATCATCTGTATCATCAAAAGAATCTCCCCAATTAGTTACAAAGAGTTTACCACTCGCTACAGCTGCATACCTGGGGTTATTAAGATTCTCTATTGTTGCTGCTTCTTTTTCAAAAGTAAACCTGTTAACCTTCACCAATCTGTTTGAAACATTTGCAATTAAATACACACTTTCATTATTAAATATTAAAGATTGTAATATATTACCTAAATCCTCGCTATTTACAGTTTTGTAAATACTGTTTTGCGAAGTAGAAAAATCATTTGAAATATAAGTAACAGTTCCTGATCCTGTGCCAAATGGACCTTCGTTTGTAATAAATATTCCGTTTTCATAATCTCCTTTTGGCAAGGCAGGAGCATCATCATCGTTATTACATGATACTACTATTATGCATAGTAAAAATAAGCTAAGTAAGAATTTACTGATTTTCATAATTTTAAAATTTATAGTTTATGTTTAAGTTTATATTTCTGTTTGGCATTGGCCTACCCGGCAAAACCTGGTATGGTTTATTAAACAAATTATTAATTTTTATACCAATATTTAACTGTGTAGCTTTTGTTTTTAAAAGGTTATAATTAACTCCTAAATTTCCAACATTAAAATAAGGAACTGAGTAATCGTCTAAATTATCTGTTGTTGTAAAAATTTCTCCATTAAACAAATGCTGATAAAATGCACTTATCTTTTGATAAGAATAACCCACAGTTCCATTTAATAAGTGTTTAGGGATATATGGTAACAATTGGTTTGTTATTTTATCTTTTGAAATGGTATAACTGTAGTTTGCATTAAAATTGACAATGTGCTTGGCGATATTTTTTTTGTAAGAAATTAAAAACTCTAACCCTTTATTTTCAACCTCATCTATATTTACTGGAGTCCAAACCCCAGGTCTTTCAGGATCTGCTCCTGGTTTCCAAACTATTTTATCTTTAGTGTCGATTAAAAAAGCGGCCACATCAATTTTTAAGTGATTCGTTTTAAAGCCCAACCCCAATTCACCTTGAATAGACGATTCTGGTATTAAATTTTTATTTCCGAGTGATGGCCAAAACAAATCGTTAAAACTTGGCACTCTATAATTTTTGGAACCATTAAACCTTAAAAATGAATTTTTTAATGCTTTTATTTCAGCACCAATTGCAAAAACAAGTGGCATAGGATATTCTGAATTAAAATCCTTTCTAACTTTAGCGTTAAAAGCACCAAAATTTTCAATTTGCTGGTTTAAAATAAACGATTGTGAAAATTGTTTTCTGTTTTTTTCTTTTATTTGATCTGTTTTACCAAAAACAGATTCCATTTCTGAAAACGATTCTATACTTGAATTTGATGAAATTTTATAATTAAAATCATAATTCAAAATGTACCTTTTTGATTTTCCAAAATTGAAATTTGCGTTATTTTTATTAGCAAAATACTGATATTCATCCTTCAAAAAAGCGAATTTTACCGTATGGGAACTTTCGTTTTTTTTAAAATTAAAATCGATTAAATTTTTAAAACTTAAGTCCTTGTATTTTTCTTTTGCCGCTGATGGATTTGGTAATTGACCTGAAAATTCACGATTTCCATCATATTTTGAAGTATAAAAACTGATTTTGCTAAAATTACTTAACTTTTGGGCAATGCTAAAACTGAAATCGGTATTATGATAGGCGCCATTTTCATTTTTTACGTCATAGCCCAACCATTTGTAATCATTTTTAGATTTGTTATAGGCCAATCCTAATTTTATGGCAGTAGATTCACTACCAAAAGAGAATTTGTATAAATTATGATAGGTTCCAAAACTACCAACAGAAGAAACCAACTGATTTTTAACATAATTTCCAAAATGCAATTCATCATTTAAGTGAATGGTGCCACCCACAGCGCCAGAACCAAACTCTATACTGCCACCGCCACTTCTTATATTAATTTCATCAAACAAACTTACATTCAATGAATTAAAACCTGTTTGGCCATTATTAATGGAGTTGATATTAATTCCATTCCAAATTACCGCTGTATTGGAAGCGCTTGTTCCTCTAAAACTTGCTGAACTCGTTCCTCCTGAGCCGTATTCTTTGATGTAAATTGGTGAATTATATCGCAACAATGAAGAAAAAGATTGCGAGTTATTTAAAATAACAGAATCTTTTAAGGTCAGTATTTTATAACCCTTTGAATAATTATTCAATTTAACCGTTTGAATATTTACCACATCAAGAGACACAACCACCTCTTGTTGGGCATAAAAATTACAACCAATTAATAAAAAAATAATAGAAACTAAAAACTTGCTAAATTGCGTCATACTTAATTCACTTTTCTCCCGAAAGTTTTAATTAATTAAGATATGGCAGGTCTCCTGGCTTGCGTATTGTTATTTACCTTCCCATTCTTAAATGAACAGTGGCTTAAAGTAGTATAACAACCATCGAATAAATTCGACTAAGCTTACAGTTGCGGGAACAGCGTTGGATTTTAACCAACTTCCCTTTTAACTTATATAAAAAAAAATTTATATAAGAACCAAAATCTGCGGCTAAAGTAATTAATAAAAATGTAAATGTTCTATTAAATTTTTAAAATATTACATTTGCCAAAATTATTTACTGTTATGATTTATTTTATTACTGGAGGAGAACGTTCTGGAAAAAGTTCATATGCCCAGCAACTCGCAGAGAATTTAAGTAACGCCCCCTATTATTTAGCAACTGCTAGAATTTTGGATGAAGATTTTAATAAAAGAGTTAAAAGACATAAATCTGATAGAGATGAACGCTGGACCACTATTGAAGAAGAAAAAGAAATTTCAAAAGTAATACCAATAAAATCGGTTGTTGTAATTGATTGTGTTACTTTATGGCTTACAAATTTATACATCGATTTTAAAAATAATGTAGAATTTTCGTTGGAATTTGCTAAAAATGAAATTGATCAACTAACTAATTTAGATAGTGATATTATTATTATTTCAAATGAAATTGGAATGGGTATTCATGCCCAAACACATATGGCAAGAAAATTTACAGAACTACAAGGCTGGGTAAACCAATTTATTGCCAAAAAAGCAGGTAAAGCTGTTTTTATGGTATCTGGACTTCCAATAATATTAAAGTAAAAAATAAATAAAAATGAAATTATTCAATATTAGCCCAATCAATTACGAATTAGAAGAGCAAATAAACCATAAAATTGATTTTAAAACAAAACCTTTAAATGCACTAGGTACACTTGAAACTATTGCAAAACAGCTTTGCTTAATTCAACAAACATTAACACCTACTTTAAACAATACTTTATTAATTGTTTTTGCCGCAGACCACGGTATTGCAGCCAAAAATGGCATAAGCCCTTATCCACAGGAAGTTACTGCCCAAATGGTGTTAAATTTTTTAAATGGAGGTGCTGCAATTAATGTGTTTTGCAAACAAAACAATATAAAATTAAAAGTTGTTGACGCAGGTGTAAATTTTGATTTTGCTAAAAATACTTCATTAATTAATGCTAAAATTGCCAAAGGCACCAATGATTATTCAAAGCAATCAGCAATGAGCAAACAACAATGTACCGAAGCCATTAAAAAAGGTGCTGAATTAGTTGAGCAATACCATAACGAAGGCACTAATTGTATTGCTTTCGGTGAGATGGGAATTGGAAATACCTCTTCTGCTTCGCTTTTAATGAGTGCTTTTACAAAAATACCTATCGAACATTGTGTAGGAAAAGGAACCGGATTAACCATTGATGGAGTTTCTAAAAAAACTGTTATTTTAAAGCAGGTTCAAAATTTACATGGAATTAGTAAAGATCCATTAGAAAATTTAAAAAATTTTGGTGGGTTTGAAATAGCAATGATGTGTGGTGCTATGTTGAAAGCTGCTGAATTAAAAATGTCCATTATAATTGATGGCTTTATAGTTACTTCAGCTTTATTGGTTGCACAAGCAATTGCTCCAAATATCTTAGACTATTGTTTATTTTCACATGTTTCAAATGAACAAGGTCACAAAAAAATGTTAAGCTATTTAAATGCCAAACCTATTTTGCAATTAGATTTGCGGTTAGGAGAAGGTACTGGTGCCGCAATTGTATATCCAATAATACAATCATCAGTTAATTTTATGAATGAAATGGCCAATTTTGAAAGCGCTGGCGTAAGTAACAAATAATACAATCTATGTTAAAAAAAGAATTCAGTATATTTTTTACGGCAATGATGTTTTTTACACGATTTCCATGTCCGAAATGGATTGATCATTCCCCTGAAATACTCAATAAAAGCAGTAAATACTTTTCGTTAGTTGGTATCATTGTTGGAAGCTTTGGAGCTCTTACCTATTGGATGATTTCATTTATTTTACCTATAAACATATCCTTATTTTTAAGTATGATTGCCACAATATGGATTACTGGTGCATTTCATGAAGATGGTTTTGCCGATGTTTGTGATGGATTTGGCGGCGGCTTCACTAAAGAAAAAATTTTAACCATAATGAAGGATTCCCGTTTGGGAACATATGGTACCATTGGGCTATTGGGTATGTTAGCCACTAAATATTTAGCGTTAAGCGCATTCCCAAACGAACTTATAATCACTTTAATTGCTGGTCATAGCATAAGTCGTTTTATTTCAACAATACTTTTATACTTATATCCTTATGTACGAGATGATTTAACAAGCAAAGCCAAACCAATGGCGAACGCATTGAAAGTCTCCTCGTTAATTATAAATGGAATTATTGGTTTACTTCCGCTATTTTTTTACAACTCCTTATGGATATTTTTAGCAATAATTCCCCCTTTTATATCTATGCTATTTATGGGGAGGTTTTTTAAAAAATGGATAGGTGGCCAAACAGGCGATTGTGCTGGAGCAACGCAACAAATTGCTGAAGTCGTTTTTTACTTAAGTATATTAGTTCTATGGAAATTTATCTAATTAGGCATACAACACCTTACGTTGAAAAAGGAATTTGTTATGGTCAATTAGATATTGATGTAACAAGTTCATTTGAAAATGAAGCTAGTAAAATTACAAATAATATTACTGTTGAAACCGATACAATTGTTTATTCAAGTCCAATGAAAAGGTGTACAAAACTGGCTTTAAAATTTACCAAAAATATAATTATTGACAAGCGATTAATGGAATTAAATTTTGGAGATTGGGAAAATCACAGATGGGATACCATACCAAAACTCGAATTAGATTTATGGATGAATGATTTTGTGAATATTACAATACCAAATGGTGAAGCCTATACCGATTTATTTAAAAGGGCCAATAGCATATTTGATGAAATTACGATCTCAAGAGCAGCAAAAGTAATTATAATAACTCATGCTGGTGTAATAAGAGGCATACTGTCAAAAATTAAAAATGTACCGCTTGAAAATTCTTTTGATATTAAAGTTGAATATGGCGAAATTTTTAAAATTAAAAAACAAAATAATAGCTATAAAATTCTTTAAAAAAATATTATAATGAAATTAAAACTTTACTTTGCCCAAACTTTAATAATTCTTACATTATTAAATTCGTGTAAAAATGAAACGCCTAAAATTGAAGAAAGCAAACCTACTTCAACCATAAAATACGCACATGGATTTGATATTATTAAATTAAATAATGAAACAAAATTGGTAATTAAATTACCGTATCCAGATGCTAAAGAATACTTAAATTATACACTCACAAAACAAGCAAGTTCAACAAAAAACACTATAGAAACTCCAATAAATTCGATAGTAGTTACAAGCACTACACACATTCCTTTTTTAGAATTGTTAAACGCAGAAGATAAACTTGTTGGTTTTCCAAACACAAATTTCATCTCGTCAGAAAAAACAAGAAAACTAATAAATCAAAACTTCATAAAAGAATTAGGGCATCCTGAAAATTTAAACACGGAAACTTTACTTGAGCTAAATCCTGATGTTGTTGTGGGATTTTCGTTGGGCAGTAACAATAAAATATTTAACACAATTGAAAAATTAGGAATTCCTGTTATTTTTAATGGGGATTGGTTAGAAGAAACACCTTTGGGAAGAGCTGAATGGATTAAATTTTTTGGTGCCTTATTTGATAAAGAAAAAAAAGCCGACAGTATATTTAATATAATTGAAAAAAATTATTTAGAAGCCAAACAAATTGCGAAAAAATCTAAAAATAAGCCCACAATAGTTTCTGGCGGATTGTATAAAGATGTTTGGTATTTGCCTGCCGGAGAAAGTTTTGAAGCTGCTTTTTTAAATGATGCAAATACAAATTATTTGTGGAGTAACTCTAAAGGTAAAGGGAGTTTGGCGCTTAATGTGGAAAATGTGTTCTTAAAAGGTAAAGATGCCCAAATATGGATTTCTCCTAGTTTTCATTACTCTTTAAACAACATAAAAGATACAAATGCTATTTATTCAAAATTTAAAGCTTTTCAAACAGGTTCAATATACTCGTACATTAACGGTAAAGGGGAAACAGGAGGTATTCTGTATTTTGAATTATCACCCACAAGACCCGATTTGGTTTTAAAAGATCTTATCAAAATTGCACATCCGGAATTGCTTCCAGATTATCAATTTACATTTTATGAAAAATTAAAATAATCACACATTATTCTATAATTGAATTATGAAAAAACTTCACCCAAAATCTCATATTGATGAGCTGTGCTACCCTTTTATCTATGAAGATTCTTTGTTGTGCGACTATGAAATATTAACCGATGATTTAACCCGGATGTTAGGATGGGCATTGAATGATTTGCGTATTTTAAAACTTAATTACCCAAATAACAACGACCTAAATTCTTTAGAAACGGATTTAATTTGGCTTCTGCCGCTATGCTATCACCTTAACGGATCCATAAGAGGCAAACTTGCTATTACAGAAGAAAATCATCAGCAGCTGCTCCAAAAATATAAGCACATAAAAAATATTACCAAAAAATCAATTTCAGGATTTGTGCTGCCAGGCGGAATTTCACCTGTTGGAATCTTAAATAAATGTTCATCAACCTCAAAAAAGGTCATTCGTTTAATGGTTAAAATCCATAATGAGGAACATAAAGAAGTTCCCGACATTCTTCCAAAATTCGCTAATTTACTTTGTAATTACTTCTTTTCAGCAACAATATTAATAAATCAGGTTACAGGTTTTAAGGAGATTCCTTTTATCAGTAAAAGCTACAAATAAGCAAATTAAAAATAGTTTTTTGAAAAGCATTAATTTTATATAAAAATTTAATTATATCAATATCAGCTATTTATAAAATTTTAAAGTTATTTTTTGAAGACAGGGAGCTTTGGGTGACATTGTTTATTTTGAACTTGCTCCTACCCGTCCGGATTTGGTTTTAAAAGATTTGATTAAAATCGCGCATCCTGAATTGTTAACAGATTATGAACTGACTTTTTATGAAAGACTTAAGTAAGTTTTCAGTCAAAAAAGTTTGAATGAGGAAAAGAACTGACAGGTCGCGACCTGTCCCTACTTTAACTTTTCCCCCTTCGGGCATGCCTGCCGGCAAGGCAGGGGCTATGGGGCTTTTAAAACAACTTTATTTGGCCTGCTTCATCGGCCGGATTGTTTTTTTCTGAATCCGAATCATCGTCAAAAGATTCCGTGCCATTGTCTATTACCTCTTCGTCATTCACTTCCACATTTTCAATAACAGGAGCTGTGTAAGGCAAAGGTTCCAGCATATTCACCTGTTTAATTTTATCGGCTGTTAACTGATTTCCCAGTGCTTTTATTCCTTTTATGGCTATAAATTCT
>JACUUQ010000070.1 GCA_014859175.1 Lutibacter sp. | reverse complement strand
GAATATTATGGCGAAAGCAAGTACAAAAAAACGCAAAGTTATTGTTGAGGCAGTTGGTCAAGCACACATCACGGCTTCATTTAACAACATTATTATATCACTTACCAATAAAAAAGGTGATGTAATTTCATGGTCATCAGCTGGGAAAATGGGATTCAGAGGTTCTAAAAAGAACACGCCTTACGCCGCGCAAATGGCAGCTGAAGATTGTGGTAAAGTAGCGCATGAAGCAGGAATGAGAAAAGTGAAAGTGTATGTAAAAGGACCAGGTAACGGAAGAGAATCTGCAATACGTTCAATTCACAATTTGGGAATTGAAGTTTCAGAAATTATCGATGTTACGCCATTGCCGCACAATGGCTGCAGACCTCCGAAAAGAAGAAGAGTATAATTAAATTAAATTTTAACCGATAGGATTTTGTAAGATTATCGAAGGATTAGCCTTAATTCATAATCCCTATCATCTAATAATTAAAAATGGCAAGATATACAGGACCAAAAACTAAAATTGCCCGTAAATTCGGAGAAGCAATTTTTGGAGAGGATAAATCTTTTGAAAAAAGAAATTTCCCTCCAGGACAACACGGCGCTAACCGTCGTAGAGGAAAAAAATCTGAATACTCTATTCAGTTGGCTGAAAAGCAAAAAGCAAAATATACTTACGGTATTTTGGAAAGACAATTTTCAAACTTGTTTAAAAAAGCTTCCAGCAGTAAAGGTATTACCGGTGAAATTTTATTGCAACTTTGTGAATGTCGTTTAGATAATGTAGTTTACAGGATGGGTATTGCTCCTAGTCGCAGCGCTGCACGTCAATTGGTGTCTCACCGTCATATCACCGTAAATGGTGAATTGGTGAACATACCTTCTTATTCTTTAAACGCCGGCGATGTTGTTGCCGTAAGAGAAAAATCAAAATCATTGTTGGCAATTGAAAATTCTTTGGCTAACAGAAGTGATGTTTACGAATGGATTTCTTGGAATTCAGAAACCAAACAAGGAAATTTTGTGAGTGTTCCTGAAAGAATACAAATTCCGGAAAATATCAAGGAACAATTAATCGTAGAGTTATACTCTAAATAATTTTAAAGATACCAATTCAATTATGGCAATTTTAAATTTTCAAAAGCCCGATAAAGTAATAATGATTGATTCTACCGATTTTAACGGTAGATTCGAATTCAGACCGTTAGAACAAGGTTTTGGTTTAACTGTTTGGAATGCTTTAAGAAGAGTATTGTTGTCTTCATTAGAGGGTTTTGCAATAACATCACTTCGTATTGAAGGTATTGAACATGAATTTTCAACAATTAAAGGTGTTGTTGAAGACGTAACAGAAATTATTTTGAACTTAAAACAAGTGCGTTTTAAGAAGCAAATCGAAGATTCTGACAGAGAAACAGTAAATATTTCAATTTCTAAACACGAGCAGTTAACAGCCGGTGACTTACAAAAATACATTTCTGGTTTTCAGGTGTTAAATCCTGATTTGGTGATTTGTAATATGGAGAAATCTGTTACATTGGATTTTGAACTTACCATTGAAAAAGGAAGAGGTTTTGTGCCTGCAGAAGACAATAAAAAATCTGGCGTTGCTTTAGGAACAATTTTTACGGATTCAATTTTTACACCAATTAAAAATGTAAAATATACTGTGGAAGATTTTCGTGTGGAACAAAAAACCGATTATGAAAAGTTGGTTTTTGACATCACTACTGACGGTTCAATATCCCCTAAAGACGCTTTAACAGAGGCTGCAAAAATATTGATTCATCATTTTATGTTATTCTCTGATGAGCGTATCACTTTAGAAGCTGATGAAATTGCGCAAACTGAAACGTATGATGAAGAATCTTTACATATGCGCCAGTTGCTAAAAACAAAATTAGTGGATATGGATTTATCCGTTCGTGCACTAAATTGTTTGAAAGCCGCAGAAGTTGACACCTTGGGAGACTTGGTGTCATTCAATAAAAACGATTTAATGAAATTCCGTAATTTTGGAAAAAAATCTTTAACCGAATTAGATGAATTGGTTCATATAAAAGGATTAAGTTTTGGAATGGATTTAAGCAAATACAAATTAGATAAAGATTAATTTAAAACTTAGGTTTTAATTGAGATAACATTAGAGATGAGACACGGAAAGAAATTTAATCACTTAGGCAGAAAAACTGCACATAGAAAGTCTATGTTTGCTAATATGGCTTGTTCTTTAATTGAACACAAGCGTATTAATACCACTGTTGCGAAAGCAAAAGCTTTGCGTCAATTTGTGGAGCCTTTAATTACAAAGTCTAAAGAAGACACCACACATAACCGCAGGGTTGTATTTAGCTATTTGAGAAATAAATTCATGGTTACAGAATTGTTTAAAGAAGTTTCTGTAAAAGTGGCCGACAGACCGGGAGGATATTTACGTATCATTAAATTGGGAAGTCGTCAAGGTGATAATGCGCCTATGGCTATGATTGAATTGGTGGATTACAATCCAAATTACAATCCAAACAACAAAGCTAAAAAGAAAGCCACCCGAAGAGGTAAAACTAAAAAAGCGGAAGAAACTGTTGAAGTTAAAACAGAAAGCAAAGACTAAATTTAATGATAATGTTTTAAATACATAACGTGGGATGAGCTTTTTTAAAAGTTTATCCCATTTTTTATGTAAAAATGTCACTATGGAAAAAAGTATTTTAAGATCATTTCTTTTTTATTTAATTTGTGCCAATTCTTATGCGCAACAAATTACGATTAATAACATTGAAAGCAGATTGGTTACGCACCAAGGAATTGAATTTATAGGTGAGTTAAGGAATGTAAGCAACGATAAATATAGCTATTCAAATTTGAGCAATCAAGGTAATTTGTTTTTAGACAGCAAGGCTTATTATTTGTCAAATATTAATTTTAACGTTACAACAAACGCTTTTGAAAGCAGGGTCAATAAAGACCAGCTTTTTTCATATAAGAGTTCTTTGCTTGATTCAGTTTCTGTAAACAGTCATTTATATAAAAAAGTGAACGATTCTTTTTATGAAGTTTTACACGAAAACGGGAATAAATTATTATTGAAAAAGTGGGATATCGCTTATCAGGCCGGAGTTGAAAATCGATTGGTGGGGACTGTCGGAAAATCGAGTGCACAGGTTATTTTTAAATATTTGCTTAAGTTGGAAGATGAAGTAACCTTAATAGAATTTAATAAAAATAGTATTTTAGGCTTGGTTGAAAATGATTTTCAAAGTGTTTTGGAAGAATTTGTTGATAAGAAGAAACGCTCCTATAAAAGAGAAAATGATATTGTTGAAATTCTGAAATTCATGTTTAACAATTCGGAAAAAATGATATAGCTATTTTTTGATATAATTACAAATATAATCTTCATAAACAAATGAAATATACGCAAAGAAAAAGGGCTATATTGCTTTTAGCCGACGGAACAATTTTCGAAGGAAAGTCAATAGGAATAGATGGTACTGCTTTTGGTGAAATTTGCTACAATACCGGTATGACTGGCTATCAGGAAATTTTTACAGATCCTTCCTATTTTGGCCAGTTAATGTTGGCAACAAATGCGCACATTGGAAATTACGGCATAAATGAGGAAGAAATCGAATCTGATTCCATCAAAATTTCCGGGCTAATTTGCAAGAATTTCAGCTTTAATTATTCAAGAGTGAATGCACAAGATTCCTTGGTGAATTATTTTGAAAAGCAAAATTTAATGGCCATTTCTGATATTGACACAAGGGCTGTTGTACGATACATTAGAGATAAAGGCGCTATGAATGCCATTATTTCTACTGAAACAGATATTGAGGCCTTAAAAGAAAAATTGAAAGCAGTTCCCGATATGAAGGGATTGGAATTGGCTTCAAAAGTCTCTACTGCCGAATCTTATTATTTTGGCGATGAAAATGCAACCTATAAAATTTCAGCTTTGGATTTGGGCATCAAAAAGAATATTTTAAGAAATTTGGCCAATCGTGATTGCTATATCAAAGTTTTTCCATTTAATGCGTCGTTTGAGGAAATGAATTCATTTCAGCCAGATGGTTTTTTCTTGTCAAACGGACCTGGAGATCCTGAGCCTTTAAAGGAAGCAAGACAAGTTGCAAAGGAAATTATAAATCGTAATTTACCTTTGTTCGGCATTTGTTTGGGACATCAGGTGATTGCTTTGGCAAATGGAATTTCTACCTATAAAATGCATACGGGACATCGCGGAATAAATCATCCTGTAAAAAACATCATTTCAGGAAAAGGAGAAATCACCTCGCAAAATCACGGTTTTGTTGTGAACAAAGAGGAAGTTGAAAATAACCCGGAATTTGAAATTACCCATATTCATTTAAATGATGAAACGCTGGCGGGTATGAAAATGAAAAATAGAAATTGTTTTTCAGTGCAATACCATCCGGAAGCAAGCCCGGGACCACACGATTCATCCTATTTATTTGACCAGTTTATGGAAAATATAAAAACATCAAAACTATAAATTTAAAAAGCCTTTAACCACACCGTTAAAGGTTTTTTTTGATCAAAACAAAACGAAAACGTTATCGTATTAATCAGGTTATTTTACATAAAATTTCACCTGAAAATTGTACCTTGCAGTAAGAAAAATAATTTTAAAATTTAATAAAATGAGTATAATTTTAGGAGTTCATGCACGTCAGATATTTGATTCACGTGGCAATCCAACAGTAGAAGTTGATGTAGTAACTGAAAATGGAATTTTAGGAAGAGCAGCCGTTCCATCTGGCGCTTCAACCGGAGAACATGAAGCGATGGAATTGCGTGATGGCGGCAAAGATTATATGGGAAAAGGTGTGCTTACAGCCGTAAAAAATGTAAATGAAATTTTGGCTGAAGAAATTATTGGGATGTCGGTGTTTGACCAAAATCAAATTGACGCGGCTATGATTCAGTTAGATGGCACAAAAAATAAATCTAAATTCGGCGCCAATGCCATTTTGGGCGTTTCATTGGCGGTTGCAAAAGCAGCAGCAAATGAATTGGGAATGCCATTGTATCGTTATGTTGGCGGTGTTAGCGCAAATACATTGCCGGTTCCAATGATGAATATTATAAATGGCGGTTCGCATTCCGATGCACCTATTGCGTTTCAAGAATTTATGATTATGCCAATAAAAGCGAAGAACTTCTCTGAGGCTTTTAAAATGGGCACAGAAATATTCCATAACCTTAAAAAAATACTTCACGATCGAGGTTTAAGCACTGCAGTAGGAGATGAAGGAGGTTTTGCGCCAACTTTTGACGGAACTGAGGACGCTATTGAAACGGTGTTAAAAGCGATCGAAAATGCAGGGTATAAACCGGGTGAAGAAGTGAAATTGGCATTGGATTGTGCGGCAGCAGAGTTTTATGTGAATGGAAAATATGACTACACTAAATTTGAAGGCGATAAAGGCATCATAAGAACATCTGAACAACAGGCCGATTATTTGGCTGAATTGGCTTCTAAATACCCAATTATTTCCATTGAAGACGGTATGGATGAAAACGACTGGGAAGGTTGGAAATATTTAACAGAAAAAATTGGCGATAAAGTTCAATTGGTTGGGGATGATTTATTTGTGACAAATGTGGAAAGATTGTCAAGAGGTATTGAAAATGGAATCGCAAATTCAATTTTGATCAAAGTAAATCAAATTGGTACCCTAACTGAAACAATTGCAGCGGTAAATATGGCACATAATGCCGGTTATACTTCTGTAATGTCGCACCGTTCAGGAGAAACGGAAGACAATACAATTGCAGATTTAGCTGTTGCTTTAAATACGGGTCAAATTAAAACAGGATCAGCTTCCCGTTCAGACCGAATGGCAAAATACAACCAATTGTTAAGAATTGAAGAGGAGTTAGGAAACATTGCTTACTATCCGCAAGAAAAGGCCTTTAAAATTTAAGAATATTATAGCATTTAACAAAAAAGTCGAGAATTCTCTCGGCTTTTTTTATGTTGTGTAACAATGTTTGCGTTTTTGCCAAATCATTGACTTAAATCATATAAATTTCATTAAAAATCATTAAATTCGTGATAATTATCAATAAATAATTTAATAACCATTTTATATACATATAAGTGATGTCAAACAAAGCAATTTTAGAATTAAACGGCAAGAAATTTGAATTTCCAGTTTATATTGGAACTGAAAACGAAATTGCCATGGATATCTCAGCATTAAGGGCTGTAACTGAAGGTTTAATTACCTTGGATGTTGGTTATAAAAACACAGGTTCCTGCTCCAGTAAAATAACTTTTTTAGATGGTGAAAAAGGAATTTTAAGACACAGAGGATATTCTATTGAGGATTTAACAAAAAAAGCAAGTTTCTTGGAAGTGGCTTTTTTAATCATCTTTGGTGAACTTCCAACAAAAGAAGAATTCAAAAAATTTCAAATTGATATAAAAAAGAATTCTATGGTAAACGAAGAAATGAAAGATATCGTTGAAGGTTTCCCTAAATCAACACACCCTATGGGAATGTTGTCTAGTTTAACCAGTGCGCTTACCGCTTTTAATCCTGGCGTTGTAAATGTGAATTCAAAAGAAGATATGTACAATGCTGTAGTGAAAATATTAGGAAAGTTTCCGGTTTTAGCTACTTGGGCACATAGAAGAAATAACGGATTGCCATTAAACTACTCCGATAATTCATTGGATTATGTTTCCAATATTATGCATTTAATGTTTAAAATTCCTACAGAGCAATATGTAATAAATCCTATCGCCGTTCAAGCACTCGATGAATTATTAATCTTGCATGAAGATCATGAACAAAACTGTTCAACTTCAACCGTTCGTATGGTTGGTTCTTCCGGAGCAGGATTGTTCGCTTCTATTTCTGCAGGTGTTTCTGCATTATGGGGACATCTTCACGGTGGCGCCAACCAAGCTGTACTTGAAATGTTGGAAGAAATACAAAAAGATGGAGGCGATGTTGAAAAGTTTATCAACAGAGCAAAAGATAAAGATGATTCTTTCCGATTGATGGGATTTGGCCACAGAGTTTATAAAAACTTTGATCCACGAGCCCGAATTATTAAAAAGGCTGCCGATGAATTGTTTGCAGACCTTAATTTGACTGATCCGGTTTTAAAAATCGCAAAACACTTAGAAGAAGTTGCCCTTAAAGACCCATATTTTGCAGAACGTAAATTATATCCTAACGTTGATTTTTATTCAGGAATCATTTACCGCGCTTTAGGAATTCCTGTTGCAATGTTTACAGTGATGTTTGCCGTTGGCCGTTTACCGGGATGGATTGCACAATGGAAAGAAATGCGTGAAAACGGAGAACCAATTGGCCGTCCGCGTCAATTATACGTTGGCGAGCCATTACGTCCATTTAAAGAATTTGAAGAAAGATAATTTCAACTATTTTTTTAAATTTATAAAAAAACCTCATATTAAGTTATGGGGTTTCTTTATTTTTACGTGAAAATTAAAATATATGATAAAATTGAATGTTCGCAATGAGACTTCTCGACTTAGAGCCGTGGTTTTGGGCACTGCAATCAGCAATGGTCCAACCCCAAAAATAGCCGAGGCATATGATCCTAAATCATTGGAACATATCAAGGCAGGAACCTATCCGCTTGAAAAGGATATGGTGCTTGAGATGGAAGCTTTTAACAAGGTGTTCGAAAAACACAATGTAAAAGTTTACCGGCCAAAATTGATTGAAAATTATAACCAGATATTTACGCGCGACATTGCCTTTGTTATTGAAGATAAGCTTTTTAAATCTAATATTTTACCCGACAGGGAAAAGGAAATAGAAGCCATTCAATATGTACTTGACGAAATTGATCCAAATAACATTATTACAGCTTCTGATGATGTTCATTTTGAAGGCGGTGATGTGATGCTTTGGAACGAGCATATTTTTATTGGCACTTATAAAGGCGATGACTATAAAAATTACATTACTGCCCGTACCAATATGAAAGGCGTTAATTTCATTAAAAATTTATTTCCGCATAAAACTGTAAAGGAATTTGATTTGGTCAAATCGAATACAAATCCAAGAGAAAACGCGCTTCATTTAGATTGTTGTTTTCAACCGGTTGGAAAAAATAATGCCATCATTCATAAAGAAGGTTTCAGAAATGAAAACGATTATAATTATTTGGTAAATTTATTTGGAAAAGAAAATATGTTTCACATCACAAAAGATGAAATGTACCAAATGTTTTCCAATGTATTTTCAATATCGGATGAAGTGGTGGTTTCAGAAAAAAACTTTACAAGGCTTAACAATTGGCTGCGGGAACAAGGTTTTACGGTTGAAGAAATACCCTACGCGGAAATATCAAAACAAGAAGGTTTATTAAGATGTTCAACATTACCATTAATTAGAGATTAGTTTTATGCAACAAATTACAAATATAATTTTAATGATTCGTCCGGTTTCATTTCGAATGAATGAACAAACTGCCGTTAACAATTACTATCAAAAAGTTTTGGAAAGTTTAACGCCCGAAACTGTGCAATTTAAAGCGATGCAGGAGTTTGATGATTTTGTGGAAAAACTAAAAGCGGTTGGCGTAAATGTGATTGTTGTTGATGACAACAAAGAAACCGACACGCCTGATTCTATTTTTCCAAATAACTGGATTTCTTTTCACGAAAATGGCGATGTTGCTTTATACCCAATGTTTGCTGAAAACAGACGGTTGGAAAGGAGAGAAGATATTTTGGAAATCCTTGAAGATTTGGATTATCAAATCAATAATGTGGTCGATTATACTTCTGCGGAAGAAGAAAAAATATATTTGGAAGGCACCGGAAGTTTGTTGCTGGACCGCGTGAACGGAAAAGCCTATTGCGCCTTATCGCCAAGAGCAGATGAAGATTTGTTGATTGAATTTTGTGAAGATTTTGAATTTACGCCCGTTTCATTTGTAGCAAATCAAACGCTGAATGAAAAGCGAGTGCCAATTTACCACACCAATGTGATGATGTGTTTGGGTGAAAAATTTTCAGTCATTTGTTTAGACAGCATTGATGATAAAAAGGAGCGCAAAGAAGTTATCAAACATTTAAAAGAAGACAAGAAAGAAATTATTGCGATTACGGAAGATCAGGTAAATAATTTTGCCGGGAACATGCTTCAGGTTTTGGGAAGCAATAATGAGCGTTACATTGTGATGTCAAACTCGGCCTTTGAAAGTTTAAATAAACAGCAAATAAACCAGCTCGAAAAGCACGGTAAAATACTTTACAGCTCGTTGGATACCATTGAAGCCTGCGGAGGCGGAAGCGCGCGTTGCATGATGGCTGAAGTTTTTTTGCCAAAAAACGATTAATTTAATTCAATAAATCAGCTTTAAAAATGCTTTCTAAAAAAACAAAATACGGACTTAAAGCGTTGAGCTATCTTGCCAAACAAGAGGCAAATGTTCCCACTTTAATTTCAGATATTTCTGAATCGGAAAACATCTCAAAAAAGTTTTTGGAAAGTATTTTATTGACCTTAAAAAAGAGCGGAATTCTTTCTTCAAAAAAAGGAAAAGGCGGCGGTTATTATTTGATTAAAAACCCGAATGAAATAAAAATTTCAACAATAATTCGGTTGCTCGAAGGGCCAATTGCGATGCTTCCTTGTGTGAGCTTAAATTATTACGAAAAATGTGATGATTGCAAGAGCGAAGAACGTTGCAGCTTGAATATTTTAATGGCAGAAGTGCGCGACAGTACCTTAAAAATACTTGAGAATAAGACTTTGGCTAATTTTCATTGCGGCACTGACGATTAACCAAAAATGAAGTTAAAGTAAATAAAAAGACCGTCTTTTGGGACAGTCTTTTTATTTTTTTTTGAAATTAAGCTTTAACTAAAACCGGAATTTTTATGCTGAACAATTCAGTCTTTATAGTTTCCAATTCACTTAGCAACACTTCTTTATTCGCTTCAAAATAAATTTTTGATTCGGAAAATAATTGTTGGTAATATTCAATGCCCTCATTTAAATTGCTTTGAAAAGCGGTTAAATATTTCTGATTTTTTAAATTAAAGGAATCGCTAAACTCATCAACTTTATTTGAAAAATAATCAACATACATTGCCAATTCTTTAATAAACATATGCGGACGATTTTTTGTTTCAATCACATTTGCGCGTCCATAAATATGGTCAACCATTTCTTTTAACGTTAAATCCTTTGTGAAATAAGCCATATTTGGACCCGGACAAATTGCAACGCCTTGTTTTTCGCCTTTCCTTTCAATGCCATAATTAAAGAAAGCGGCATTCGCCAACCCTTCGCACAAACAAGCTTTTTCCGTAATTTTATTCGCTTTTTCGGCAAATTCACTTGAACTCAAGTTTTCATTTTTAAGTTCATTCAATTTGATGGTTTGGTATTTTTTTGAGGCAGTGCAAATTACTTTATCAGTATATTCTGTATTTGATGACAGAAATTTTTTGGTACAGGCACTTCCTGCTTTGTCAGCGGCAATTCTTTCGTTTTTGATAATCTCATTGGTATTTCCCCTTAAACTGTTAAAAGGAACGCCCAACGGCGAAATGTTGCTTAAAAATAAATCTTTTTCAGTGGCAACTTGTAACGCCTTTCTGGTCACATCATCAACAGTGGTAACTTCGGGAACCAATAAAAATGGAGAACCCCAGCCAACGGAATCAATATTGTAATTGTCCAGTAAAAATTCGTGTTCTTCATGAGTTCCTACACCGCCTTGAACGGTAATTGCCAAACTTAACGGCTCCGTTGGAAAGTGTTTTTCCTTGCTTTTTAACGCTTCAACCAAAATACCGTGAATCTCATCAATTAAAGCGGTTTTGTTCATTTTAAATTCCTCTAAAATCGGACCTAACAAATAGCCGTCGGATGCAAAAGCATGGCCGCCGCAATTTAAACCTGATTCTATTCTGTATTCAGAAACCCAAAGTCCTTTTTTGGCTAAAAATTTCCCTTGAATAATTGCCGATCTGTAGTCACTTACTTTTAAAATGATTTTCTTTTTCAGTTGATTGTTTTCATTAGGGAAAAAATCATTGAAATTTTCAAAATAGCTGTACAATCTTGGATTCATTCCTGCAGAAAGCACCACAGATGATTCTAAAGTGCTGTTTGCAAAACCTCTTAATGCTGCGTGTGCATCATTGAATTCTATTGGCAATAAGTCTTTTTTGCTATAATTGGGTTTGTCCAACTTAGTCATAATATTCACATCAATACTGCCAGGTTTAAGGTTGTTATGGATCCAATTGCTCAAATCTTCTTTAACCGTATTGTTTTGGATAGTTTGAATGAAATTTTGTTTTAGTTCTGAAAAATCAGGAAGCATTTCCATATATTTTTCAAACTCACTGTTTTTTTGTTCGAAACTCTTTTTAAGATTTTCAAATTTTTGTTTCACAATGATATCTACCGTATTCAAATAGGAAGTAATTCTTTTAGCTCTATAGTCCTCTACTTTTGTTGAAATTTCTTGATATGGGATTTTAAATTTTCCTGAATAATATTCATTCATTTTTTCAATGATGATGTCATCAACAATTGAAATGACGGAAGAAATACCATATTTTGCAATTTTAATAGGGGTGTCTATTGTAAAAGCAATCCCCATTACCGGTACGTGAAATGAATGTGGGTTGTTTTTTAGTTGCATACTTTTTGGTCTTAAATTATTTTTTTCCAAATAATTATTATTTTTTGGATACAAATGTAGGCAACTGCAAGTTATTATCTGTTAAATGTTTTATAAATAGTGTTTATTTTTAGTTGAATTTGACAATATAGTATTGGTTTATTGGATAAATTTTCCTTTAAAATAACTTTAGTTTTCTTGAAGTACTTGAATTTTTAAACTTAAAAATAAAAAAACCGACTCATAATAAATAAGTCGGCGTAATTCTAATCGGCTTTATTGCTGTTAGTTTCCTGAAACACTTCCTCCAGATGAGGCTTCTTTATCAACTGTTTCAGGGCTTCCCTCATAATCAATATTTGCGCCACTGCTGGCTTTTGCCGTTAATTTACCCGTTACGTTCACATCAATATTGGCGCCGCTGCTTGCCTTTGTTTTTGCATTCACAGTTTTAAGTTCTCGTGCGTTTGTGGTACTTCCGCTGCTTGAATTTGCGGTAAATGTATTGCATTTTCCAAAGAGCTTGATACTGGATCCGCTTGACGATTCGCTTTTGATCTCGTTGGCGTTGGCGCGAATTTTAATGGTGCTTCCGCTGCTTGAATCAAGTTCTAAAGTCTCAGCTTGTAGGGTATTTTCCGATTTTACAGAGGCACCGCTCGTCGCTTTTATTTTTGATATAGTTTCGGTTGTCAAATAAACATTTCTTGCTTTTGCCTGATTTACGTTTTTTTCAAAATAAATGTTCAGCTCATTATTTTTTACTTCCGTAATCAATAAATCTAGAATATTCTCATCTGCTTCAACGCTCATTTTTGTTGGTTTTCCCTGAGTTATGAATAAATTAATTCCTTGTTGTACGTTAATTATTTCAAAATCGGATCTAATTTCACGGTCTTCAGAAACAACGTTTCTGTTTCCTTTTATGCCAACAACGCCATCAAAAATGCATGAGGTTGTTGTAAACAGCAGTGTCAGATATATGGAGATTAAAATAGTGATTCTTACTAAAGTTTTCATCTGTTTACATTTTGTTTTTTATTGGTACAGCTGCTGTTCGCCATTAATCATTTCTGTGTGTATCAAAAT
>JACUUQ010000305.1 GCA_014859175.1 Lutibacter sp. | reverse complement strand
CCAAAATTTATCAATTTTTTTGGAGACTGAATGCCAATATTTCTTGCTATTAAATTACCCCGGGCATCTAAAATTAGCAATGTCGGATATCCGCGAACGGCGTATTTTTCAACAATTTTTTTCCCTTCCCGCGAGTCGGCATCAATAGACACATTGATAAAATTTGAATTAAAATAATCACCTGTCTTTTCATCTTTAAAGGTTGTTTCTTTTAGATGTTTACAAGGTATGCACCAAGTGGCATACACATCCATAAACAAAAATTTATCTTGTTTTTTTGCTTCATTAAGCGCCTCCGCAAAAGTTCCCTTAAAAAAATGAATGCCATTTGAATTTAATGATTCTCTATTGTCTGCCTTTTTGAAATTATACGACCCATGTAGCGACAACAAGGTAATTCCTGCGATAATGATTGTTTTAATTGACATCTTTAAATGGTTTTTAATAATTAATTATAACATCATAATAGGAGTGTAGACAAATAAAACCAACAATCCTGACAGTTTCTTATTTTGATAAAAGTTCAATTTTAAAGGTTTACTTCAATAAAACAAATTTATTTCTGTTTGTTGCAGTTTTTAATTTATGGGGTTTTAAATTTGTTTATTCTAGATCCAAAACGTTAATTAACTCTTTAAATTCCCTAATTATTTTGGTTGGCTGTATTTCCCACGGATCAAAAATTGAGGTTGGATTTCTTTGTACCCAAACCGACTTAAAACCTGCAGCAACGGAACCAATAACATCAAATGGATTTCCTGAAATAAGCCAGGCATTGGCTTTGGCCGTATTGGTTTTTTCTAAAAAATAATCATAAACGGCAGGATCCGGCTTAAATGTTTCAACAGCCTCCACGCTCACAACACCTTCAAAAAAATGGTCAATTCCTGCATTTTGAAGCAAGTTTTGAACCGCCGTTGCGCTTCCGTTGGAAAATGCAAACAAGCGGCAGTTGGCAGCTTTTAGTTTCATCAAACTTTCTTCAACATCATAAAATGCCGGCAAAATGGTGTATTGAAGCATCAACTCATTTTTATCTTCTTCCGAAAGTATGCAATTTTGTTGCGAACAGGTAAAATCCAAAGCATTTAAAGTACAAACTGAAAAATCTACATAATTTTGCATCAAGCCTCTTCTAAAGGAATATTCCAATTGTTTTGAGCGCCAAGTTTCCATAAAAGCCGCCGTTTTGTCGCCAACCTTTTTCTGCAGCAAATCAAAAACGCCGCCGGTGTCAATTAAGGTTCCGTAAACATCAAAAGCAATGGTTATATTGGCCATAAATTAGTAAGAATAAAAGGTTTAATTTTAATAAGTACAGCAATTTTTATTTATATTTTTTGGGCGTTACCACAAGGGTCGGGCTTTTCGTTACAAGTCCTCGTCACGCTAAAAAGCGTGCCTGCGGGCTTTCCGCTTCAATCCCTAACGCAAACGCTGTTTTAAATAGAACTTAGCCGAATAAAATTATTTTGTCTCCTTTAAATTTTTTAGAACCGCAAGCAACAGCGAAGAAGAAATTCTGGTTTTATAATCGGGATTGATATATTCAAAAAGTATTTTTCCTGAAGTGTCAACCACAAAAACCGAAGGGACCGGGAGGAAACCCTCATTTAATCCGCCCGATTTTTCGCTTAACATAACCCCGTATTTTTCAGGCGATTTAAAAGCGATACCAATAGCTTTGGTCAATGTTCCGTCACTGTCGGCATACAAACTGTAAGTCAATTTGTTCTTTTCATCAGTTAAACTTAGATTTTCTGGCGAATCTGGGCTAATGGCGACAATTTGGTAGCCAAGTTCAATAATTTTATTTTCAATTGTTTGAACTTCAGCCAGCTGAGCATTGCAAAACGGGCACCATCCGCCCCTGTAAAACAAAAGAATTGTTGGTTTTTCCCCAATGATGCCTAAAATAGAATGGTCATTTGCGTCGGGCGATTTTAATATTGCATCAGGAATCATTTCGCCAATTAGCAATGGCGAAATATCCTCGGCTTTTTCAGGTAATTGCGCATAAGATTGTACGCTGGCTGTTGCAAGAAATACGAATAAAATAAGTAATTTTTTCATGTTTTAGATTTTTTGTCAGTTATAATTTTATTTAATTTTTTAATTCAAAGCATTTTTA
>JACUUQ010000069.1 GCA_014859175.1 Lutibacter sp. | reverse complement strand
TTCTTAAATTGACGAAAATCATATTTTAAACTGACCATTGTCATTTAATAAAATATAATTTCAAGTTAATTTTACTTTGTTTGTGGTCATTATTTGATTTTTCAAACATTTATAATTGCATCGATTTGTTATTTTTTAGTGTCGCCGAACTAAGTTTCGATTGCTGCTAACCCCTTTAGACATAATTGTAGCAGATAGTAAAGCTGGCTACCAGAAGGAAGTTTCAACTGTGTTTGAATCGTGTTTTCGTTTTGCCCATTTCATGAAATTATTGAATGTTCAACTAAAAAATTATGAAATTAATCATCAAAAATATGGTAAGTAATCCCTGTAAAATGTTGGTAAAGGAAGAGTTGAAAAAACTTGGTCTTCACTTCATTGTTGTTGATTTAGGCGAAGTAGACGTCCTGGAAGACATTTCGGAGGAACTACGTAATCAACTAAAAATAGATTTATCACATTTAGGACTTGAATTATTAGATGATAAGCGAATTGTTCTGATTGAAAAAATAAAAAATATAATCATTGAAATGATTCTAAATTCAGATGAAACAATCAAAATAAAGTTTTCAAATTTTTTAAGTGAAAAGTTACATTACAATTATACTTATCTCGCAAATCTATTTTCAGAAGTACAAGGAATTTCCATCCAACAATTTATAATCTTACATAAAATTGAACGCGCTAAAGAATTGATGTTTTATGATGAACTCTCCATAAAGGAAATTGCTTACAGGCTAAATTATAGCAGTGTTGCACATTTAACAAATCAATTTAAAAAAGTGACTGGACTCTCCCCTGGCCATTTTAAACAATTAAAAGACAAATCGAGAATTCCGATTGAAGAAGTTGGAACCCTGCCTAAAAAGAAAAAAAAATTAGAAATCTTTCAATAACTATTTGCATCAAAAAAAATTGCCAATCGTGAAAATCAAAAGGTGTGAATCATACAAATAATTACTATAGTTGTGTAACATTTTATAGAAGGCTGAACCTACATTTGTATAATTGTGAAAATTCATTCACCTTATAAATTAAATAAAATGAGTCACGAAAAATTTAAAACATGTATTGATGCCTGCAACAAGTGTTCAGCAGAATGTGAACATTGTGCAACCGTATGTTCCCATGAAAAAGATGCCCAAGCATTGGCAAAATGTATTGAACTTGACCGCTACTGTGCAGATATGTGTCGCACTGCAGTTGCTTTTATGTCAAGATCCGATGAACATACTACTAACTTTGTAACTAAGTTTTGTAACCTGTGTGCATAAATTTGCAATGCTTGCGCTACTGAATGTGAAAAACATTCACACATGGAACATTGTAAAAAATGTGCAGAATCATGTCGCAAATGCGCCATAGAGTGTAACAAAATGGGTAAAGTATTTATTGAAAACTAAAAACATGAAAAAAGTTTAGTTCAATTCAATCTTCAACCTATAATTTATATAGAGAACAAACTATTACGACAATCCGGAAATAACACCATTGTTGTCGATGGTCATTCCTTCAGAAGCCGGAACGCCGGGCAATCCCGGCATCCGCATCATTTCGCCTAAAATTGGGATGATAAAACCGGCGCCGGCAGAAATTTCAATTTCCCTGACAGTTACGTTAAATCCTGTTGGTCTTCCTAAAATGGTTTCATTATCCGTAAAAGATTTTTGTGTTTTCGCCATACAAACAGGAAAATCATTAAAGCCCAATCGGTCAATTCTTTTCAAATTCAACAAGGCCTTTTTTTCAAAATCAACACCATCCGCGCCATAAATTTCTTTGGCAATGGTTTCAATTTTCTGCCTTACGGGCGTATTCCAATTATACAAAGGCTTAAACTTGGATTTGTTTGCCTCCACCACTTTCACAACCGCCTCCGCCAATTTTGTTGTGCCCTCTCCGCCTTTTGCCCAGCCTTCTGAAACAACAGCCTGAACGCCCATTGCGGCACATTTTTCAATAATATAATCAACTTCTTCTTTTGAGTCGCTTATAAAAGCATTGATGGCCACCACAGGTTCTAGTTTAAATTTTCTGATATTTTCAATATGTTTTTCCAAATTAGGGAAACCCTTTTTTGTAATCTCCATATTTGGTGTATTATATTCCGCCTTTTTTGCCCCTCCGTGGTGGCGCAATGCCCTTATTGTGGCAACCAAAACCACCGCTTTCGGACTTAAATTAGCGGCCACACATTTGATGTCCAGAAATTTTTCGGCACCTAAATCGGCACCAAAACCGGCTTCGGTAACCACGTAATTCGATAAAGAAAGTCCCATTTTAGTGGCAATAATGGTGTTTGTTCCCTGTGCGATATTCGCAAACGGACCGCCATGAATGATGGCGGGGTTTTCTTCCAAAGTTTGCACCAAATTTGGTTTAATGGCATCTCTCAATAAAATAGCCATCGCGTTTTCCGCCTTTAAATCTCGGGCAAAAATCGGTTTGTTGTCGAAGGTAAATCCGACGAAAATATCACCCAAACGTTTTTTCAAATTTTCAAAATCGGTTGCCATACACAAAATAGCCATCACTTCGGATGCTGGCGTAATATTGAAGCCGTCTTCACGCGGAATGCCGTTAACGGTGCCACCCAACCCAATAATGATGTTTCGCAAAGCCCTGTCGTTCATATCAATAACGCGCTTCCAAACCACCGTTCTTGCGTCAATTTTCAAATTATTGACAGTGCTTTGCAAATTGTTGTCGATTAAGGCCGACAATAAATTGTTTGCTTTTTCCACCGCATTAAAATCGCCCGTAAAATGAAGATTGATGTCTTCCATAGGAACAACTTGCGAATAACCGCCGCCGGCTGCGCCGCCTTTAATTCCAAAAACAGGGCCCAAAGATGGTTCACGCAAAACAACCGTCGCCTGTTTCCCCAGTTGATTCAATCCTTCCGTTAAACCAATGGAAACTGTTGTTTTACCTTCTCCGGCAGGTGTTGGGGTAATGGCTGTTACCAAAATCAAATTATTCTTTTGTATTTTTTCCTCATCAATAAAATGCAGTGGTAACTTTGCTTTAAATTTTCCGTACATTTCCAAATCATCCTCTTTAATTCCTAACTTGGCGGCAATTTCTTTAATGTGCATTAATTTTTTACCCTGTGCTATTTCTATATCTGACAATTGTTTCATTTTTTTTAATTTTGATAACAAATATATAAAATTGGTTGTTCAGATTTGTTATAAATATAGATAGGTTACATACCTTGAAACTATCGCGAATTTTTGATGAAATGAAAACCGGCCATTTTTGAATGTTGTTGAAATTGCTTTTTTAGATGAACAGCATCCCCGTCAAAAAAAACACTAAAAGAAGGCTTAATGGAACAATTATTTAGCCAAACAACAAAAGGCAAAATACGATCACTATAAAAAGAAAAAAAGAATTGTCAGTTCCTATTTGAAATTATATATTTGCACGTTAAATCAAACTACATTTATATAAAATAAATTTAAAATGCAAAACAAAGGACTTATAAAGTTATTCGCTATTCTATTCGGATTGGTAAGCTTATATCAATTGTCATTTACCTGGTTTACGGGCGGTATTGAAAATAAAGCAAAAGTTTATGCAACAGCTAAATCTGATGACGGCAGGGAAATCGCCCGATTGGAAAAAGCGTATTTAGACTCTGTTGCAAATTATCCGGTGATAGATTTAGGTTTTGTGCAATTTAGCTATAACGAAATTAAAGACAAACAGTTAAACTTAGGGTTAGACCTAAAAGGAGGTATCAACGCTATTTTACAAGTGTCTGTTAAGGATATTTTAATAGGATTGTCTAACGATTCAAAAAATCCTGTTTTTAATGAAGCTTTGGCAAAAGCAGATTTGGCTCAAAAAAGCAGCGACGACACTTATTTAAATTTATTTTTTAATGAGTTTAAAAAATTAAGCGACGGAAAAGTTAAATTAAGCGATCCAAGTATTTTTGGAAACAAATCATTGCGTGAAAAAATAAACTTCAAATTAACCGATGAAGAAGTAAAACCAATTATAGAAGCAGAAATTTCCGGTTCTATCAATACCGCTTTTGAAGTTTTAAGAAGCCGTATCGATAAATTTGGCGTTACACAGCCTAATATTGCACGCATTGGAAACTCTGGCCGTATCTTAATTGAATTGCCTGGCGCAAAAGATATTGACCGTGTTAAAAAATTATTGCAAAGCACTGCCGAATTAGAGTTTTGGGAAGTATATTCAAACCAAGAAACAGCAAATTTCTTTTTTGAAGCGAACTCAGTGGTTGAAAATTTATTGAAATCTGAAACAAAAGTTGACACTGCCGCAACACCAAAAGATAACATTGATGATTTATTGGGTGCAGTTTCTGATTCATTGGCGACCAAACAAGCAACTAATTTATTTACTTATTTAACCCCAAGCATCCCACAGTCTGAAAACCAAATTTCATCAGTAATTGGAACTGCCAAGGTTGCCGATACCGCTAGGGTAAACGCTTATTTGTCGATGACAGAAGTTAGGGCATTGCTTCCTAATGATATGAAGTATGCCAAATTTCTTTGGGATGCAAAACCATTTTCTGCAACTGTTACAGCTACCAACCAAAGTACCGATTTAATTTATTTATATGGCATCAAATCTAACCGTGAAGACATTGCCCCTATTCAAGGTGATGTAATAGAAGACGCAAGCCAGGAATATGGACAAACAGGGCAGCCTGAGGTAAGTATGACCATGAATGCCACCGGAACAAAACTTTGGGCAAAAATGACTACAGAAAATGTAGGGAAATTTGTTGCTGTTGTTTTGGATGATTATGTTTATACGGCACCATCTGTAAATACTGCCATTATAAATGGTAGAACATCTATTTCTGGCGGAAGCATGACTGTTGCTGAAGCGCAAGATATCGCAAACGTATTAAAAGCCGGTAAATTACCGGCAGCCGCACATATTATACAATCAGAAATTGTAGGGCCATCACTAGGGCAACAAGCCATTGAAAGCAGTATGTACTCCTTCTTTTTGGCATTGCTCATTGTTTTTGCCTGGATGATTTTCTACTATGGAAAAGCAGGTGTAATAGCCGATTTCGCTTTAATAGTAAACCTTTTATTTATTTTCGGAATCTTAACAGCCTTCGGAGCGGTTTTAACGTTGCCTGGAATTGCCGGTATCATTTTAACCATAGGTATCGCAGTTGATGCAAACGTAATTATCTACGAAAGGATTAAAGAAGAATTGAGCCGCGGAAAAGGTTTAAAAGCCTCCATAAAGTATGGTTTTAGTTATGACGGCGCGTTTTCAGCAATTTTGGATGCAAACGTTACCTCCTTGTTAACCGGTATCATTTTATATGTTTTCGGAACAGGCCCGGTAAAAGGATTTGCCTATACCTTTATTGTGGGTATTTTAACTTCATTGTTTACGGCAATTTTCATCACCCGCTTGGTAATTGACTGGTATGCCGCAAAAGGAAAAACATTTACATTCAATACCAACATCACAAAAAAATGGTTTACCAAAATCAATGTTGATTTCTTGAAATTAAGAAAACCTGCCTATATATTTTCAGGTATTTTAATTGTAATGAGCATTGTGTCTCTATCAACAAACGGATTAAACTACGGGGTAGATTTCATCGGCGGAAGATCTTTTGTGGTAAAATTTGAAAAAACCACTAGCGCAACAGAGGTTGCAAATACTTTAAAAGACGTATTTGGTGATGCCCCTGAAGTAAAAACTTACGGGGAAGCAAGCCAGTTAAAAATTACAACCAAATATAAAATAGATATAGAAGACAAAGCCATTGATGATGAAGTGCAAGAGTTATTATTTACAGGTTTAAAACCTTACAATCCAGACGGACTTTCCTTGGAAGAATTTAAACCCGGTTATGAAGGCACAAAAACCATTGGAATACTTAGCGCGATGAAGGTTGAGCCAACCATTGCTGATGACATCAAAACCGCTGCAGGCTGGGCTGTTTTAGGTTCCCTAATGGTTATATTCCTTTATATTTTATTGCGATTCACAAAATGGCAATATAGTGTTGGCGCAATTGTAGCTTTGTTCCATGACGTTATAATTGTTTTTGGTATCTTCTCTATATTTTATAAAATTTTGCCTTTTGACATGGAAATAGGTCAATCCTTTATCGCGGCAATTTTGACCGTTTTAGGATACTCAATAAACGATACGGTTATTGTTTACGACAGAATACGTGAGTTCTCAAAAACACATACTTCCTGGAACTTTTATAAGGTGATAAATACCGGATTAAACAGCACAATGGGAAGAACAATAAATACCTCATTAACAACATTGTTGGTATTGGTTGCCATATTCTTATTTGGCGGTGACTCCATTAAAGGATTTATGTTTGCATTAATCGTTGGTATTGCCGTAGGTACTTATTCCTCTTGGTTTATTGCCTCTCCAGTTTTGTACGATAGCGTTAAAAGATTCGATAAAGAAAAAAAATAAAAGTAGTTCTACTTTAAAAACAAAACCGTTTTGAGTGGTCAAAACGGTTTTTGTATTTCAAATTAGCAATTAAATCATCATTAAGGGCTAATATTATTTAATGATTGTTAAATTTGTACAAAGCATAAAAATGAGCATTATTAAAATACACAATAACTATTTCAAAAAATATATTTCCGAAGAAAAAATTGCTGAAGCCATTGATAAAATGGTGGTGCAAATTACAGAAGATTGTAAAAACGAAACGCCTATCTTTATTGGAATATTGAATGGATCCTTTATGTTTGTTGCCGACTTGGTGCGTAAATATAACCATAGCTGTAAGGTTTCATTTGTGAAATTGGCATCGTATGAAGGAACAAATTCAACAGGAAAAATAAAGCAGTTGGTGGGTTTAAATGAGGATTTGGAAGGAAAAACCGTTATTATACTGGAAGATATTGTTGATACAGGAAACACGTTACAAGAAATTTATGACATCTTTGCCGATAAAAAAGTAAAACAACTTAAAATAGCTACCCTGTTTTTTAAACCTGATGTATTTAAAAAGGAATTGCCAATTGATTATATAGGCATTTCAATTCCCGATAAATTTATTATCGGTTACGGTTTAGATTATGATGGTTTGGCAAGAAATCTATCCAGTATTTATCAACTTATAACACCTCCAAAAATGAAAAACATAGTTTTATTCGGACCTCCGGGCGCAGGAAAAGGAACACAAGCCGATTTACTAAAAGAAAAATACAACCTTGTGCACATTTCAACAGGCGACGTTTTCCGCTACAATATCACAAACAAAACTGAACTTGGAATGCTGGCCAAATCCTTCATGGACAACGGCGATTTGGTTCCGGATGAAGTAACCATTGATATGCTGAAGGCTGAAGTTGATAAAAATTCAGCTGCCAACGGATTCATTTTTGACGGATTTCCCCGCACAGAATCACAAGCTAAAGCTTTAGATGATTTTTTAGAAGAAAAAGGAGAAGTCATCAGTGGAATGGTTGCCTTGGAAGTGCCGGAAGACTTATTGGTTACACGTTTGCTGGAACGCGGTAAAATTAGCGGAAGAACCGATGACCAGGATGAAAGTAAAATTCGAAACAGGTTTAACGAATACAACACAAAAACAGCTGTTTTAAAAGATTATTACCAACTTCAAGGCAAATATTTTGGTGCAAATGGCGTTGGTTCAATTGACGATATAACCAAACGTTTGTCAAAAATAATTGATGAATTATAAGCCCCCCTTTTTCCAGAAGGGGGAACTATTTTGATTTATAAGTTAAAAGTATGAGTCCGCTCCGAAAAGCTGCTTCTGCTAAAAATCAGCATTTTTAATTATTGTAGGGGAGCTGATTTTCAGCAACTTCTCCCTTTAGGGTAGGGGTAAAATTTGTTGAAAATTGAATATTGGAGTTATCGGAGTGGACTCAAGTATAGTTGTCTCTAGGCTATTACACAATTAAACAAGTCAGGGCGAAAAACATATTTGAAGGAAAACTATTAAACACCTAAGCAATCACCCAATTAAACTCATAAACAGCCAATTAAAAAAAGTCAAGCTGAGTTCAATATAAAAATGTAACATTTTAGTTTTCAAAATTGTACCTTTGCAAGCTTAAACCCAAACTTGGGAAAAACAATTTGAAACGAAAATGACTGAAGAAAATTTTGTTGACTATGTAAAAATATATGCTTCTTCCGGCAAAGGAGGGCGCGGTTCTACGCATTTACATAGAGAAAAATACATTGACAAAGGTGGCCCGGATGGTGGAGACGGCGGCCGTGGCGGACACGTGATTGTGAAAGGAAACAGAAATATGTGGACTCTTTATCCGCTAAAATTTAAAAAACATTTTAAAGCCGAGCACGGTGGCGACGGAAGCAAACAACGAAGTACAGGAAAAGACGGGAAAGACGTTTATATTGAAGTGCCAATGGGAACCATTATTAGAGATGGTGAAACACAGGAAATTTTATTTGAAATTACCCACGAAAACCCAGAACAAATTTTATTGGATGGCGGAATGGGTGGATTGGGAAACTGGAACTTTAGATCCTCAACACACCAAACACCAAGATTTGCGCAGCCGGGTATCGACGCTAAAGAAGGCTGGTTTCAGTTAGAATTAAAAGTTTTGGCCGATGTTGGATTGGTCGGTTTTCCAAATGCCGGAAAATCCACATTACTTTCGGTTATTACGGCAGCAAAACCAAAAATTGCAGATTACGCGTTTACCACGTTAAAACCTAATTTGGGCATTGTGGAATATCGCGATTATCAAACTTTTGTGATGGCGGATATTCCCGGAATCATTGAAGGAGCAGCGGAAGGAAAAGGTTTAGGGCATCGTTTTCTGCGACATATTGAACGAAACTCCATCTTGTTGTTTTTAATTTCTGCTGATTCTCCCAATATTCAAAAAGAATATGATATTTTATTGAATGAATTAAAACAACACAATCCGGAATTGCTGGATAAAACCAGGCTGTTGGCCATTTCAAAATCCGATTTGTTGGATGAGGAATTAAAAACGGAAATTATCAAAGAATTGCCTAAAGACATTAAAACACTTTTCATTTCGTCGGTTGCACAGCAAGGGTTAATGGAATTAAAAGATACGTTGTGGCAAATGCTCCACAATTAAAATTAGCAGCAAAATAACAAATTAGCTGTTTTTCTAATATCAAAAAGCGCGGTGAAACAATCACCGCGCTTTTTTATTTTACTATAGATTGTTCGTTTTAGTTTAGAAAATTTTCAAAAACAATCAAAAATTATTGCACTCTTTTGTAGGTTTTATCGCCACTTTCATCCTCAATTTTCAAATCGCCCTGCAAGTCTATTTCAAGCAATCGCGGTTGTTTAAAAGCGGCCCATTTAATAATGAATAAATTGGGCAAGGAAGTTTTGTAGATAACCGCAAACTCAAATTTTTCATCACCGCCAACAAAGGAATAATAGCCATCTTTTTTCGAAATGATGCATTCCCCCCATTTATCAACCAAATATTTGCCTTCTATTGAATTAACAACAGGGTTAACAAACGATTTTACGGTTTCTGTTTTTTCATCATTGGCTTCACTTTTCTCAATCTTTTCTGAAATGGCCATTGGAGGGGTTTCTTTTACTTTCGGAACTTCGGGAACTTCCTTAACCTCAACAACAGGAATTATTTCCTTAACAGTGAGCTTTTCTATTTCAACCTTATTATTTTCGGCCATTTTTTCAATGGCATTTTCACTTCCGTCATACGCATAATTCAAATTTTCAATATCAACAAAAGCCATTCTAAAGGCTTCATGATAGGCAGTTTTGTAATCCTTTTCTTTTGATTTTCCGTCTCTGGTTGAAAAAACAACTTGGTTGTAACAATCCGTCAATGCCAAATTCATTTTTGTGCTAAACATGCCGGAAGCATTGTTAATTCTTGCTTTTAAACCCAAACAGGAATTGGCGGCCAAATCGGCAGGAAAGTTTTCATCCGTAAACAATACGGTAAAGCCTGATTTTTCAAAAAGAAATTTTGTCAACGAATTCAATTGATACTGGTCTGTTGAATTCTGAAATTCAAATTGTTTTGGAACCAAAATATATTTATAGGAATTGATATTTTTTTGCGCAAACAAAGCAGAAAAACTGAACATTAAAAATAAGCTGATTGATAAATATTGTTTCATAATTGCAGAAATTTTGTTATTTCAACAATTGGTTCTTGTTGATTTTTGTAAAAGTACTAATTTTTATCCTTAAAAATAAAATTAATGCCCAATTGAAAACTTGCACTTTTAGCGTTATAAATATTGTTCAAACTCAATAAATTATCGGCTGCAAAATAAAGATTAACAACGCCAATATTGGCCGACAAACCCAATCCAATATTGGCAAATGAAAAGGGATCGACCGTATAAGTAAGTTTTGTTTGAAAATGTTTGCTGAATCTACGCTCATAAAAAAAAGTTGCCGCCATGTAAGAATGCACCGCACCGACTGTTGAAAACAAATGGAATCCAATTTTATTCAGGTAAAACCCATCATCAATCAAGTACCTGCAATCGTCCTGTTTTTGTCCGAAAGAATAACTTGCCGAACCATTTAATTTGACTGGCCTAAAAGATATAAAGCTTTTATATAAAGTATCCGATAAAATGCTGTTGTCAAAATCTTCTTTTAAATCGCTCCAATAGTTTTGTGGATTATTGCGATCGAAATTTAATTGGGCGCCTTCCAATTCATAATCGCCCTTATAAAGAAAAGATTCTGTATTTTTTGAGTTATTCACAAAACCCAAATCCAAAATACTTCCGGTAATTGTCCATTGCTTTGAATAATGATGCGTAAATCCCAGATCTATCCCCAAACCAAGATTTCCGCCAAAAAGCAATTTGCTTTTCACATAAGAAGCATCAATTTCTTCACCATTACGAAAAAAAACGCCCGAAGTTTGCATTAATAAATTGACGTTGTCTAAATGTTGTCTGTAAATATTTTGAGTTCCTTCCTCTGTGTAAAACGACCCCGAATTTGATTTTGTGTTTGCATTAAAAACGCTCGAATATATTTTTGCACGTACGCCAAAGTTCCATTTTTCATTGAATTTTTTGGACAAACCCAAATGAAGCACGCCTAACATTTCTGCCCTTGCAGCCAATTTTTTGATTGAATAACGCCTGTCGATAACGGTGTTTCCATCATAATATAAATCGACAACATCACGCGGAATTTTTCCCAAAAAATCTACTTCTTCATAATAGCCAAAACTTAAATAATCTTTATTCGGTAACCTGAACCCACCATTAAACACTTCCAATTGTTGATTGAATAAAATAAATTCAGCAGTTCCATAATTATTTACCGCCGCTTTAATTTTATCATTGATGTCAATACCGTTATCGGCAAAAATATCGTAGGCAGAAAATCCGGTGAAACCGCCTTGCGCGCTTATTTGAGAAAACATTGGCATTCCAAAATGAAATTTATTATCAACTTCTGCGCCCGGATTTAACAGCAATGTTTGGGGCAAACCGGTAAAATCATACAAAACCTGCTTGTTTTGAGAGAATCCTATTGCATAGACAAGAAAAATAAACCAACTTAATCTTCTCATATTTTGCGGAAGTTAAAAAACAACTTGGCCGATGATTTTAAATCGAAGGTTGAAGCATCATTTATGGAAATTGCGCTTCCGTCAATGCTTGGCGACATAAAAATAGCAAATCCAAAAAATTTGGTGTTGTAAATATAGGGAATGTCTTGTTTGGGAATTTCAATGATGGTTGTTAATTCTGACGAATTTTCGGGCACATTGATCATTGGTTGCAAAACGTAAATTGGCGTGCCAAATGCATCATAAAAAGTGATGCTTAGCCTAAAATTCCTGCTAAAAGTATTTTCGGTAATAACGGTAAATTCCACTTTTTCCAAATAAGGCTTGGAGTCGTTATTGATTGGCGCCTGAACCAAATCTTCAGTTACCGCTATTTCCCTGTTAAAATCATCCAAAAAATCAGGAGCGGCCAAGTTTAAATAAATTAAAGTTGAAATATAAGTGGCGTGAATATTGGCATCATCAAGTTGGTTAAAATCAACATCTTTTGTGCAACCCTGAAAAAATAAAATGAGAAATGCCGCAGCTGTGAGTTTTGTGATTTTCATAAAATAAGAAACTGCCATTTAAATATTTAAACGTTTACAAATAGCGTTTTATTTCAATTAAATTGTTTACCGATTTAATATTTTCAGAAACAGGCTGAGCGCTAAAATTGCAGAAAATAACATCAAATCCGGCATCTTTTGCGCCCATAATATCGGCTTCCCAATTGTCGCCAATCATGATAGATTCTTCGGAAACCGCATTAGTGATCTCCAAAGCATAGTCAAAAATAATGCGATTTGGTTTTTTTACGCCGGCATCTTCCGAAGTAATTATTTTATCGAAATACTTGGTCAACCCTGAATTTTCAATCTTTTGATACTGAACTTCATTAAATCCGTTTGTGATGATATGAAGTTTGTAATTTATTGATAAATGTTCCAATATTTCATGCGCGCCTTCAAAAAGTTGGTTGTGGTGCGGCAAAACCTTGATATAATCAACAGACAAACGTTCTAAAAGTTGGATGTCAAATTTTTCGTTAATTTTTACAAAAGTGTCTTTTAACCTGCCCAATCGCATCGCTTCTTTGGTCACTTTTTCTTCTCGGTACAATTTCCAATAATGATCATTAATTCCCCTGTAATAATTCAAAAACTTTTGGAGGTCGGCTTTTACTTCGTGTTTTTTAAAAATAGTCTCAAAAGCGATATCAGAATTGGTTTCAAAATCCCAAAGCGTATGGTCTAAATCGAAAAATATGTGTTTAATCTGTTTCATCTGTTAACATTTTATTTTTTATCGGTACAGATGCAGTCGCCATTAAACATTCTGCTGTGTATCAAAATTTGTTATGGCTCGTTTCATCTGTTAACATTTTATTTTTTATTGGTACAGATGCAGTCGCCATTAATCATTCTGCTGTGTATCAAAATTTGTTAGGGCTCGTTTCATCTGTTAACATTTTAT
>JACUUQ010000068.1 GCA_014859175.1 Lutibacter sp. | reverse complement strand
ATACATCGTTATTATAAGTATCGCAAGGTAATTTTGTGGAAGAATTTATCTGTTTGCTTAAAATTGCATCACGCAAAATTAGACAATTAATGATGTTAGATTAGTTTGATTGCGAAACCTAAGAAAAATAATGTGAACACACGGATTACAAATCCGCGTAATCAGGCCAGGTTAAAAATCTGCGTGATCAGTCTAAATAACTTTAGACAACAGCCTTATTTCTTCCGCAATAAAATCGAATAAAACAGTGTCTATGATTTGCTGTGTTTCATTGGGAAATTGCAGTTCAACAAGGTAGGTGCTTTCTATCCAATTTTCAATTTCGGGAATGTGCTTCTTTTTTAAAGATTTCAATACAGGAACCCCTAAATCCGACAAAGCTGTTGCGTTAAAATGTTGTTCGTGCTGATTTTTCATGGGAATTACCATCAATTTCTTTTTTAAAAAAATAGCTTCCGCAGGCGTTTCAAAACCTGCGCCGCATAAAACGCCTTTGCACGATGCCAAGCTTTTTTCGAATTTCTTGCCGTTGATTGGCTTCACGTAAACATTCTTTTTCTGATAATAATTTTGCGCTTCTTTAGAAAAAACCTTCCATTTAACGCCTTTAATTTTCGACAGCACTTCAATGATTTTTTCATCGGAATAAGCAGGTAAATAAACGGTGTAATGGTCTTTTACGGTTCGTTTCAGCAACCTGATATCACTTCTTATAATTGGCGTATAAACTTTATCGTTGTATTTTTTAAAATGAAAACCATAGTTAATCTTACATTTTGCGTAGTTTTTAATGATAAAACTTCCCACAATATCGAAGAAAATAGGTTTGGGAACATTTTCAGTAAATAATGCACTTTGGTGGCTTAAAGAAATACATTTTACGCCTTTAAAATAGCAGGCCCAAGCGGTGATTGGCTCAAAATCGTTGATCACCAAATCGTAATCCGTAACCGGACAGTTGATAATTTCTTTAATTACATTAAAAATAGAATTCCTTTTGAATGTCTTCATAAAATCGATTCCCCCGTTTTTGCCAAAATAAAAACTCAATCCTTTATAAACAAAATCTACGTCATAAGGCAAAACGATTTCAGCTTGCGTGCCACTGACTAAAATGTCAACCTGCGCACGTTTTAACAATGCCGGAATAATTTCTTTTGCCCTGCTTAAATGTCCGTTTCCGGTTCCCTGAATGGCGTATAATATCTTCATTAAAATTTAAAATTAAAGTCGGCCATTAAATGCCCTAAAAGTTCTTTGGCCGTTTGGTCAATGGAATCTACCTCCTCCAAATCCATTCCAATTTCCTCTTTTTGATAATGGGCGGCATCGTATTTATAAAGACTCCACTGCTTGTTATTATATTCCAGCGCTGTTAAATTCTCCACCCAATCACCTGAATTTAAATAGTGTGCGCTTCCCTTGTTTGTGGTTACTTCCTTAATTATTGGCTGATGAATATGGCCGCAAACAACAAAATCAAATTGATTTTCTATGGCAATGGCGATGACCGTTTCTTCAAAATTATTGATGAATTTGATGGCGGATTTTACGCTGTCCTTTATTTTTTTGGACAAGGATATTTTTTCTTTTCCAAAGAAATGGCTGACATTGTTTACGCCCCTATTGATAAGAATTAAAGAATCATAACCAACAGCGCCCAATTTTGCAAGCCATTTGGAATGTTTCATGGTAACATCAAAAACATCGCCGTGAAAAAACCAGGCATTTTTGCCATCCAATTCCAGCACCACTTTGTTTTTTATGGAAAAATTGCCCATATTAAAATCGACAAATTTCCGGAACATTTCATCGTGATTTCCCGTAATATAATGAACTTTTTTTCCTTCAGAAATCCAGCCCATAATATATTTCAACACTTTCATGTGAGATTTTGGCCAATAGCGTTTGCTAAATTGCCAAATATCAATAATGTCTCCATTAAGAATAACTGTTTTGGGATTTATGCTTTTTAAATAAGACAACAGTTCATTGGCATGACAACCGTAAGTTCCCAAATGCACATCAGAAATAACAACAATCTCTACGTGTTTTTTCTTCTTGTGAGAATCCATTTAACAGAAATTAAATTAAAATTATGAGTAATTTATAAGCGCAATGTCGGAAGTAATTGTTATTAAAAGGTTTAGGGAATATTATAAATAAATTATCAAACTATTGCTTTTCCAATGTACATCAAAATATTTCCCTTTTCAATTTTGAAAGAATCTGTAAGAGAAGAAATAATGTGAATAAAGCCGGTGTTATCTTTCAAAAACAGCGGAATTGCATGTAACTCATCGTCAATTTCTTTCAATAAACGGGTATAATGTTCCCTCGAATTAATAGGAACCTCATTCACAAAAGGAAAATCCCGCACAACTTCGCTTAAATTAATAAAGTCATCTTTATGGGTAAATAAATGCGCTTTTGGCACTTGCAGTTCTTCTGTCATTTCATCTGTTGAAACTATTCTAAATGTGCCGTGTTCCCCAAAAACTTCTCTGTATTTTTTGATAACATATTCATTTATAACGGGGTTTCCTGTTAATGCCAGCAAAAATCCAATATCATTTAATTCAACATCCTCCAACAATTCATCTTCATAAACATTGCCCTTAATTGCTTCAAGTCCCAGTAATTTTGCCCTTTCAATATTTTCGGCATTTGTGTCAATTAAAACGACTCTTCTGTTATTTTTCCTTAAGTATTCAGCAATTAAACGCGCAAAATTTGAGGCGCCAACAATCATAATTCCTTCAGATAATTTTAAAAACACCCCTGTAATTTTAGCAAACAAACGCGCCGTTGTGGCATTTAACAAAACGGTTCCCAGCACAATCATAAACACCAATGGCGTAATATATTCAGCGTCTGGCTCGCCTTGCATTGAGAGCTTTAATCCGAATAAAGATGCGATACCCGCAGCCACAATACCTCTTGGGCCAACCCAGCTAATAAATAATTTTTCGTTAAAACTTAAACCGGAATTTGTTGAACTTAAAAAAACGCCTATAGGCCTTAACACAAAAACTACAATGCCAAATAATGCCAGTGTTTCCCATCGATAAAGCAGCAACATATCACTAATATTTATGTTTGCCGACAACAATATAAACAATATTGAAATTAGCAATATGCTTATGGATTCTTTAAAATAAAGAATTTCCTTTAACCCCTCAACTTTAAGATTTCCCAGCACCATTCCCATAATAACCACGGTTAGCAAACCCGATTCATGGGCGAATATGTCGGACAACACAAATACCGCGAGCACAATAGCCAAAGAAGCCACATTGAGCAAATAATGCGGTATTAATTTCTTTTTGATGGAAAAATATAGGCTATAAGCCGCCGTAAAACCAACAGAAAAACCAACAAAAACTATTTTGCCAAATTCAATTAAGGCTTCAGCAGTATAATCGTAACCTTCACCAACCCTAATAAACTCAAAAATTAAAACGGCAGCCAAGGCGCCTATTGGGTCAATTAAAATACCTTCCCATTTTAAAACTGTTGAAACATCTTTTTTCATGGGAATGTTTCTCAAAATTGGCGCAATAACTGTTGGTCCGGTTACAATGATTAAGGCCGAAAATAAAAAGGCTATTTGCCAACTGATGCCAAAAATATAATGTGCCGCAAATCCGGCTCCAAAAAATGTAACCAAAGATCCTAACGTAATGAGTTTAAGAATGGCTGGCCCAACATTTAAGATTTCTTCTTTTTTTAAGGTTAAACCGCCTTCAAAAAGTATAATGCTGATTGCCAAAGAAACAAAATTAAACAACCGCTCACCGGGAAATAACCCTACCGTTCCATTCCAAACAGGCTGTATCCATTTTGAGCCGTCAGCGGTAATTAAAGTTGATATCGGCCCCACCAACAAACCAATCAAAATTAAAGGCAATATTGCAGGAAGTTTTAGTTTCCAAGCCACCCATTGCGCTGTGGTTCCCAAAACAATAATACCGGCCAATTCTACCATACTCTTTCTTTTTATAGATTACCTTCTTTTGAAATTTTAGCAACGTTGCAAGATAATTAATTATTTTTTACCAATTGCTAAATGGTTTTTTAGCCAAACTGGCATTGTAATATTGTAATTGCCCTGTAACTTCCTTTCCAAGCCAACTTGGTTTTATGAAATCCGTGTTTTCATGCGGAAGTTCAATTTCCGCGATAATCAATCCTTTGTTTTCCCCAAAAAATTCATCAACTTCAAAAAACAACTTGTTGTTTGCGGGAACAATATGCCTTGTTTTTTCTATGATTGTAGGTTCACAAAGCAACATTAAATTTTCCGCTTCATTTACGGGAATTTCCTTTTCCCATTCAAAACGCGTAGTTCCGGAGGCATTTCCAATCCCTTTAACGGTGATAAAACCTTGACGATCCCGTATTCTGATGCGTACCGTTCTTTCAGGCACTGTGGATAAAAAACCCTGAGAAATTTTATAACTTTTTATGGCGTGTTTTTTAAAGTCGCCTGAAACTAAAAATTTTCGTTCTATTTCCTTGTTCATTCTTATTCTTTATCTAAATTTCAATGTCCAATTTAAGCCTATTGAATAAATCCAGAAATAATTCCCGGGATTAAAACTAATTTCCTGATGCGTAACGCCAAATTGTGTTCCCCAGGCATTTTGTTTGTTTGCTGAGGTAAAATAATAGCCCACATTGAATTTTTGCGACTGCAAATCTATGATAGCGTCTTCATTTCCTTCAAACTGAAACCTGTCAATTTCAGGGGAAAAGCCCATCCCCAAAGAAACGCTATAATAATTGTCGGCATCACTTCTGTACTTTCTGTAATTTAAAGTTCCCGATTTGCTGGTTCCGGAATCGCCCGGCGTTACATAAGGGCGAAAAGACCAATAGCTGTTTCCGGTGTACCAACCTACCGATCCGGTGTAGATATTGGTGGTTGTGCTATATTTTAAAGCCCTGAAACCCAAAGAAACTTCAAAACTTTTTGGCAACGATTTGTACAATTCTGCGCCATATCTTACATCGGGAAACAAAAAAGTGTTCGCAAATCCAACATTTAAATAGGCATACAATCCTTTGGTGATTTTGGGATACATATCCACCTCAACCTGAACGCCGTTTTCATTAAAACTTCTTCTGAAATTCAATTTTGCAGAAATGCTTCCATATTTTGTTTGTCGGCCATAATTTAGCGTATAATACTGCATCGGGTCGAAAGTTTCCGAATAGAAATCGGCCGAAGATTTAATTCCAATCGAATTGTAACTCAACGTAGTGGTCAGTTTTTTTTTGTAATCTGTTGCTTTTGGGTCGTTCGGATTTTGGTCCAGAACAAGTTGTATGGTAAGCAAAGCTTCCTGCGGATTGTTTGAATTTTCCTGTGCGCTTGCTTTCAGATACAGAATTTCTCCATCCGAAGGAAAATATTTCAACGCATTGTCTGCCATTTCCAAAGCGCTAAAAGGCGTTTCGGCCCACAATTCATTGTTGATGGCTGCAATCCAATCGGTTTTTCTTTGCGGATCTTTTTCTAAAATATAGGAAAACTCCGTTTTTGCCCTTTTATAATCTCCATCCCAGGAATAGGTGCTCGCCAAAAAAGAGCGAATATCGTGGTAGTTGGGATATTTTGTCAAAATAAACAGCAAGGTATCCTGCGCCTGTTTTCTTTGGTTGTTAAAAGCCAGTTCACGTGCCTTTTCAAAGGCGGTATCCGGGTTTCCTTCGAAAACTTTTTGTTGGGCAAAACTTTGAAAAATCGGCAAAAACGCCAATATTAAAATCCATTTATAACCTATTTTTAAATTCATTATTTCAAGGAGTTTTTAAAAGTTAAATATGTTTCATTCTTTGGGTCAAGTTTCAAAATACTGTCCATCACTTTGTTGGCATCGCTTAAATTATTCATTCTTTGATAAGCTTGCGCCAGTTTAAAAGGAATATCAGTATTTTTAATTTCATGTTCTTTCGCTTTCTCGGCGATATCAATTGCCTTTGTGTCTTGTTTCGTCCACCAATATAAGTCTAAAAGCGCCAGGTAATTATCATCATAAAAAGGCGTTCTTTTCAGCACATTTAACAATTGTTCCTCGGCCGTTTTATAGTTGCCTTCCCAAGCCAAAGTTCTTCCTTTTAATGTTCTTGCATCAGCATAATTTGGAAATTCATTCAAAATATAATCACATAACAATCTTGCTTTTTTATAGTCCTTTTGAAATGCAAAATCCCTTGCAATTAGAAAAGTTTGATCATAATTTAATCCCTTAGTCAAATCTTCAATAATAGCCAGTTGTTCTTTGGTGAATTGAATTGCGGGTTGGGTATAAATATTTAGCGAATCGGGAAAAATTCTGTTATTTTTGGTGAGGTAGCCATTTAATTTTTTAAACTCAAGCAGCGAATCGGCAGCAATTTTTAACAATTCCGGTTCATTCACTTTGTTGGTCCCAAAGTTTTCGTTTATTTTATACAATTCACCATCTGCATATAAATAATTTTTGTAGATAAAGTCATTGATGCCTCCTTTATAGCGCATTAAAGGAATTTGGTGAATATTTCTAAATTGTTTGGCCGTATCCAATCCTTTGCTCATCCATGACATTTCTTTCAGTTTATTTAATTTGTAATTGTTCATTAAAAAAGAAAGCAAACTTGGCGTCACATCCCAATGGGAAGAAATTGATTTAAATTTTTCAGCCTTTTTTAACAGTGGGCTAAAAATCAATAAAGGCACATGATAGCGGCATAACTTGTCTTTTTGCGCGATGGGAATAAGTCGGTGATCGCCGGTAACAATAAAAATGGTGTTGCTATATTCGGGTCTTTTGACATATTCTGCCATAAAGAATTCCAAAGAATTATCTGTATAAAGCAAACTGGCAAAAATATCTTTATAGGCTAAAATTTCCGCTTTATTAACGCCAAAAAGTTGCTTCGAATTTAAAATACTGTCCACTTTGGCTAAATAACTTGATTTTTCGGGAAAATCAAACGGTTCATGATTGGTAAGTGTCATCACAATATCCAATCTTGGCATTTTTTTGCCGTCCAATTCCGACAATGTTTTTTTGAACATTTCCCGATCGGGATAGCCCCAGGAAAATCCGCCGGCATTCGATTGTGTTTTAACATATTCAGGCCCATACCTATTTTCATCAATAATATGGTCAATCTCATTGTATTCCAAAAAATTGATTTTCCTGTCGAAACTTGAGTTATCGCCCGAGTAAAAGGAGGTTGTATAATCATTTGCCTTCAATACACTGATCAACGAAAAATGAGACGGCAAAGGGTTTAATTCCAAAAATCCTTTTTCACCATAAGGAAGCGAACCTAATAACGACGGCAAAACACCAAAAGTTCGTCCTGCATTGCTTACAAAATTTTCCCAGTACAACGATTTTGTAATCAGTGAATCCAGGAAAGGCGTAAATCCTCTATAAGTGTTTTTTCCGACAAATTCACCGCCCAATCCTTCAACTATAATGATGACGATATTTGGTTTTTCGGCCTGAATATCAAAAAAAGGCGACAATACATCTTTTGAATCCTGAAAGGGTTTTAATATGGGATAATCATTTCTTCCCGATAAATTGTAAGCATCTGCAATGCTTTTTTCCTGCTGATACCTATAAATATCGGCGCCTAAATAAACCAATTTGTTTTGATAATCAGTTTCTGTGGCTTCAGAAAAAATCATTTTTGAACTTCCAAACACAATCACCAAAATAATGGCCGACGCGAAAATTTGTCGCTCATTGGTGAATTTATTGAGCCCGTAATTAATGCCAAAAAAAAGCAAAGGAAATAACATAAAAGGCAAAAAATACACAAACGACAGCGATTCTGAAGCAGAAACGGTGGTAAACATATCATCAAAAGAATACCCTAAAAGATCGGCGCCCAAGTTTACCAATGTTGCGAGATGGTATTTTACCAAAGCAAATTGCCCAATGATGATGATACAAAACAGCACTTTAATAAGGATGGTGCCTATCGGTTTTTTGATGAAGAAAAACAGCAGATACAGCGGAAAAAACAGCAAACCAATTCCCAAACCGGCCCAAAAATCGTTGAGCAATTTATACCCCAAAGAAACCCCAATGCTTGCCTGTTCCAAACTATTTGATACGGTCATCATAAGTCCAAATATGCTTATTGCCCAGAAGCTTAGAATCAATGAAAACGATAAATAAATATATTTGTAACCGTAATTGCTAAAATCTTTAAACTTCATATAAAATCTCGTTGCTATTATATTATGAATTTCTTTATGCTTTCGCCATTCCTTTTCGGGTCATTTCTCCCCATTTTTTCTTCTTGTTAAAATAGTAATCTATATTTCCCCTAATTGCAGCGTATAAAATAAATGGGTGCAACACAAAAGGTTCTAAAGCAGTTATCACCAACAATTTTATGCCTGTTCCTTTCTTTTTGTATTGATGATAGGTAAGTTCTTCAGAAAAAATGGCGACTATTGAAAACAAAACCGTGAAAAAATAAGCCAATACAATAAAGGCAATGGCATAATCCCAGCGCACTTCATTAAGCGCCATTAAAATTGCAAAATAAACAATGCCTATCACTTCAATCACCGGCGCCAATCTTTCGAAAAAAAGCCAATAGGGATAACTTAACATTCCAAGTGATTTATATTTTTTATTAAACGCTATTTTTCGGTGTTTTCTTAGTGTTTCAATGGTACCGCGTGTCCACCTGTTTCTTTGGGAAATGAAGATTTTATAATTGTCCGGCGCCTCAGTCCAACAAAGCGGATCGGGAATATAAGCCACTTTATATTTTTCCTTAATTTCTTCCATATGCCTTCTCATTCGCACAATAATTTCCATATCTTCCCCAACAGTATTGGTGTCGTAACCGCCCACTTCAATGGCTATTTTCTTGTCGAACAATCCAAAAGCGCCAGAAATTACCAGCAATCCGTTCAACCTGCTCCAAGCCATTCTTCCCAAGAGAAAAGCCCTTAGATATTCGAGAATCTGCGCTTTTTCAATCAGTTTTTTAGGCAAGTTTACATCCAGCAGTTTGCCGTTTTTAATGATACAGGAATTGGCAATTCTTATCACACCGCCTGTGGCAATTACCTTTTCTTCGGTAACTTCCAAAAACGGTTTTACCATTTTTTGAAGCGCATTTTCCAACAGCAAACAATCCACATCTATGCAAGCCACATATTGGTTATTGCTAATATTCAATCCCATATTCAACGCATCGGCCTTGCCGCCATTTTCTTTGTCAACCACCGTAAGTTTTTCAAATGCGGGATTGGTCGATTTAAAAACGCCGGCACGAATTGGTTTTGTGGGTATTTGCTGGTTGATCAGAAAATTGACTTTTACCAAATCATAAGCTTTAATCAGCTTTTCCAAACTGTCATCTTTACTGCCGTCATTTACAATAATTACATCATAATTTACATAATGGCTGGACAAAAGGGAACGTACATTATCAATAATATTCAGACTTTCATTATAGGCCGGCGCAATGATTGAAATTGAAGGGGAAATTGTTGAAGACAGAATTTCCTTGTAATTCACAAAACTGTTTTTCTTCATATATTCCTTGGTTTCAATGGCTGAAATAATGGCCAAAATCACATACGATGTGATTGCAAAAGTTGCATAAATAAAAAATAATGAATGAATTATAAAGAGTATGATTTCTGTTGTGCTTGTATTCATATGTAAATATTTATTGTTTTAATTTGGCCATATCGAATTCACCTATTTTTATTGATGGTTACAGCGTGTTATCGTTATGCTCATTTAATGATTAATTATAGGCTAAAAATTCATAAATTTTTACATAGTCCGCATCCGTTGAAAAATCCTTCAAATCTTTAAACTTTTCATTGGAAAGTGTTTTTAATATTTTAAGTGCAGATAACTTAATCTCAAAATTTTGATGCGTTGTTTGGGTTAACAAAAAAGGTTCATCGCCGGTTTCGCACAAGTTTTCCAGCAACTTAAAAAACTCGATTTGTTCCTCCTTACTTAGTATGTCAAAATTATTTTTTAAAACAGTTTTGGCTTCAAAAACCTGCAAATGGCTTAACACATGAATTGCATCGACCCTTATTTTTTTTTGAGGATGCGCCAACAAATCAATTAATGCATCTTTCACTTCAAACTGATTGTAAATTTTTGCCAATTTTAACGCGAAAACGACAACAGAATCATTGGCGGATTTTAACCACGGATTTATATCGGGGATTTCCTGTTCATCAAACCTTTGAAGCACTTCCAGCAATTGAATCTGGTCCCATTCTGAAAGCTGGGTTTGCAATACATCCAAAAATTGAAGTCCTTCAAAATGAAATAACGTCACCAAATACAGCTGCACTTCTTTGCGAATTTCCTTTTTGGGATGGTTTACAAACATTAAAATTTTATCATCGGCTTCTTTAACGCGCAACTGGGTAAGTTCCCTGATTCCTTTCGCCACCACATACCACTTTTTGCTTTTTAATCGCTTTAAAGCGAAAGATATAAGTCCGCTCTGAAAATAAAGTTTTTGGATCGCATCGGCCATTTCGCCGGAAATCTCATTCCGCAATCGCAACAAAGTTGATACGATAATCCTTCGTTTAAATTCATCGGAAGCACAACTTCTTAATTTATCGATAATAAGTTGCTGTTCGGCACTAATTTCTTCTTCTTCATTGCCCGCGTACAAATAAGTTATGAGATCCGATTCATATTCCTTTTGATATTCGGCCACCGTCTTTTCATTTTTTCTTAAACGGTTTCTCAAATATTTTAGGTAGATGGTAAGGATTACAACGGCAATAAAAAAAACACAGATTGTTATCCAAACCACTTTAATGATGGTTGGCGCATTTTCTAAATAATCAAGCAGGTATTGATAACTTTCCACGGAGCTGTATTTTGAATATTGTTTATACTTTTAACGCAACAGTCTTTTCACCCGAATCACCAGTTCATTGGGGCTAAAAGGTTTTCCCATAAAATCGTTGGCGCCTAAATTAAAAGCTTTAAGCACCATTTCTTCCTGGCCGGCTGCCGAAAAAACAATGATGGGTGTTTGCTTGTTTAATTTGTTGCGCACATGGCTAATAACTTCCAGGCCACTGATAAAAGGCATCATAATATCTGTCAAAATTAGTTCGGGATCGTGTTGTTCAATCATTTCAATGGCTTCCTTGCCATCAGCCGCAATCAACAATTTATAGCCTTCTTTCTCCAATCTGAACTTCAACAATAATGAAAGCGTAGAGTTATCTTCTGCCAAAACAATTTTTTTTGCATCACTCATTTTTTAACGATTTTAATTCGATTAATAATTCTTCGTTTACGTGTTTAAATATCTCTTTGCAGGAATTAAGCAGCGTTTCGGCATCCTCCAAGTTTTTTTCTTCCCTAAATTTTTGAGTCAAATCATGAATGATTGGCCCCATTTTAGAAATTCCAAACATGGTAATACTTGGTTTAATTTTATGGGTTGCTTCGTATAATGCCGGCCAGTTTTTATGTTTAAATTCTTTATCAACCACCACAAAAAATTCTTCAAGATCTTTAAGGAATGATTCAATCAGCAAAATCAATATAGAACTTTCGCCCTGGGTTTCTTCAACTAAAAATTTAAGGTCGATGTGTTTTTTTTCTGCTGTTGTTTCTGCATCTTCTTGTTTGCTGTTGGCATCTCGTAAATTCCGCTCTTTTGAAGGTTTTCCATATTTTTCCAAGATATTATAAAGCTCCTTGGGCTTAAAAGGCTTGAAAATATAGTCATCCATCCCCGAGTCTTTTGCCCTTTTAATATCCGCATTGGTGGCATAGGCAGTCATGGCAATAATTGGAATTTGGCCGGCTTTTTTAGAAATGTCATTTTTAATAATTTTGGAAGCCTCGTAGCCATCCATCACCGGCATTTGAATGTCCATCAAAATAAGGTCGTACATCTTTTTTTGCACTTTTTTAACGCCTTCAATCCCGTTATTTGCAATATCTACTGTGCATTTCCACCGTTCCAGCCTGGTTTTTGCAAGCAATTGGTTTGTTTTATTGTCTTCTACCAGCAAAATAGAAAGCTCCAAAGGTTCATTCATCACAAATTCCGGCTCAACTTCTTCGGCATAAACAGTTCCCAAATCTTTTTTTAATGGCAAGGTAATTTTAAACACGCTTCCCAACGTTTTTCCACTGATAATAATTATACCAAGGATCACCATTTGTAACTGCATTATAGGTCCATATCCATCTGCTGGTTATTTTTATTGGATTTAAACCATTTGGTGTATCGGCCGAATAAGCCCCATCAACAAAATTAATATTTATTGGAGTACCCGGATTTGTGCCATCTTTTAAAACATCAGGTAGTTTATATGGTGCATTGTTTGCAGCGCCTTGACGCGTAACAGGTGAAGACCAATAATTATAATTGAAACTATTTTTTTTGCCTTGTTGATCACGTTCAATATAGCCTGTACTGGCTTCATTAAAAATACTTTCACTAAATTGTGTCGTACTAAAATTGCCTGAACCATCATAAGTGCCATAACGTTTTTGCACCAATTGTGATTCTCCTTGTAAATCAATAACACCGTTCAATTTTAAGTAATGGGTAATCCATAAACCTTGGCCTGTTCCCGTTCCCGGATTATTTAAAGGATCCATCGAAGTAACGCCATCCATTGTTAATTTTCCAGATTCCGAAATTAAACCTAACAAGGTTATATCTCTATTTGCTATTATATCACGGGAAGTCTTAACAATGTTCCAATCTATCCATGTTGTACCGTCAACACCTTTGGTATTTGGAATGCTCCAAACAGTTTCTGTCCAAGTGGCAGCATCATCCCAAGTACCTGAACCTCCCGCTTTTGTAGTATATGGTAATGGTGCAGTTAAAGGTTGATCACTGAATATATTTCTTAATCTTCCGGTTATTGTACCTGCGGTTGGCATTATTTGGCCGCATAAAATATTCATGTGATAATATCCTTCCAAATCAGCCCAAGAAAGTCCATTAATATCAATAGGCACAACATCACCTTGTACTGCACCGCCATTATCATGAATTTA
>JACUUQ010000304.1 GCA_014859175.1 Lutibacter sp. | reverse complement strand
TTTCAATGGTGATAAATGCTGACAGTGGATTTTCAACAGAAAAATTAAGGTTTTTTGAATAATGATTTTTATCGTTTAACTGATTTTTAAAGGTAATGACGCCCAAACCAATAAAAAAGGAAATCAAAAAAACAAACACAGTAAATAAAAATGGCGTTTGAAACTGCTTGTTTGCGTAAAAATAAACTGCGGTAAATAACAGGGCTAAAATGCCAAAAAGAGGCAACAAAATAAATGGCTTAATTCCAAAATAATTGCCAAAAAGAATCCCGACCATTAAAAAGAAGGTAAGTTGTGCGGGAATAAATTTCAGAAACTTTATCATAGCCCGATAAAGCTACTGAAAATATTTTGAATAAAATTTATTTTTGTTACTATTTAAGGCTAAGTTATTGTTATTACAGCAAGTGCGTAGTTTATGAAAAAAGCCAAGTGAAAAATTATAAAAAATCAATTCAAACAAAATTAGCATTTAACAGCAAAGGGCGCAAAGTAAATTCGCAAAGCGCGCAAAGTAAATTTTGGATTTACGATTGACGAATTTTGCCCTGACGACATTTTTAATTCTAAAACCTGCCTGCGGCAGGCAGGTCGTAAATCAAAAATCGTAAATCAATGCGTTAGGGATAGAAGCGGAAAACCTTTTTGCGCCTTTTCGGCGAAAAAAGTTTGGAGCGAATAGCCCGACCCGCAGGGGAACGCCCAAAATGTTCTTTATTTAAATTGCCTTATTTTCATTATTAATAATCAGCTCCGCCACTTTTTTGGAAGCGCCTTTGCCGCCAAGTTTTTTCTCTAAATCGTAATAATCAATAAACATCAAGGCGCGTTGGTAACCGTCAATGATTTTATGAAGTTCTTTTTCTAAATTTTGTTCATTAAAATCGTCCTGAATCAATTCTTTCACTACTTCTTTATCCATAATAAGGTTGACCAGGGAAATAAATTTCAATTTCACCAAACGCTTGCCAATTTGGTAGGACACATTGCTGGTTTTATAGCAAACAATTTGCGGAATTTTAAACAAAGCTGTTTCCAGGGTTGCCGTTCCCGAAGTGACGATGGCTGCGTAGGAAACCGACAACAAATCGTAGGTTTTGTTGGGAACGAATTTTACATTGTCTTTGGCGATAAACTGTTGGTAAAATTCAAAATCCTGACTGGGCGCACCTGCAATCACAAACTGAAAATCGGGAAACTTATCAACGATGTTTAACATCACCGAAAGCATTTTTTTTATTTCCTGTTTTCTGCTTCCGGGCAATAAGGCAACAATTGGTTTTTTATTTAGCTGGTGTATTTCCCTAAACGTATTTTCATCAATTTGGATTCTCTCGGCTATGGCGTCAATTAAAGGATGTCCCACAAAATGCACAGGAAAATGGTGTTTTTTCTCGTAAAAATCCTTTTCAAAAGGCAAAATCACGTACATTTCATCCACATCGCGTTTGATACTTTTGATGCGATTTTCCTTCCAAGCCCAAATTTGCGGAGAAATATAATAATGAACTTTAAAGCCCACTTTTTTTGCAAATTCAGCAATTCGCAAATTAAATCCGGGATAATCTATTAAAATCAACACATCAGGCTTAAACTGTAGAATATCATTTTTGCATACGCTGATGTTTTTAAAAATTTTCCTTAAATTCATAAATACTTCAGCAAAACCCATAAATGCCAAATCGCGGTAATGTTTCACCAAAGTACCGCCAGCCTGTTGCATTAAATCACCGCCCCAAAACCGAATTTCGGCATTAGGATCCTTCTCCATTAACGCTTTCATTAAATTGGATCCGTGCAAATCTCCCGAAGCCTCGCCGGCGATAATGTAATACTTCATGCGGTGTTTACTTTTTAAATAATGTTAACAATAAAACGATAAAAGCGATTAAAAATGTTTCCATAATAACACCTCTGGCTCTGTAAATTTGTTTCTTTTTTAAGAATATAAAAAAAACAAAAAAGTTTGCAATGGCGCCCAACACCAAAATTTTACCTTGTAAATTTCCTTCTTTTATGCGTTCCAAACTTTCGTAAAAATCTAAGGGCGAAAAGAATTCGATAAACAGAAAACAGCCAAAAGCAGTTGCCAGTAACGCAACCAAAAAACCTATGAGCATTTCCTTTTTCATCTGTTTATTTTTTATTTTTTATTGGTACAGCTGCTGTTCGCCAT
>JACUUQ010000303.1 GCA_014859175.1 Lutibacter sp. | reverse complement strand
ATAAGTGCTTTTTATTATTAAAAATAATAAGTATTTTTTAATATAACAAATAATAATAAATTTAGTCAAATAACAAAATAAATTCTCTAAATTTGAGTGAATAAAACGAAAAATTGCTGTTTCATTTTTCTTTATGCAAAATTTATTAAAGGGCAATCAATGGGTTAAACACTTAAGAATTAGCATCTTTTCTTAAGATAAAAAAATTGAAATCAAATTTGGTTAAGTTATTTAAACACCGCTGTTATGAAAAAGCTTTTACTCCTTTCACTCGCAATTACGGTTTTATCCTGCAATAAATATATTGAACCGGAAACGCCTGCCAAAATTTTTGAAAAATACCAGAATGCGGTGGTGTTGATTACAAATCAATATTATTATGAAGTTTACCTGGATGACAAAACACTGATTTATTATTCTCCTTATTCGGCAGATAAAATTTATTACAGTGAGGAGTCCATTCTTGAAAATCTCTCAATGATTACAGGTACTGGATTTATTGTTTCTGAAAACGGTGAAATCATCACCAACCGACATATCGTAAACCCTGCGGCTGTCAATTATAGAGAGGATTTTTATTCTTATAATGAGGAATTAAAAGAAAAGATGGTTAATGCAATATCGAAATATGATGATACAATTCAAATGATTAAAAATTACTATGCTGATAATGAACAGCAGTTAGATGATTTTGAAAAGAAAAATTTGGTAAATGAGTTTGATTCCTATAAAGAACTTAAGGAAATTTTTATGGGTTTTTATGAATCCCAAAAGAATTTTGATATTGATAAAACACAAGTAAAACCTGTGATTTATAGATTGGCGATTGCCTACAACAATACCCACATTACCGATTTAAATGATTTGCAGGAATGCGTTTTAATTAGGGAATCATCCGCTGAAAATGTCGATTTGGCACTTATTCAAACCAAAACGCAATTATTTGACAAACCGCCAAAAAACAAAATCAATTTTGATGATAATAATCCAAACCTTGCTCGATCTTTAAAAAAATATTCAGAACGCAATATTAAAAATCCAGTCAGTATCAATGAAGATGTTTATATGATCGGATTCAATCACGGTTTCAGTTTGGCCAATACAAAACAAGGAATAAAATCGCAGTTTACGAGCGGTGAAGTTAGCCAGGAAAGTGACGGGGAAAGAATACTGTATACCATTCCAACTTTAGAAGGTTCAAGTGGCAGCCCAATTATTGATAAGTGGGGAAATTTGGTTGCCGTCAATTTTGCCAAGGTGTCAGATACCCAAAGTTTTAGCTTCGGCGTTCCGTTAAAAGCGGTAAAGGAATTTTATGAGGAATAAATGGTGATTGATAAAATAATAAAATTATAAAAAGTCGTTAAAAATTCAAAATACCATCATTAATTTTAATAAAACTATGAAAAACAGGCTATTGCCAATATTAGTCTTAATATGTTTAGCAACTATTTCGTGTAATAACAACGCCAATTCTCGCAAAAAAATCGCACAGCCTATCGACTCATTTAATAATGTTCAGGTGTTCTACAATGGAGGTTTTAGTAAAATACATGGAAGAAATGTAACGCCTGATGGGTATAATCTGGGCTTAAAATACCAATGTGTTGAATTTGTAAAACGCTATTATTTTGAACATTTAAACCATAAAATGCCAAACAGCTATGGTCATGCAAAAGATTTTTTTAATGGTGGCGTAAAAGATGGAGGAATCAATAAACAAAGAAACCTTATACAATACCGGAATCCAAGCCGTTCAAAGCCAAAAGTAAACGACCTTTTGATTTTTTCCGGTTCAAAATCTAATAAATATGGACACGTAGCAATTGTCTCCAAAGTAACCGGAAATAGGATTGAAATAATTCAGCAAAATGTGGGCACTACAACCAGGGCTTCATTGAAGTTAAATAACAAAAATTCCAAATGGAATATTGTAAATAGCCAAGTTTTAGGATGGTTGAGAAAAGAATAAAAAATACAAATTCTGATATAGATCTTACAATGCAACTATAATATACAACGTCAAGTCAAAATGAAAATATTATTATTAATATGTGCTGTTATTCTATTAGTGGGCCTTGCCGACTTGCCAATTGGTTACTATACCTTTTTGCGTATTGTTATATTAACCCGACGGCATTATATTTATAATATTGATTAAGCTGCATATTTGATGTC
>JACUUQ010000302.1 GCA_014859175.1 Lutibacter sp. | reverse complement strand
ACTGAACTCCTATAAAAAATAAATAATAGGTGAAGTAATCCCTAACGCAAATGATGTTTTAAATAGAACTTAGCCAAAACAATTAATCTCAATTCATACAAACAAGTTTTGCCGTTTACTAACAATGTTTAAAATGCACCTATTGACACTATAATCATAATAAAAAAGCCTTCTCAATTAAACAATTACTTATTTTTGCATTTTAATAAAACTTCCCCTTCTGAATGTATTTCAAAAAATATAGCATCTTATTTTTATTATTGTTGGCATTCTTCATCTCAAATTACGGCTGGGCGCAAACTGATGCCGCACCAACCATTACCGCAACCGGAGATCAAATTTATTGTCCGCTGACTCCTATAAACGTGGTGACTTTTTTTGATATTACCGATCCGGACGACACCACCGTCGCTACTTTTTTCATCCAGATTTCTGAAGGATATAAAAACGGAGAAGACAAACTGACACTTTTGGGTTCGCATCCCAACATCACCACATCTTGGAGTGCCGGTGAAGGAAAATTGACCCTGAAAAGTTCAAGTGCTGCAGAGGCCACTTATATTGACATTATCGCTGCCGTTAAAGAGGTTGTTTTTGAAAGCAGTTCGCCAACCGTTTTTGGCGAAAAAAAATTTTCATTCACCATTGGAGATGCCAATTATTTGCCATCAACAGGGCATTTTTATGAATATGTTGAAGACACAGGAATTACGTGGACAAACGCAAAAACAGCTGCGGCATCAAGAACGTACTTTGGATTAAAAGGTTATTTGGCGACCATTACCTCTGCCGAAGAAGCAAAACTTTCCGGAGAACAAGCGGCAGGTGCTGGGTGGATTGGCGGCAGCGACGCAGAAACAGAAGGTACTTGGAAATGGGTAACTGGACCGGAAGCTGGGAAAACTTTTTATAAAAATGGCACTACAAATGGCACTGATATTCCTTTTGCTTTTTGGAATACTGGTGAGCCCAATAATCTAGAAAATGAAGATTATGCGCACGTCACCGCTCCGGGTGTTGGAATTCTTGGTTCCTGGAATGATTTAAGCAATACTGGTGCAGCAACGGGCAATTATCAGCCAAGAGGTTACATTGTTGAATATGGCGGAACTCCAGGTGATCCTATTTTGAATCTTTCCGCAAGCACCACAATTTCTGTGGCTGCAATAACCACAACAACACCGGCAACGATATGTGGCGCAGGAACGCTTAACTTATCGGCAACGGCAACTAATGGCGCGACCGTTTTATGGTTTGATTCATTGACAAGCACAACCCCAATATTTTCGGGCACAAATTTTACAACACCATTGCTTTCGGCAACCACAACTTACTATGTTTTAGCCTCGGTAAATGGTTGTTTAACGGGAAACAGAAAGCCGGTAATAGCAACTATTTATGCAATTCCAACCATAATTTCAGCGCCGGATGTGACTGTTTGTGAAGGAAATTCAGGAACAATAAACGCCATGGCATCATCGGCAACTGCAATAATTAATTGGTATGGTACGCCAACTGGCGGAATTCCTTTGGAAACAGGAAATTCTCTCACCGTAATGCCAACATCCACAATAACAACTTATTATATTGACGCCACAGAAAACGGCTGTACAACGCCAACCAGAACAGCGGTAAAAATGGAAGTGTTGGGGAATACCATTTCCTTAACTTCCCCAATAACTTTGAATGACATTGCCATTATTGACGATTCCAATAACAACTCGATAACAATTAACAATTTTCCGGGTTTTAACAATTATGACTTTAATCTCAATAGTTTTGAGGAATTTGGGAACGAAACTTATTTTGAACATTTGGAACCGGGAATACATTTTTTGTATTTGAGAAACAAAACCAACTGTGAAATTTCTAAATTGGACATTGCCATTTTAGGATTTCCTAAATTTTTTACGCCCAATGGTGACGGGCAAAACGATACCTGGAAAGTGCTTGGAAACAACAATAACATCCAAATTTCGGCTATTTATATATTTGACCGTTTTGGCAAATTGGTTGCTGAAGTTGATTTGACCGGCGATGGCTGGGACGGATTTTACAATGGCGAAAGGCTTCCCACATCAGATTATTGGTATTTGGTAAAGTATCTAGATCAATATGGCGATTACAGGGAAAAACGCGGAAATTTTAGCCTCATAAGAAGGTGAGTTTTCGCATGTTCTATG
>JACUUQ010000301.1 GCA_014859175.1 Lutibacter sp. | reverse complement strand
GATTGAAGCCTTCAACCTTGGTGCGCAAGTCCCTAATGAAGATCTTATTAAAAAAGCGGTGGAATTGAAAGCCGATGCTATTTTAATTTCACAGATTGTGACTCAAAAAGAGGTGCATATTCAAAATCTTACAGAATTTATTGAGTTACTTGAGGCAGAAGGGCTGAGATCTAAAATGGTAGTGTGCGCCGGAGGACCAAGAATTGGCAACAAATTAGCCTTGGAACTTGGATATGATGCAGGTTTTGGAAGAGGAACCTATCCTGAAAACGTTGCTTCTTTTATTGTTGAAAAAATGCACGAAAGAGGGGTGAAATAATCTGTGTTTGTTATTTTTATTGGATTTGATTGCCAAACTTTCTGTTGAGATATTTTGGCTTTTTTACGCTCAAAACTCGCCTAATGGCATTCATTGCGTTTTGCTGAAAATTGCAAAAAAAACTGTTAAAAACTAAATTTTAATTTGAAAACCTTCAAGTGGTAGGGTTATTGAAGTATTGCTTATTATATAGAATGTATGGTGCTTATTTATGTATAAATGGAATAAAAATTCAAAAATAAATATGTGAATTATACAATTTTTTTCCAAAGTTGTGTAACACATTTGTTTATTTAACTGAGTAACTTTGCATATCTATAATTAAATTCAGATTAAAATAATTTAAAACTAAAAAAGATGAAATTAAAAAAAATTTATTTTGTGGCAGTTGCAGCGATGATTGTGATGCTGGGATTTCAAAGTTGCGAGAGCGGTGATGAAGCCAATACCGCGAGAGTTCAATTAAAATTGGTTGATGCGCCGGGAGATTATTTAGAAGTGAATGTTAATATTGTAAATATTCAATATAACAATAGCGACAGTGAAGCTGGTTGGGTGAGTTTTGGAACTCCGGAAGATTATCCTATCAATGTTGATTTAACAACACTTATTGCAGGGAACAGCCTTTTATTGGCAGATCAAATAATTCCTTCAGGAATGTTAAAACAAATTAGATTGGTTTTAGGCGACGGAAATACCCTTAAAATTGAAGGACAAGAATCCATGATGGCCCTTAACACGCCAAGCGCTATGCAATCTGGTTTAAAATTAAATATGAATACAACCTTGGAATCTGGTTTTTCTTATACATTTATATTAGACTGGGATGTGCAAAAATCGGTTGTTAATACTGGTGCAGGTACCTATAATTTAAAACCCGTTATAAGAGTGAATGCAGAAGTAAACTCTGGGTCAATTGAAGGCAATGTTTCAGGAGAGTTTTTAGTGAATGGATTAAGCGTTTTTAACGATTTGGAAAATGCCATAGTTCAGGTTTATACAACTGGTGGTGTTTATGTAACAGAAACCGGCACAAATGCAGCTGGCGATTTTTTAATTCAGGGACTTGCAGCAGGTGATTACAAATTGAAAATAGTGAATCAAGAAGCTTACGATGATTATGAATCAGCTTTGGTAACGGTAACTGTTGGGACAGTAGTTAAAATTGCACCAATAGTGTTGGAAATACCTACGATTTAAAAGACACATTCGGTATTTTTTAATATCGAAGCAAATAATTTTAAAACCCACTTAAGAAATTAGGTGGGTTTTTAAGTTATTTCTTAAAATAGTTAATATGATAAAACCATTTGTCAGAAAAAAAAGCGTATTTTGTTTATTTAATTTTATTTTTTCCTGTAAATGAGATTATAAATATATATTTGCCGCAAGATGCAAAATGCAAATTGGTGTGAACCATCATGGCAATTGGAGTTTGATCAAACGGCATTGCTTTTGGTGATTTGCCCACATTTCAAATGCTTATAACCCACAATAATGTTTTAAGTGTTGCGTTTTGAAATATAGTTAATGTTAAAATATTTGATTTATTCAACTAATTATTTAAGTTTGCCCCATATTCAACCCCAAAATGAATAGAAAAATAGTTAAGGTATTTATACTGTGTTTTAGTTTTATGCTCATTAGTTCAGCGGCATATGCTGAAAAAGAACCACCTACACCAGGACAGAAAAGCAATACCAGTACCTCCGCCCTAACTTTTCCTCCTCCGGGTCTACCCATAGACGGCGGTTTGTCACTTTTATTGGCTTCCGGCGTTGCTTATGGCATTTATTCGTTGAAAAGAAAAAAATAAGGCATAATTCTAATAAATACAGCAATTATTAGCTAAATGTTTTGGGCGTTCCCCGCCGA
>JACUUQ010000300.1 GCA_014859175.1 Lutibacter sp. | reverse complement strand
CGCGGCGGATTCTACTTTAAAGAAGCAATTAAAGTTCCTGATTTTCCGGCGCCTGCTTATCCTGAACCAAAATGGGGATGGAAAGAAATTGGCGAAAAATATCCGCTAGCGCAAATGGGAATTACCACAGAAGTCATGAAATGTATGCTGCCAGACAAAGACAATAAATATCCAATAAAAGCATTAATGGTTGCGGGCACAAACATCACCAAAGCAATCCCAAACAAAAAATTGTTGGAAGATGCCATGGACGCTTTAGATTTTATGGTTGTTGTAGATACGATGCCGATGGATGTAACGGGTTATGCTGATGTTGTTTTGCCGGAATGCACTTATTTGGAGCGTTACGATGATATTCGTTCCGCAACCAACAGAGAACCTTCCATCGCGGTAAGAACTCCTGCTGTTGAGCCAAAATACGACTCAAAACCTGCTTGGTGGATGGCCAAACAAATTGGTGAACGGTTAGGTTTAGGTGATTATTTTAACTTCGATGATTATAAAGAAGTGATTGAATGGCAGTTGAAAGAAATGGGAACTTCGTTGGAAGAAATGGAAAAAATTGGCGTAAAAAATTATCCGCGAAAATCTGGGCCAATGTATTTAAACGAGGAAGAAACATATCATTTTCCTACAGATAACGGCAAAATTCATCTCTATTCCCAGGAATTAAAGGATTTAGGGTTTGACCCATTGCCTAATTACACAAAACATCCCGAACCGTCTCAAGGTTTTTACCGATTAAATTACGGAAGAGCACCTATGCACACTTTCAGCAGAACAGTAAACAACCCTAATTTAAACGATTTAAAAAAGGAAAATGACCTATGGGTAAATCCTAAAGTTGCGAGAATAATCGGTTTAAAAACCGGACAAGAAGTTTGGCTTAAAAATCAGGATGATATTATTTCTTCATTTTCAATAAAAGTAAGAGTTACAGAAAGAGTTCGCTGGGATTCTGTTTATATGGTTCACGGTTTTGGGCATCAAAATAAAAAATTAAGCCGAGCCAATGGTAAAGGAATAAACGACACGGAATTAATTTCAAAAGTTTTCACTGACCCAATTATGGGAGGTACCGGAATGAGAGGAAATTTTGTTGCAATTTTAACTGAGAACCCACATAAAAATACTGAGATATGAGATATGCAATGGTAATTGACACCTTAAAATGTGTCGGATGCAGTGATTGCGTTGTTGCTTGTCAAACCGAAAACGACGTACCAATAGGGTATTGCCGAGATTGGATTACAGAAACCGTAAATGGTTCATACCCAAACCTAGATTTGGAACTAAAATCTGAAAGATGCAACCATTGCGACAATGCGCCTTGCGTGAGATGTTGCCCAACTGGCGCAAGCCATATTGTTGATGGCGGAATCGTTTTGGTTACTGCAAATGAATGCATCGGTTGTGGTGCTTGCATAGAATCTTGTCCTTATGATGCGCGTTTCCAACATCCCGATGGTTATGTTGATAAATGCACCTTCTGCCATCATCGATTGGAAAAAGGGCAACTTCCGGCCTGTATATCAGTTTGTCCTACAAAATGCATGTATTTTGGGGATCTTGACAATCCGAATAGCGAAGTATCACAATTACTAAAAAATAGAAAACACAAAACTTTGGCCCCTGAAGCAGGAACCAATCCTCACGTTTTTTACTTAATTTAATATTAAAATTATGCAAGAAGAATTATTTACGAGCGGAAGAGATATTCCAAATATAGATCCTTCATTAGAAATTTGGCACTGGCCAATATCACTCTACCTGTTTTTGGGCGGAATTGCGGCAGGAATCCTATTTTTTGCAGCCCTATTTTATGTGCTGGGAAAAGAAAAAGAGTATCCGGCGGCTGTTAAATTTGCCTCAATAATACCGCCAATAGCATTGTCAATAGGGTTATTGGCACTGGTTTATGATTTAACGCATAAGTTATATACTTGGAGGTTGTACACTACCTTTAGAATTGAATCTCCAATGTCTTGGGGTGCTTGGGTATTGCTCATTGTGACACCGCTTTCATTTTTGTGGCTTTTCAGTTATTATGCTGAAAATTATCCAAAAACAGAAGAAAAGTTGCAATTATTGAAAAAATTTAAATTTTTGATAAAAAGGCTTTTTAAAAAAAAAATTTAACTTGTATTTTAAATTACGCTTTAATTTCTTATATTTTTTAGTTAAAATAAAAATTTTTAACTTTTTAAAAAATTTTATAAATTTTACATTA
>JACUUQ010000299.1 GCA_014859175.1 Lutibacter sp. | reverse complement strand
TTGAAAACCTTGTTGGTAAAAGCGTCAACCTGGTAAATATCCATACTAAAAATCGTTAATGATCATTTGTGCCACACGAAGCGCTTCTGTGCCTTGTTCCAATGTTACAACGGGTGTTGTATTGTTATTTATGGCATCGGCAAAAGTTTCCAACTCATCTAAAATAGCATTGTTGGCAGCAATTTTCGGATTTTCAAAATAGATTTGCTTTTTCAAGCCTTCAGCATTTTGTAGAATCATATCGAAATCGCCCGGATTTTCAGGGGCGTCTTTCATTCTGACAACTTCTGTTGCTTTTTCAAAGAAATCAACGGCAATGTAAGCGTCACGTTGAAAAAAGCGTGATTTGCGCATATTTTTCAAAGAAATTCTGCTTGCGGTTAAATTGGCGACACAGCCATTTTCAAATTCAATGCGTGCATTCGCAATGTCGGGTGTATCGCTCAAAATAGAAACGCCACTGGCATTTACGCTTTTCACTTTTGATTTCACCACGCTCAAAATAATGTCGATGTCGTGAATCATTAAATCCAGCACCACGGGAACATCTGTTCCTCTCGGATTGAATTCGGCCAACCTATGCGTTTCAATAAACATTGGATTGTGGATGGCGTCTTTTACCGCGGTAAAAGCCGGATTAAAACGCTCTACGTGGCCAACCTGCCCTTTTACATTGTGTTTTTTCAGAAGTTCAATAAGAATTTCAGCTTCTTCAACAGTTTTGGTGATTGGTTTTTCAATAAAAACGTGTTTTCCTTTTTCTATGGCTTCCTTTGCGCAATCGAAATGAGAAAGTGTTGGCGTTACAATGTCAACAACGTCAACGGCATCAATTAATTCCTGAATTGAACCAAAAGATTTATAACCAAATTCTTTTTCAACTTTTTCCGCGTTTTCTTTGAAAGGGTCAAAAAAACCGACCAATTCGTATTTATCTGATTGATTTATTAATTTTAAATGAATTTTTCCAAGATGTCCCGCACCTAAAACTCCTGCTTTCAGCATAATTAATTTGTTTATTTTTATACAGGTAAAAGTAACAATCTTTAGGCATTTATTCCTATTTTAGGCCTTCAAATTTTAGGGAAAAGTGAAGGACACACACAAGCATAACGGACTTAGAAATCAGCTGGTAAAAGTAATTGCAGCTAAAGGAATAACGGACAAAAATGTGTTGACGGCGCTGGGAAATGTGCCACGGCACTTGTTTCTGGATTCCAGTTTTGCCGATTTTGCCTATCAGGACAAAGCTTTTCCCATTGGATCCGACCAAACTATTTCCCAACCTTACACAGTTGCTTTTCAAACGGAATTGCTTCAGGTTCGTGAGAACCATAAAATTTTGGAAATTGGCACAGGATCGGGTTATCAAACAGCGGTTTTATTGGAAATGGGCGCCAAAGTATATACCATTGAACGCCAGCAGGAATTGTTTAAAAAAACAAAATTATTTTTGCCGAAACTTGGTTACAAACCTAAAAAAGTAATTTTTGGCGATGGCTATAAAGGATTGCCGGAAGATGCACCTTTTGATGGAATTATAGTGACTGCAGGTGCGCCTTTTTTGCCAAAAGCATTGTTAAGTCATTTAAAAATAGGAGGAAGGCTGGTAATTCCAATTGGTGATGCAGAACAAATTATGACCTTATATATAAGAACCAGCGAAAAAGATTTTGAAAAGCACGAATTGGGCAAATTCAAATTTGTGCCGATGTTAACAAAAAGAAATTAGCTTTCTTATTGTGCAACTTTATGCCAATACTGCGTTCTTCCCAACAAAGCAAAACCCAAATAACCGCGTACTTTTAGTTTGTTAGGTCCTTCTAATGTGATATAACATTTGTATTCACTGCCTGTTTTTGGATCAAGAATTCTTCCGCCATTCCATTCGTTTCTGTCTTTTTTTAATCCGTCAATCACAATTAATCCTTTAAGCGGTTTGTTTTTATTGGCGCCTTTACATTTTTCACAGACTTTATTTTCTTCGCTTTTTTCCAATAATTTTACAATTTTAGCATAAACCTTTCCTTCGGATTCGTAAATTTCAACAATCGATCTTTCTTTGCCTGTTTCATCGTCAGTGGTTTTCCATTTTCCTGTAATTGATTGTGAATGGCTAACAATAGCGAATATTAAAGCAAAAATGGGCAGTATTTTTTTCATCTGTTTATATTTTATTTTTTTATTGGTACAGCTGCTGTTCGCCATTAATCATTTCCGTGTGTATCAAAAT
>JACUUQ010000067.1 GCA_014859175.1 Lutibacter sp. | reverse complement strand
AAAATATACATTTCCTGCCCTAAATTTTTAGTGTAAAGGTTGATGAGTTGTTCAGAAAACTGTACGGCGCCTGCACTAAAGGTTTCTCCGGAATTGTACATTACAACGGCGCCCAAGCCCACAAAGAAAATGCCGATTGCCAAGGTGCTTATAAATCCGATGTTAAAGTCGAAAATAGCCTGTTTTGGCGTGAATTCGTTGGATTTGTCTTTTTGTTTTTCCAAAGCCCATAGCGATTGCCAAATAGAAACATCTAGCGGAGCGGGCATCCACCCTAAAAATGCAATTAAAAATCCGACTTCAACAGCTCCTTTTGGAATAATTTGCACAAAGCTTTGTGTATTTGTTGAATTTACTGCAGCAACGATTAAGGCAATAAAAGTGCTTAATGTTAAGGTAACCACAATTAATTTCATCAATTTATCCAGCAAATTGTACCGGCCTATAATTAATATGGAAAGACAAATTAAAGTAATGATGATGCTCCAAATTGCAGGATTTGTGGTAATGCCGAATAAATTGGCTGCCAAGCCAGCAGTAACGATGGTAACCGCCGCCTGAATGGTAAACATGGTTGCCAGGTTTAAAATGAAATAAGCGAGCAGTACGCCTTTTCCCAATCTTTTATAGCCGTCGAGTAAACTTTCGCCTGTGGCGGTCGCATATCTTGGTCCAAACTGAAAAAAAGGATATTTTACGATATGAATTAGCACCAAAGCCCAAATTAACCCAAAACCAAAGTCGGCTCCCGCTCTTGTGGATTGCACCAAATGCGAAACCCCAATTGCGGCTCCGGCAAACAGCAATCCCGGACCTAATTTTTTAAGCCAATGCAATTTTTTTGAAATCAACTTTCGGAAGATTTTTTAATGATTTCAGCCAATAATTTTTTTGCCCGTGAAAGTTTTATTTTGATGTTGCCAATAGGTTCATTTAAAATTTCCGCCATTTCTTTGTAACTCATTTCCCTAAAATAGCGCAGATTGATAATTTCCTGATAATGCGGTTTTAATTGTTTTAAATAATTTAACAATTGGGCAACATTTTGATCAATAATCAGCTGATCTTCTGCTGACGGACTTTCATCAAAAATTTTATACGCTTCAGATTCCTTTTTGTCGATTGAAATGGTTTCGGTGCGTTGTTTTCTTAAATGATCCAAAAAAATATTTTTCGAAATTGAAATCAGCCAGGTTTTAAAATTATAACTTTCGTTATACAGATTAATTTTATCAAAGGCTTTTGAAAAAGTTTGTATGGTAATGTCTTCGGCTTCGTCTTCATTTTCAGTTTTTGACAATTGAAAACGGTAAACATCACTCCAATAAGTATTTAGCAAAGTATTAAAAGCTTTTTGGTCTTTTTTTCTTGCTTTTTCAATTAAATCAGCGATATCGTTGTTTTTTTTTACCAATGTGTGGGTTTTGAAATCTTATTTTTTATAAAGATAAACATTTGTATCAATATTAAAAATATTTCAAAAAAAGGAATAAGCGGTATTAAATCTCTTTCATTTAATTTTTTTGCTGAATAGCCTACAACCAAATATAAAATCAGGAATCGGGCAAAAACCAAAATTGCGACAAGCTGCCAATTATAAAGAAAACCTAAAAGGAGGATGGCTAAAATCCAAAAGAGCAATTGGGAAACAAAAAACAGCGCCAATAAAAATTTATGCAAAGGTTTGTAAAAAGTAGCGGCGGAAATATGTCTTCTTTTTTGATGAATCCAATCTTTAAAGTCTGTTTTTGGAATGGATTCGGTAAAACTGTTAGGTGAAAAAGAAATAGCTGTATTTTCTTTTGTGGCAACTTCGTTGATAAATAAATCGTCATCGCCCGATTTAATTTTCATATGGTTTATAAAACCGTTTACCTTGAAAAAAGTTGATTTTGTGTAAGCTAAATTTCGACCAACACCCATATACGGAATTCCAATTTTTGCGTAACTAAAATATTGTATGGCGGTTAACAGGCTTTCAAACCTAATCAATTTGTTAAGCCACGATTTTTTTATTTTTTGATAGGCGCCATAACCCAAAACAATCTGATGTTTTGCGTCGAAATTACCTGTCATTTCCATTATCCAGTTTTCAGAAACAGGAATGCAGTCGGCATCTGTAAACAATAAATGTTCGTGCGAAGCGGCTTTTATGCCTAAAGTAAGCGCATATTTTTTACTTCCCCAAAATTGTTCGTTTGCCACCACATCAACAATTTTTATGGGAATTTGCGATTCTTTTTTAAACTGTTCCATCACTTTTAAAGTGCGGTCATGTGAACAATCATTAATTAAAACCAACTCAAAATTAGGGTAATTTTGTTTTATGAACAGCGGTAAATTTTCTGTAAGGTTTTTAGCCTCATTTTTAGCGCAAATAAGCACAGAAACCGGCAGATTGAAATTAGTTTCAGAAGATTTTTTTTTTGAAAAAGAAAAAGAACCAAAGATAAAAACGTAATAAATAAATTGAATACAAAAAATCGCTATAAAAGCAATAAGTAGATATTCGAGCATATTTTATTTGTTTTCACATTGATCAGGCAATCTGCCGCAATAGCCGCAGGCTTCACCTTCTTTATTCAAATGTGGATTTTGGCTAGCGCAAGTTCCTGCAAATTTACCGTCTTTTTTTGCCCAAAGCTTAATTGCAATACCAGCAATGCCAATGGCTAAAAGGCCAATTGTAATTAAAACAAGTTTCATATGATAAATATTATGCTGCAAAGATACAGATTTATCAGCGATGAATAAATAAGGAACTATTTAATTTTGATTTTGAATATATCACAGTTAAATTAAGGTATAATTGCATTGAATGTTTTTATGATGCTAAAATTTAGTGATATTTCTTTGTTTTATAGAAATTAATTACTATATTGGCAATCAATTAATATTTGACATTTTTTAAAATTTATTGTTTAATAACCATCTAAAACTTTAAGAATTATAAAAATTAATTGAATTAATAAATATTAATTGGTTTTTCACAAAAAGACTCGTCCATTTTTTAAATAGACGAGTCTTTGCTTTTATTAAAAATTGCTTTATTTTTTCACCAACTCTTCTTGTACGGTGTTTGGCACCAATTCAAAATTTGAAAACTTGGTGCTATAACTTCCACGGCCTTGTGTTATAGAGCGTAAAGTTGTTGAATATTTATACATTTCAGCCAAAGGTGTTTTGGCTTTAATGGTTTGATATTTACCTTCGCTGTCCAATCCAAGAATTACGGATCTGCGCGACTGTAAATCGGTCATCACATTGCCCATTAATTCTTCCGGCACTTTAACGGAAAGCTCATGAATTGGTTCCAATAATTTAGGTTTTGCATTTAAAAAGGCTTCTTTAAAAGCATGTGCACCTGCAATTTTAAAGGAAATATCATTAGAATCTACGGCGTGCATCCGTCCGTCAAAAAGCATTACCCGAACATCTCTTGCGTAAGAGCCGGTTAAAGGCCCTTCTTCCATAACTTCTAAAATTCCTTTTAAAACAGAAGGCAAATAGCGTGCGTCAATAACACCGCCAACAATACAGTTGTAGAAAATTAATTTTCCGCCCCAATCCAGATTTACTTCCTCTTTTCCTCTGATGTTAAATCCTTCCGGTTCCGGAATTCCTTCGTACCAAGGTTCAATTTTAATGTGAACTTCACCAAACTGTCCTGAACCGCCAGATTGCTTTTTGTGCTTATAACTAGTAGTAGCAGAGCGCTGTATGGTTTCTCTGTAAGCAATTCTTGGTTGTTCAAAAACCGCTTTTATACCGTAAGTATTTTGCAAAATCCAGTCAATTGTCGCCAAATGCAATTCTCCCTGACAAGATAAAATGAGTTGTTTCAATTCCGAAGAATATTTAACGTTTACTGTTGGATCCTGGCTATGAATCTTTTTAAGCGCTTCGTTTAGTTTTTCATCATCATTTTTATCAAAAGCCCTTACCGCTTTGGTAATTCTGGCTTCAGGATAGTCAATTGGTTTTATGGTAATGTTAGATCCTTTGGTCCTTAAAGTGTCATTTGTTTCGGTATATTTTAATTTTAAGGTGGCTCCAATGTCTCCGGCACTTAGTTTTTCAACCAGTTCCCTGTTTTTGCCATCCATAATATACAGTTGGTTCAAAATTTCAGTTTCTCCGTTTCTGGAATTTTCCAACTTGTCATTTTGTTTAATTTCTCCCGATTTTACTTTAAAGAAACTAATTTGCCCTAAGTTAGGTTCATAAACAGTTTTAAAGATAAACAAGGCAGTTGGCGCATTTGGTTTGCATTCAACTGAGGTTCCTTCAACACTTTGTTCGGGTTTTACATCGGCTGCCGATGGCGCAACATTGTCAATAAACCCCATCAAACGGCCTGTTCCCATATCATTTAAAGCCGAAACGCAAAATACAGGAAATAATTCATGATTTAGCATTCCTTTTTTAATTCCTTCGCGCATTTCATCTTCATTAAGCGTGCCTTTATCAAAATAAAGCTCCATCAAATTTTCATCGTTTTCAGCAGCTTTTTCAATCAATTCATTTTGAAGCTCTGTTGCTTGTTCAATTTGGTCTTTTGGAATTTCTAATTTTTCAGGTTTTCCTCCTTGAGGCCCAAATTTGTACATTTTCATTTTAAGCACGTCAATAATGCATTGCGCGCCATCAACAATGAGCGGATATTGAATTTTAACCACATTTTTTCCCACCAAATTAACAATGCTTTTATAGCTTTCGTCAAAATCGGCGCCAGGATGGTCTATTTGGTTGATTACAAATAAGGTTGGGTGCGAAAATCGGTCTATATAATCCCAAATAATTTCGGTGCCAACTTCAACGCCATATTGTGCATTAATAACCATCACAACAGAGTCGGTTACATGCATTGTAGAGGTGATTTCACCTATATAATCATCCAGTCCGGGTGTGTCGATAATGTTTATTTTGTAGTTGCGCCATTCGGTATGAAGTGGCGTGGCAAAAACGGAAGTTTCTCTTTCATGTTCTATCGCGTGGTAGTCGGAAATGGTGTTTTTGTTTTCAACGCTACCACGGCGGCTGACTAATCCGGCTTCAAAGAGCATGGTTTCGGCCAATGTTGTTTTACCGCTTTTATGGGCACCAACAAAAGCTACATTTTTAATGTGTTTGTCATCGTATATTTTCATAATTTAATGGTTTATATAAAATAGTTTTATAAAAGTACAAACTTTTTAATTTAATAATATGATGAATGTTAGGATTTTTTTAAAGTGTTTTAATTATTTAATATCGGTAAAATATCCATTTTTAGGTTTAGGGTCTGCAATTTTGCACTTCAGAGGAAATAAGCGACAATTCAGAAAATAAAAGTTTTTCATTCCCGCAAAACTTGTCAAATTTGACCTGTAAAATAATAGTAACCATAAAAATTAAACCTATGCAACAAGTAATTTTAACGATTGCATTATTGATTTTACAATATTTATTTTTAAATGCTTCATTTTCTTTTTGTTATAATAAAATAAATTAAGTAAATTTGCACTCCTTTTAACGAGAGCAGATTTTAAAAGGAATGAAAAAAAAATAATGTAAACCAACTCTTTGCGTTATTATCGTATAAAAATCTGGATAACAATAAGATACAAATAATTATCATCAGCAAATATGTCTGAAGAAACAAAAAATACTGAAGAGCAAAATGATGCTCCTGAAGTAAATCAAACAGTGGCGCAAGCCCAAACGGAAACTCCTGAAGAAGCAGTTGTAACAGTTGAGGCTCCAAAAGCTGAAAAAGTAACTGAAGAAACAGTAGTTGAAGCGCCAAAAGTGGAAGAAGTTGCTAAAGAGGAAGTGGCTGAAACAGTTGAAGCTTCAAAAGCAAAAAAAGTGACTCCGGAAGAATTTTTAGCGAATTTTGACTGGCACATGTACGAAGAAGGTATTGAAGCAATTGATGCTGAAAACCTAAAAGCCTTTGAAGCAGCTTTAGGCGTTAGCTTAGGAATTGTAAGTGAGCGTGAAGTAATTGAAGGAACTGTTGTAAGAAAAACAGACCGTGAAGTAATTATTGACATCAATGCAAAATCTGAAGGCGTTATTTCTTTAAATGAATTTCGTTACAACCCAAATTTAGCCGTTGGAGACAAGGTTGAGGTTTTGGTTGACAAAAGAGAAGACAATACCGGTCAATTGGTATTATCTCACAAAAAAGCAAGAGTTATTAAAGCTTGGGAACGTGTAAACAATGCACACGAAACAGGTGAAGTGGTTAACGGTTTTGTTAAATGCAGAACTCGTGGCGGTATGATTGTAGATGTTTTCGGAATTGAAGCATTCTTGCCAGGTTCTCAAATTGATGTTAAGCCAATTAGAGATTACGATCAATATGTTGAAAAAACAATGGAATTCAAAGTGGTGAAAATCAACCATGAATTTAAAAACGTTGTGGTTTCGCATAAAGCACTTATTGAAGCTGATATAGAAGTTCAAAAGAAAGAAATTATCGGTAAATTAGAAAAAGGCCAAGTATTGGAAGGTGTTGTTAAAAACATTACTTCTTATGGTGTTTTTGTTGATTTAGGCGGTGTAGACGGATTAATTCACATTACAGATTTATCTTGGTCAAGAATCAATCACCCAAGTGAAGTGGTTGAATTAGATCAGGTTTTAAATGTTGTAATTCTTGATTTTGATGATGAAAAAACCAGAATTCAATTAGGATTAAAACAATTAAACAAACATCCTTGGGAAGCGTTAGACGAAAACATTAAAGTTGGTGACACAGTTAAAGGTAAAGTAGTTGTACTTGCTGATTACGGTGCATTTATCGAAGTGTCTAAAGGTGTTGAAGGATTGATCCACGTGTCTGAAATGTCTTGGTCAACGCATTTACGTTCAGCTCAGGATTTCGTTTCCGTAGGTGATGAAGTTGAAGCGCAAGTATTGACTTTAGATAGAGAAGAAAGAAAAATGTCTTTAGGAATTAAACAATTGCATCCAGATCCTTGGACCAATATTGCAGAAAAATATCCAGTAGGTTCAGTGCACACCGGTACGGTGCGTAACTACACAAACTTTGGTGTTTTTGTTGAATTGGAAGAAGGTATTGACGGTTTGGTTTATATTTCTGACCTTTCTTGGATCAAAAAAATCAAACATCCATCAGATTTCGTTTCTGTAGGTGATAAATTGGAAGTTCAAGTGTTAGAATTGGATGTTGAAGGACGTAAATTGAATTTAGGTCACAAACAAACCAATGAAAATCCTTGGGATGCCCATGAAGAGAAATTTGCAATCGATTCAATTCATGAAGGAACTGTAAAAGATAAAAGTGATAAAGGATTGATAGTTGCATTGGAAGACAATGTTGAAGCATTTGTTCCAAGTCGTTTTATCATAAAAGAAGATGGTTCTAAATTGGCTAAAGGCGATGTTGCCAAGTTCAAAGTGATTGAATTCAACAAAGAATTTAGACGAATTGTAGCTTCACATACCTCAATTTTTAAAGCGCAAGAAGAGAAAAATGTTAGGGTAGCACAACAAAAAAGCGTTGATACTGCCGAAAAAACTACTCTTGGTGATATAGGTGGTGATCTTGCCGCATTGAAGAAAAAAATGGAAGGCGGGAAATAATTCCAATTTCATTTAAATATTAAAAAGGCTGCATCAAATTTGATGCAGCCTTTTTTGTTTTTTTAAAACTATAAAAATTATCTTTGTTGCACTAAATTTATCCTATGTCTTTAATAAAATCAATCTCAGGAATTCGCGGCACCATCGGGGGCACTGTCAACACAAATTTAACCCCAATTGATACCGTAAAATTTGCCGCAGCTTATGGGATGTGGCTTAAAAATCATACCAGCAAAAAGGGACTTACCGTTATTTTAGGCCGAGATGCCCGAATATCGGGGAAAATGGTGAGCAGTTTGGTGGCTAACACGTTGGTCGGTTTGGGAATAAACGTAACCGACATTGGTTTGTCAACTACACCAACAGTTGAATTGGCTGTGATGCTCGATGCTGCTGATGGCGGTATTATTATCACCGCAAGCCACAATCCAAAACAATGGAACGCCTTAAAATTGTTAAACCATAAAGGCGAATTTTTAAGTGCATTGGATGGCGAAGAAGTGTTGGAAATTGCCGAAAATGACAGCTATGTTTTTGCGGAAGTTGATGATTTAGGCAAATACAGAAAGAAAGCCAATTATATCAACAAACATATTCAGGAAGTGTTGAATTTAAAATTGGTGGATGTTGAAGCCATAAAAAAAGCCAATTTTAAAGTGGTGCTGGATGCCGTAAATTCAACCGGCGGCATTGCAATTCCGCCTTTATTGGAAAAATTAGGCGTGCAATGTATTGAATTGTATTGTGAGCCTAACGGCGAATTCCCCCACAATCCGGAACCTTTAAAAGAACATTTAACTGATATTTCAGCATTGGTGGTAAAGGAAAAAGCAGACTTAGGAATTGTGGTTGATCCGGACGTAGACAGATTGGCGCTTATTTGTGAAGACGGTTCTATGTTTGGTGAAGAATATACCTTGGTTGCCTGTGCAGATTATGTGTTGGGAAAAACCAAAGGAAATACCGTATCAAATTTATCATCGTCAAGGGCTTTAAGAGACGTAACTATAAAACATGGCGGCAAGTATCAGGCAAGTGCGGTTGGAGAAGTAAATGTGGTGGAATTAATGAAAGCAACCAACGCGGTAATTGGAGGAGAAGGAAATGGTGGCATTATTTATCCGGAATCACATTATGGAAGAGATTCACTGGTTGGCATAGCTTTGTTTTTGTCGCATTTGGCAAATTCAAAAGTTTCGTGCAAACAATTGAGAGACAGCTATCCGACTTATTTTATGAGTAAAAATAAAATAGAATTAACGCCAAAAATTAATGTTGATGCCATTTTAAGCACAATCGCATCAAATTATAAAAATAATGATGTCATTACCATTGATGGCGTTAAAATTAATTTTGAAACCGAATGGGTGCACCTGAGAAAATCGAATACAGAACCAATTATCAGAATTTATACTGAAAGCACGTCTCAACAAAGTGCCGATGGTTTGGCAAACCGGTTTATTGCAGAAATTAAAGCAATTGTTTAGTTCTATGTAAAACAGCTTTTGCGTTAGGGATTACAGTGAAAATCCTTTTTTGATTCGCCGGAAGGCGAATTAAAAAAGATTGCAACGGAAAGCCCGACCCGCCAGCTGGCGGGTAACGCCCAAAACGCTTAAATAAAAATTGCTGTACTTAGTAGAATTAAGCCATAAATTTCTGTTTATTAAAATGTCAATTGTATTTTATTAATCATCGATTAAGGCTGTATGTCTTAAAACAAAATAAACAATAAATTATTTGTCAGGTTTGGCATAATTTTAATTCTAATTTTATCATAATATACTTGAATTTAAGCAATTAGGCATTCATGTTGTTTTTATGAAAATCTTAAAGTTGTAAAAAAATAAAAATCAAATGGTATTGAACTTTACCTTAAATAATTTTGGCGCTAACGCCAATAAAAAAATCAATTTTGAAATTACTCAAAAATTGACATCAGTAGGCTTTTACGGTATTTTGTAAATGGCCTGCGTAAAATTATCATAAAATAAAATATTAATTTAATTTAATTTAATTAAACCATGTCCAGAAATTTAGTTATTGCAGCATTATTGTTGTCAAGTACCCTTTTGTTTTCTCAAGAATCCACAAGCGCTCCAGATATTCTTCAAAATAAAGCAAGTCATAATAAAGGGAAATTTTTTGCTTATTGGGGATGGAATAGAGCCAATTACTCAAAATCTGATATCACCTTTAAAGGAGACGATTATAATTTTACGTTGCATAATGTAGCGGCAAAAGACAAGCCAAAACCTTTTGGAATCTATTATTTTAAACTGGATGAAGTTACCATACCGCAAACTAATTTTAGGCTTGGTTATTTTTTCCATGAAAATTATAATATTTCGATTGGTTTAGACCATATGAAATATGTGATGCGAAACAACAAAACAGTAAAAATTGACGGAAATATCAATGTTGGAGGCGAATTTGATGGCGTTTACAATAATGATGACATTTTGTTGACTGAAGATTTTTTGCTCTTTGAACATACAGATGGATTAAATTACGTGAATGTTGAAGTCAGCCGATTTGACGCGCTTGATAAATTGTTGAAATTTAAAATAAAGGGAATAGACATTAATTTAACAGAAGGGATTGGAGCGGGAATATTATACCCGAAAACGAATACCACTTTGTTGGGCAAAGAACGTTATGATGAGTTTCATGTTTCTGGTTATGGAGTGTCGGCACATGCCGGGTTAACCATAGGGTTTTTAAAACACTTCTTTATTCAGTCAAATATTAAGGTTGGATATATCAATATGCAAGACATAAGAACCGCAAAAGATTCGGCCGATTCTGCTTCTCAACATTTTACATTTTTCGAAAATATGTATGTTTTTGGCGCCAGATTTAATTTGTTTAACTAAGTTATTTGACAAATTAATTTGTGATTGGAGTAAAGAAAAATGAGAAGTTAAAAATATATTGTTAACAATTGGACTATTCGGCAACCTACCGAATAATCAACTAAGTTAATTATCGATAGATTTAGGGGCTTTATCTTTATGCTTGAAGCGTTTATGTGTCCAAAAATAATATTCTGGATGTTGATGAATTTGATTTTCTGTTTTTTCAAGATAAAGGTTGGTCAATTCATGCGCTGGATGTTTTGAGGCGTCATTTGTGATAAGGCTGAAAGTACATTCGTAAAAACCGCGTTTTACTTTTTCAATATCAACAAAAGCAATATTTAAGTCATATTTTTTTGCCAGCATTTCAGCACCTGTGTGAATAGGCACTTTTACGCCCAAGAATTCGCTCCAATAAAAAGTTTTAGAAAGTTGTGGCGATTGATCGCTCAAAAGGCCATAAATAGCCTGTATGTTTTTTGTTTGGTTTCTGTCAATTTCTTGAATAATTTTTGAGGTAGGTTTCAATTGCACCCCAAATTGTTGTCTTGATTTTAAAATTTTTCTGTTAAAATATTTATTGTTAATTTTTGTAAAGGCTGCATATCCTTTATAATCAATAAATTGGGTCAATCCAATAATCCATTCCCAATTCGCATAATGGCCAAACATCAAAATAAGGCTTTTCCCGTCTTTATAAAGTTCCTGAAGCAAGTCTATATTTTTATAGATATATCTTTTATTTAATTCTTTTTCGGAAATGCTGAAAGATTTTATCATTTCAATAAAAATATCAACAAAATGACGATAAAACTTTTTGCTGATTTCAGTAATTTCCTTTTCGGATTTTTCCGGAAAAGCCAGTTTCAAATTGTTGAAAACCACTTTTTTTCGGTAGCCAATTACGTAATACACCAATAAATATAAAATATCTGAAAGGCCGTACAAAATGCGAAATGGCAACAAAGATATGAGCCAAATGATCGGATAAACCAGTATGTAAACTAAAAAATTCATCATAAGTGTGCAAATATCGCATTAAATTTTAAATATTTATGGATAGGTGCACAAACAAAGAAACGGGTTCGGCAATTTTTTATACTTTCGCTATTTAAAATTTAGAAGAATGAATATAGATATTGTACTGTTAATCATAATTGCGGCCAACGTGATGTTTTCCATCAAAGGATTTAATGACGAATTATTTTTTGATAAATATAAATTTCAGATTGGCGCTATCTTAAGAGGCGAAAAAAACAGAATGTTTTCATCTGCATTTTTGCACGTAGATTACCTGCACCTTATTCTAAATATGTATGTTTTATATATTTTTGCTCCGCAAATTATCCTAAATCTTGGCGTTATAAAATTTTTGATTCTGTATTTTGGCAGTTTGCTTGCGGGAAGCATTTTAACGCTCAGTTACCATAAAAAGGAATTGTATTACACAGCTGTTGGCGCATCTGGAGCCGTTGCGGGCATTATTTATGCCGCAATTTTATTAAATCCCGATATGAAACTGATGATGTTTCCCCTGCCAATTCCAATTCCCGGTTATATTTTTGGGATAGGTTATTTGATTTATTCCATTTACGGAATGAAAAATAAAGTTGGCAATATTGGACATGCAGCGCATTTGGGAGGATCTGTTGGGGGTTACGCGTTGATGTTGTTGGTGTATCCCGAAGTGTTTTTGGAAAGTACTATGGCTGTTATATTATTGGGCATTCCTATTGTGCTTTTGTTGCTTTTCGGAAAAAGATTTTTATAAAAAAAGCCAAACGAAAGTTTGGCTTTTTTTTGAGCGAGAGACCGGGCTCGAACCGGCGACAGTCAGCTTGGAAGGCTGAAGCTCTACCAACTGAGCTACTCTCGCAAATGCTTGGCAAATATACAATCCTTTTAGACTTCCACAAACGTTTTTTAAGAATTTTTAAACTTTTTTATATAGTGGAATCCCAGTTTTTTATAACCTTCATTTTCGTAAAACCGGTGCGATTTTTCATTCTCAATATAGGTGTTTAATTCAGTGGCTTCATAACCAATACTTTGTGCGTAATTATAAATCCATTGGAATAATTTTTTCCCCAATCCTTTATTTCTGTGATTTTCGCCAATCACCACGTGGTCAGGCTCAACCGTTTTTCCGCAATAATGACGCGTCAAAAACCAAAGTCCGCTAATGCCAACCAATTCCTCATCTAAAAACACGCCAACACATTCATAATGCTGTTTTGTCATTTCCAATAAGCGTTCTTTTAACACAATTTCTGGCGTATTTGTGTTTAATTCTTTTAGCAAAGGCAAAATGGAGAAAATATTTTCTTTCTCAATTAATTTAATTTCAAGATGTTCCATATTAATAGTAAATTAGCATCATTGATATCAATAGTAGGAAAATAATTTGAAAATATGAATTGTTTTCAACTTTATGTTAATCATCCAATAAATAAAAAATTTAGTTAAAGCAATGATACAAATTAATGAAATTTCAGCCCAGGAAACTTTTCCGATCAGGTTGGAAGTATTGCGTAAAAATATTCCGTTGCCATTTGAATTTAATGGCGATTTTGATGAAAACACTTTTCATTTGGGCGCTTTTAAAAACGATAAATTGATTGCAGTTTCCAGTTATATGAAAGCTAATTTTAAAAATTTTGAAGGAAATCAGTATCAATTGAGAGGGATGGCCACTTTAACGGAATATCAGGGTTTTGGTGCCGGAAAACTCATGCTGCAAAAAGCAGATCAAATTTTAAAAGGAAAAAACATAACAATTATATGGTGCAATGCACGTATTGCCGCAGTTGATTTTTACAAAAAGCAGGGGTTTCAAACTTATGGGAATAAATTTGAGATTTCTTGCGTTGGGGAACATTATGTGATGTTCAAAAAAATTTAATCAGTTAAATTCCTCGAGGCTCTGCCTCGAGGTTAGAGAGGAAAGTTTGAAAACCTAAGGTTTTCATAAAACTAAAAATTTACTTTCTTCCGATAGATACCTCGATGGTTCTGCCTCGAGGTAATTTATTTAAAAAATAGGGTGCGGTCCGCTATAAATGGGAAAATTAACGTCATTCACTAGCCTTTTATTGTATTTTATATCACATGTAGAACCAATCTATTTTTTCTATCGAAAAAATTAGTTTAGATTTGTTCATT
>JACUUQ010000298.1 GCA_014859175.1 Lutibacter sp. | reverse complement strand
TTTTTATAAAACAATACCTGATTTTTAGGTAGTTATGAACTCCGAAACTTTAGTAAAGTTTAAAATTTGAAAGCCCATCCAAGATCCTTCTCAAAAATCGTAAATCGCAAATGGTAAATCTTATGTTAAAAGTCTAAAATTATCAATTTACTTCATACACATATTGTCCCAAAAGGCATTGAAAATATTAGGCTGCAAAATTATGCGCCAACAATATTTTACGATTTTATTCCGTCAAACGCAGGCATAAAAAAAGCCATCAAACGCGGACAAATCTTAATCAACGGTGAAATACCAGAAACAGGAACTTATGTGCAAAATGGCCAAGTAATCGATTTGTTGGAAAAGCCGCAGTCGCAACCCAAAATATTTGAACTTCCCTTAAAAATTTTATTTGAAGACCAGCATATGGCGGCAATTCACAAACCGGCCGGATTTTCGGTAAGCGGCAATGCCTATAAAACCATTTACAACGCATTGCCATTTAATTTGGGAAAAAGCACCGAACCCGATGCGCTTCCCTGGCCAACGCCAGTGCACAGGTTGGACAACCAAACCTCGGGAATTTTGCTGATTGCCAAAACAAAAACAGCACAAATTGCATTGGGAAACCAATTTAAAAATCAGACCATCCAAAAAAAATATTGCGCGATTGTGATTGGCAAAGTGCTTACAAACGGAAAAATTAAATCGCCGATTGAAGACAAAACTGCCGAAACCGATTTTGAAGTTGTAACAGTTGTAAACTCTTTAAGATTTGGGCATTTAAGTCTTTTAAATGTGTTCCCAAAAACTGGAAGAACGCATCAAATACGCATTCATTTGGCAAATATTGACCATCCCATTTTTGGCGACAAATTATATGTGGAAGAAAAAATGCTTCACAGGGGAAAAGGACTTTTTTTATGCGCACAGGAAATAACTTATCGCCATCCAAAAACTTCAAAAGAAATCAACTTAAAAATTGAAATTCCGCATAAATTTGAATCTTTGCTTTTAAGGGAGCAAAGACGCTGGTTGCATTATAACAAAAGTTAAATGCATGCCGGAAGGCAGGCAGGTTATATGTTAAATGTTATTTGTTAAAAGTTAATAAAATCAAACTCCCTTTCCTTAGGAAAAGTTTACCTGCCGAAGACAGGCCTGTCCCGTTTTAGTGCGGGAGGCTGGGGATAGGATTCTTATTTAAACAAATCATTCAACACTTTTGCCAAACGAATGCCGCCTTTTTGAAGTTGTGAACGAACCGTTTCAAAATTTTCATACGAATAATTATAGCTTAATTTTTCGCCAACCTCAGCAGATGCATAAGCTTTCACCGCAAAAGTTTGGGTTTCGTTCACCCAATCCACTAAATTGCCTTTTTGCAAAAACTTCACCTGCTCTTTAGAAATTTTATCGGCATTGTCGGCAAGTTCGGTGTAAGTCATTTCAAAACCGTCAATCATTTTTGAATCCCAAACCGAATGTAAATTGGTGCCGCTTCCAAACCATTGCACCTGAATGTCGTTTCCGCCTTTATCTTCGGCCCTTCCAACGTGCATCGGCTGATGTAAATCGCCCATAAAATGCACCAATAATTTCAAGTAAAAAGCTTTATCTTCTTTGGTGGCGTTTTTATCTAAAATAACAGCTTTGCATTTTTCGATTCCTGTAACCATATCGCCCTTGGGATTTTTTTCAGAATCTTCATATTTTACGCCAAAAGGCATATTCACATAATGCATGGTATTAAAATTTCTGTAACGTTTGTCCGATTTTATGTCGTCCCCAAAAGTGGAAACCAACGCCAAACTTTGTCCGTCCAAAATTTCGGCAATTTTGCGTTTTGTTTTAGATTTTATATGGCCATCAGCAATTTCGCCAACGGTTCTGTGACCTGTTTTTCCCCAATCCGGGTTGCCGTCATTTGCAAATAATTGTGAACTTATCAGTAAAAATACAGTTACAATATAGCTTAATTTGAAAGTTTTCATCTGTTTAAATTTTATTTTTTATTGGTACAGATGCAGTTCGCCATTAATCATTTCTGAGTGAATCAAAATTTGTTATAGCTCGTTTCATCTGTTTAAATTTTGGCTAAGATAAAAAATAAAACGGGTAAAAAATTTAGAAAGATTAAAAATTATTTTATATCTTTATGATATCATATTAATATCAACTAAAACAACAATCATGACACAGGAAAAACTTATTAAACTATCGAGTGGCTATTTAATGCTATTTCTCTTTTTCGCTTTAGCCATTTCAGGAATTTACGGT
>JACUUQ010000066.1 GCA_014859175.1 Lutibacter sp. | reverse complement strand
TATTTCCGGAAGCACAGGATTTCTTGCCATTATTGGGCACTGATTATGTGGAAATGTATGTTGGAAACGCCAAACAGGCAGCACATTATTACAAAACCGCGTTCGGATTTCAATCGTTGGCTTATGCCGGATTGGAAACTGGTTTAACAGACCGAACAAGTTATGTTTTGGTTCAGGATAAAATAAAATTGGTGTTAACCACACCCATGCCAAACAAAAATAACCATGAAATTTTTGACCATATCCAAAAACATGGCGATGGCGTAAAAGTGGTGGCGCTTTGGGTGGAAGATGCTGCAAAAGCTTGGGAAGAAACCACCAAACGGGGCGCAAAATCGTTCATGGAACCAACCAAAGAAAGCGATGAAAATGGTGAAGTTATTCGTTCCGGAATTCATACTTACGGCGATACTGTTCACATTTTTGTGGAACGAAAAAATTACAACGGCCTGTTTTTGCCAAAGTTTGTGAAATGGAATTCGAGCCATAATCCTCCTGATGTTGGTTTGCGATATATTGATCATATGGTGGGCAATGTGGGCTGGAACGAAATGAATGTATGGTCAAAATTTTACAATGAAGTGATGGGATTTGCAAACTTAATTACATTTGATGACAAAGATATTTCAACAAAATATACGGCGTTAATGAGTAAAGTGATGACCAACGGCAACGGCCGCGTAAAATTTCCCATAAATGAACCTGCGGAAGGTGTGAAAAAATCACAAATTGAAGAATATCTGGACTTTTACAATGGTCCGGGCGTGCAGCATATTGCGGTTGCCACCAACAATATTTTGGAAACTGTGAAAGCATTGACCAAACGCGGCGTTGAATTTTTGTATGTTCCGGGCTTTTATTACGACACCGTATTAGACAGGGTTGGTGAAATTGATGAAGATTTGACAGCATTAAAAGATCTCGGAATTTTGGTTGACAGGGATGATGAAGGCTATTTATTACAAATATTCACCAAACCGGTAACAGACAGACCAACGCTCTTTTTTGAAATTATTCAAAGAAAAGGGGCGCAATCCTTCGGAAAAGGAAATTTTAAAGCTTTGTTTGAATCGATAGAAGCGGAACAGGAGCGTAGAGGAACTTTGTAATTTTAAATTATTAGTAAAAGCTTAACGCCGTATGTGTGAAGCTTTTATTATTTTTGGCGCGATAATTGTATTTTTAGAATTAGAATCCCTAATAAACTATTAAATGAAAAACATTATACGCTTATTTATTTTTTTAATTGCATTTTCCTCAATGGGGCAATCTGCTCAAAAAATAAATGGAAAATCGATTGAACCTGTTTCAAAAATTAAAAAACCATCACAAAATTTTGCTTTTCAAAAAGGGGAATGGCTTAAATTTAAAATGAGTTACAGCAATTTTTTAAATGCAGGTTTTTCAACAATGGAAGTGAGAGAAACCACAAACAACCAAAAAGAGGCTTTCCATATTCTTGGAAAAGGAAAATCTACCGGAATTGTGAGTTTGTTTTTTAACGTAAAAGACGATTATCAAACCTATATGTATAAAGAATCTTTATTGCCTTATCGTTTCATCAGAAAAATTGACGAAGGCGGCTATACCAAAGACGAAGAAATTTTATTCAACCACGAAAAAAAAGAGGCCATTGTAAAAAATCACAAACGCAATACGGTTGATAAGCATCCTATCGGGGAAGACATTCAGGATCTTTTATCATCTTTATACTTTTTAAGAAATCAAAATTTAACCAATTTAAAAGCTGGTGATGAAATTGAATTGAAAATGTTTCTAGATAAAGAATCCACCAATTTTAAACTCCATTTTTTAGGAAAAGAAGTGGTGAAAACAAAATTCGGAAAAGTTAATGCACTAAAATTTAGGCCAATGGTGCAGGCAGGCCGTGTTTTTAAAGAACAGGAAAGCTTGACAATTTGGATAAGCGATGACGAAAATAAAATTCCGCTGTTAATTAAAGCTTCCCTTGCCGTTGGCTCTTTAAGAGCAGATTTGGACCAATTTAAAGGTTTAGCCCACCCTTTTAACATAATTTTTTAAAATTAAATTGTATTTTCGCAATTCATTTGTTGAATCAAATTTAATTGTAAAATCAGCCTCTTTTGAAAAAATTCTTTGCCCTTTTATTCGTTGTTTTAAGTATTGCCTGTAAAAATGAAAAACCTGATGAACCCGTAATAATACCTGAAAAAATTGTTTATGAATTTGGTTATCGGCTAAACGATTACACAGTGATAAATGACACCCTTAAATCAGGAGAAAACTTTGGGGAAATATTGTCCCGAAATAAAATTGGCGCTTCTAAAATACACAAAATTGTAACCAAAATAAAGGATTCCTTCAACCTTAGAAGCCTTAAAGCCGGAAAACCTTATACCATTCTTGCTAAAAACGATTCAACCCAACAAGCACAAGTATTTATTTATCGGCAATCGAAAATTAATTATACCATTATTGATTTTAAAGATTCGGTAATCACTGTTTTAAACGGAAAAAGACCCATTAAAACTAAAATTGAAACAGCCTCCGGCTTAATTACCACTCACCTTTCGCACGCCATCAAAAGCCAGGGTTTAAGTCCAGATTTGACTTATAAAATGGCGGATGAAGTTTTTGCCTGGGCCATCGATTTCTCCAAACTTCAAAAAAATGACAAATTCAAACTGGTGTATGAGCAATTTTATATTGAAGACACCATCCCTGTTGGCATAGGGAAAATAAAAGCCGCCTATTTTGAGCATAACGACAAGCCTTTTTATGCTTTTAATTACAAAACAGATTCCACCAACAAAGCTTCAGAATATTACGATGAAAAAGCCAATATTTTACGTCGGCAGTTTTTAAAAATGCCTGTAAAATTTAGCAGAATCTCTTCAAAATACAACCTAAAAAGGCGCATTGCCTATTACGGAAACAAAATTAAAGCGCACAAAGGGACAGATTATGCCGCGCCGATTGGAACGCCAATAGAAGCCACCGCAAACGGAACCGTTGTAGAATCAAAGTATGCAGGCGGCAATGGAAATTACGTTAAAATTAGACATAACGGCACATATAGCACGCAATATTTGCACATGAGCAAACGCGCTGTAAAAGTTGGTGATTATGTAAAACAAGGACAAGTTATCGGTTATATTGGGATGACGGGAAATACTGCCGGGCCTCATGTATGTTATCGTTTTTGGAAAAATGGCGAGCAAGTTGATCCGTTAAAACAAAAATTCCCCAATTCGGAGCCTATGAATAAAAATAAAGTTCCTGCGTATAAAAAATATATTGAGCCCCTTAAAATTCAATTGGATTCGATAGAATTTCCCAATAAAAATATTTTATTTTAATAAATAAATTCACAAATCAAGACAATGAAAAACATCAACCCAACCGAAACAAAAGCTTGGAAAGCACTTACTTCTCACTATAAAACTTTAGAATCAGTTCAATTAAAATCATTGTTTAACAATGATGCTGATCGAAAAAAGAAATTCACCATCAATTTCAACAACTTTGAATTTGATTATTCAAAAAACAGAATTACCGAAGAAACCCTAAAACATTTATTGGATTTGGCCCACGAAGTAGATTTGGAAAGTGCCATAAAATCCTATTTCTCAGGAGAAAAAATCAATAAAACCGAAAACAGGGCAGTTTTACACACCGCTTTAAGAAATCAGTCAGATGAACCTGTTATGCTTGAAGGAAAAAACATAATGGTTGACGTAAAAGATGCCTTGAATAAAATGGAATCTTTTACCGATAAAATAGTTTCGGGAAGCTGGAAAGGCTATACCAATAAATCGATCACCGATGTGGTGAATATTGGCATTGGCGGATCGGATTTAGGTCCGGATATGGTGGTAGAATCTTTAAAATATTATAAAAATCATTTAAACGTTCATTTTGTTTCAAACATTGACGGAGACCACGTTCAGGAAGTGATTAAAACCTTAAATCCGGAAACCACCTTGTTTGTGGTAGTTTCAAAAACATTTACAACCCAAGAAACGCTTACCAATTCAACCACCATAAAAAAATGGTTTTTGCAAACCGCTTCTGAAAGTGATGTTGCAAAACATTTTGTGGCCGTTTCCACAAACTTAAAAGCCGCTAATGATTTTGGTATTTCCTCAAAAAATATTTTCCCAATGTGGGACTGGGTTGGAGGCCGATTTTCATTATGGAGCACCGTTGGTTTAACCATAAGTTTGGCTGTTGGCTTCAATAATTTTAAAGAATTATTAGTTGGCGCTTATGAAATGGACGAGCATTTTAAAAACACGCCGTTTGAAAACAACGCACCGGTAATTTTAAGTTTGATCGGCATTTGGTACACCAATTTTTTTAACGCTGAAACCGAAGTTATTTTGCCATACACCCAATATCTCAGCAAATTTGCGCCGTATCTGCAACAAGCCATTATGGAAAGTAACGGCAAAAGTGCCGACAAAAACGGGAAAAGGGTTACCTACCAAACAGGAAATATTATCTGGGGAAGCACAGGCACAAATGCACAACACGCATTTATGCAATTATTGCATCAGGGAACGAAATTAATTCCGGCCGATTTTATTGGATTTAAAGAATCACTTTACGGAAATACTGAACACCACACCAAATTAATGGCCAACTTTTATGCCCAAACCCAAGCATTGGCCGAAGGAAAAACGAAAGAAGAAGCACATTTGGATTTAAAAATGCAAGGCAAAATGGATGACATAGAAACCTTGTTGCCTTATAAAGTTTTTGAAGGCAATAAACCAAGCACTTCTATTTTAATCACAAAATTGACACCTAAAACTCTGGGAAGTTTAATTGCTTTTTACGAACACAAAATATTTGTCCAGGGGATTATTTGGAACATTTTCAGTTTTGACCAATTCGGCGTTGAATTGGGTAAAGAACTGGCCAATAAATACCTTCAAAAATAGTGATGGCTTAAGTGCTATTTTTTTATCACTACCTAAAAACAGCTGATTTTTAATAAATGAAGCTGTTTTTTGATGAAAATTTTTTTTTATTATATGTTCATAACTTAATGTTATTCAGCCGGTAAGCCCATTAATCATCAATTTGGGCTCATTTTTCTTTTGGAATATAAGCAACTTATGCACAAATTTAACATCTGTTAATAAACTGTTAATATATAAATTAATGTTAATCAGTTTTAAAGGTGTTTTTTACTATATTTATTTGTCTTAATTTTTTGTTAAAAACTTAACAATATAGTAAAGATAAATATGTTAAAAATTACCAATTTTGCAAAACATTTAATTCAATAAAATTAATTCAAATTAATCAAAATGAAAAAAACTATCAAATTATTACTCATTTCTGTGTTGTTTTTATGCTCTAATGCTATAATTGCACAGGTAACTTCATCTAGTATAAATGGTTTGGTTTCTAGTCCACAAGGCCCTATTATTGGTGCTACAGTAGTTGCAACCCACACACCTTCAGGAACTATCTATGGAGCGGTTACGAATGATCAAGGTCGTTACAATTTACCCGGTATGCGTGTTGGCGGACCTTATAAAGTTGAAGTAACCTATATTGGATATGGAAATAACCTAACTAATAATATAACGATTGGATTAGGGGCAGCTTATATTCATAATGTTGTTTTAACTGAAGAAAATGTTTCGTTAGACGAGGTTGTAATATCTGTAAAAAGAAGTAAATTTTCAACTCAAAAAACTGGAGCAACAACAAACATCTCAAATACAGAAATGACTGCTATGCCAACAATAAATAGAAGCATTTCTGATATTGCGCGTATTTCTCCTTATTCAAATGGAATGAGTATTGCAGGTGGTGATGGACGTTCAACAAATTTTACTGTAGATGGGGCAAATTTTAACAATAACTTTGGTTTAAGCTCTATGTTACCAGGTGGTGGAAGTCCGATTTCTATAGATGCCATAGAAGAAGTACAAGTCGTGGTTGCACCTTTTGATGTACGTCAAACAAATTTTATTGGTGGTGGAATAAACGCTATTACTAAATCTGGAACTAATACATTTAAAGGTTCCGCTTACACTTATTTTACAAACCAAGATATGAGAGGTAATAGAATTGGTGATGTTGATTTTGGAGAGCGTGCAGAAGAATCTACAAAAACGTATGGTGCAACTTTTGGAGGTCCAATTATTAAAAATAAATTATTCTTCTTTGCAAATGTTGAGTCGATTGTTAGACCAGGACAAGTAGTAAATTGGAGACCATCAGTAGATGGAGTAGCTAACTTAGACTTATCGCTTTCACGCACAAGTACTGCAGATTTAGATTTAGTTAAAAATCATTTAATTTCTAATTATGGCTATGACCCAGGTTCTTATAGCGATTATCCAGCTGATGAAACTAATAAAAAACTTTTAGCTCGTATAGATTGGAATATAAACGATAAACACAAATTAAGTTTACGCTATAATTATACTAAAAATCAAGGATGGAATGCTACAAATGGCAACTCAACTGATGCTGGTTACCGCAACAGAAATATGAATCGTATTTCGCAATATTCTATGGCTTTCTCTAATTCTATATATTCTATGGATAATATTGTTAATTCATTCTCAATGGATTTAAACAGCAGATTTTCAAATAAATTTTCAAATCAATTACTTGTAACTTATTCTAAAATACAAGATGCCCGTGGCTCAAACTCTTCTCCTTTTCCTTTTATTGATATCATGAAGGGTGTAACTACAAGTGGATCTCAAATATTAGAACCTTATATTTCTGCTGGTTACGAATTATTTACTTGGAACAATGCCGTTAACAACAATACTTTTACAGCTATTGATAATTTAACATATCACTTAGACAACCATAAAATTACAGGAGGTATTAGTTTTGAACATCAATTGGCTAACAATTCATATATGCGAAATGGTACAGGTTACTATCGCTATGCTAGTGTAGAAGATTTTCTCAGTCAAGCTGCACCAAGAGATTTTGCACTTACTTATGGTTATGACGGTGAACAAAACCCAAATGCCGAAGTTGCCTTTAATCAATTAGGATTATACCTGCAAGATGATTGGGATATCAATCAAAATTTTAAATTATCTTATGGAATCCGTGCCGATTATTTAAAATATGAAGACAACCTTATTACAAATAATTCAATTTATGATTTAGATTTTGGAGGTAGAATAATTGATACTGGGAAATGGCCAGACGCAAACATTCAGTTATCTCCTAGAGTTGGTTTCTCTTGGGACATAAAAGGCAATCAATCTATGAAACTTAGAGGAGGTACAGGTATATTTTCTGGTAGATTACCATTAGTGTTTTTTACTAACATGCCAACCAATTCTGGAATGGTACAAGGAAGTTACGCTGCAACAACTACCTATAATTCTGATGGCTCTATTAAAAACGTTAACCCAGCTTTAGCCGGTTTAGCAGGACCGATGATTACGGATGTAGATGAAATGATTAATCGATTAAACTTACCAAATACAATAAGTCCTGAAGATGGTGTATTGCCTCGTGATGTAAATGGTGTAGATCAAAATTTTAAAATGCCTCAGGTATGGAAAACATCATTAGCTTTTGACTATCAAGTTCCTGTATCTTTCCCTTTATCTGTTACTTTGGAAAACATATACACCAAAAACATAAATGGCGTAATGCTTAAAAATTACAATCTTAAACAACCTGATGCTACGTGGGAACGTTTTTCAGGTGCTGACGACCGTTATATTTACCCTAGTAATCGTACCTATACTTCTAAAAATGCTTACGTTTTATCAAATACAAGTGAAGGATGGGGTGCAATTTCTAATATTACAGTGAATGCAGAGCCTATAAAAGATTTAAGATTAATGGCTGCTTATACTTTTACGGAATCGCAAGAAATTTCCGGAATGCCTGGTAGTAATGCTTCCTCTGCTTATGGAGGGTTAGATGCCGTTAATGGACCACATTTACCGGAATTGCAGCGCTCTCAATATGTTGTGCCACACAAAGTAATTGGATCTGTTTCTTATAAAATTCCTTGGTGGAATGACTCTGTAAAGTCGTCAACATTTATTAACGTATTTTATTCAGGTAATTCTTCAAACAGATTCAGCTATACTTATTCCAACGACATGAATGGTGATGGTATTGCTACAGATTTAATTTATATTCCTAAAAATAAAGGGGATATAAAATTTATTAGTACTGCTGATGAAACTGCTTTCTTTAACTTTATGGAACAAGACACTTATTTAAGCAATAACAAAGGTAGTTACGCTCAAGCTAATGCTGCACGTACTCCTTGGGTTCATAGCTTTGATTTAAGGTTGCTGCGTGAGTATTATATTAATGTTGGCCAAACTAAAAACACGTTACAATTTAGTTTAGATTTCTTAAATGTTGGTAACATTTTGAACTCTGAATGGGGCGTTTCTCAAAATAATAACGTATCAAACAGGGGAAGTATTTTAAAATATGAAGGTAAAGACGCTTCTAATGTTCCTTCATATTCTTTTGTAAAAGTAAATGGTGAATATCCTGTTAAAACATTTGACACTAATTATTTCTATGGTGAGACATGGAAACTTCAAGTAGGTGTTAAATACTCCTTTTAACAATTCAATGATTACTTAAAAAAAGGAAGCCGTCTCACAACTAGAGACGGCTTCCTTTTTTGTTTAAATACTTTACTTTTCATTTGTAAAGTTAGAATCAGATTTATTAACATAATTGGTTAATAATTATTAGAAAATAATTAAATTTTTATCCATATAATAAGCAACTTATACCGTTATTTAACATCTGTTAATAAACTGTTAATATATAAATTAATGTAAATCAGTTTTAAAGGTGTTTTTTACTACATTTATTTGTCTTAAATTTTTGTTAAAAACTTAACAATTAATTAAAGATTCATTTGGTAAAAATAACAAATTTTGCAAAAACATTTAATTCAAATTCAATTTAAACAATGAGAAAATTTAAAAATTTGTTAATGGTAGCACTATTAATTAGTTCTTCTGCCATTTTCGCTCAAACCAAACTTACAGGTAAGGTTGTTGATGAAACAAATCAACCACTTCCTGGCGCTTCTTTAGTTGTCAAAGGCACTAAAACAGGAGCTTCAACAGATTTTGATGGAAACTTTACTTTAGAAACTACCATTGCCAAAGGTACGTTACAAGTTTCGTTCATGGGTTATGAAACATCTTCTGTATCATTCAGTGGAAATGCTAATTTAGGAACAATTGTACTTAATACTTCTGCTGAAACTTTATCTGAAATAGTAATTACACAAGCTTCTTTTGCTATTGAAAGAAAAACTCCGGTTGCGGTTTCCACGATTTCAGCATCACTTATTGAAAACAAATTAGGAACTCAAGAGTTTCCTGAAATTTTAAAATCTACTCCAGGAATTTATGCCACAAAACAAGGTGGTGGTTATGGTGATTCTCGTGTAAATCTTCGTGGTTTTGAATCAGCCAATATTGCTGTTATGATTAACGGTGTTCCTGTTAATGATATGGAATGGGGTGGCGTTTATTGGTCTAACTGGGCTGGTTTAAGTGATGTTACCAGATCTATGCAAGTACAACGCGGACTTGGAGCCTCAAAAGTGGCAGCACCTTCGTTAGGTGGTTCTATCAATGTTGTAACAAAATCTATAGATGCTAAAGAAGGCGGTGCTATTTCTTACGGCATTGGTAATGATGGTTACAGCAAAGTTGGCTTCTCATATTCTACAGGATTGACCGAAAAAAACTGGGCGGTTACGCTTTTAGGCTCTAAAACTTCAGGAGACGGATATATTCAGGGAACTGAGTTTGAAGCCGCGAATTATTTTATCAATATTTCGAAAAAAATAAATGACGCGCACCAATTGTCATTTACTGCATTTGGCGCGCCACAGTGGCACAATCAAAGAAATAATGGCAATAAATTATTGATTTCTGAATGGCAAAAACAACCATTGAAATACAGATACAATGCTTCATACGGTTTTGATATGAACGGGCAACGTAAAGTTTCATCGCGTAATGTTTATCACAAACCACAGATTTCATTAAATCATACATGGATAATCAATGAAAAAACAAACCTTTCCACTGTGCTTTATGCATCTATTGGTGACGGAAGCGGAACAAGCGGCCAAGGTTTTTCATCTGCTGATAGAGGAAATTGGTTTGGCGCATCAAACGGCGTTCCAAATACTGCTTTCCGTGATGCTGACGGAACTTTTGACTATGCCGGAATTTATGCCTTAAACACAGCAAGTGAAAACGGCTCAAAAATGGTTATGTCAAAAAGCGTGAACCAACATATGTGGTATGGTGGTTTATCAACTTACAGCACAAAGATTGGCGAAAACGTAGATTTTTTCGGAGGACTTGATCTTAGATACTATAAAGGTGTTCACACCAACGTGATTACAGATTTATATGGCGGTGACTTTTTTATTGATGCAACTTCCTCTCGTCCGCTTCTTAGCAGCGATGCTTGGAGAACAAATAAATTGGGTGTAGGTGATGTTGTTTACCGTGATTATGACGGTTTTGTATTTAGCCAAGGTGTTTTTATGCAAGCTGAATACAATAAGGATGACCTAAGTACTTTTATCTCTTTATCAGGATCAAACACCAGCAACTGGCGTGAAGACCGTTTCTATTACGATAGCGACCAGTCCACATCAGAAACTGTTAACTTTTTAGGATTTAGCGCCAAAGGAGGTGCCAATTACAATTTAGATGACAACCATAATGTGTTTGCAAATTTAGGAACCATTTCTCGTGCCCCATTTTTCTCGGGTGGTGCTTTCTTACAATCAACAATAAGTAATGTTACCAATCCAAATGCAGTTAATGAAAAAGCATTTTCTTATGAATTAGGTTATGGTTACAGATCAACTTTCTTCTCTGCCAACTTGAATCTTTACCGTACACTGTGGAAAGATAAAACAATGGTACGTTCCATCAATGCTAACAGTCCAGAAAGTTTGGTTGCAAACATGGATGGAGTAAATGCGCTTCATCAAGGGATTGAAATTGATTTCAGTGCTAAACCAATTGATGGCCTTACAATTACCGGTATGATTTCTTATGGTGACTGGAATTGGCAAGATGATGCTTCTGGATATCTTTACAACCGTAGCGGACAACCAACAGATGCAAATGGAAATATAGTGGAATTACAAAGCCCTCAACATGCCAAAATTGATGTGAACATTGGTGGAATCCGCGTAGGTAACTCTGCGCAAACAACTGCAGCATTGGGCGTTAGATATGAAATTATTAAATCAATTAATGTAGGTGTTGACGCCAATTACTTTGGAAGAAATTATGCCAATTTCAGTATTTCTTCTGTTGGATCAAGCTTAAATCCAACTAATTTCGCACAGCCTTGGCAAATTCCTGATGCAACAACTTTTGACTTAAACGCAAGTATTCGTTTCAAAATAAGCAGTTTTGATGCCGTATTGGTTGGAAATATTCAAAATTTCTTAAATGCTGAATATATTACAGATGCAAATGATGGTGTTAATCACGATTGGAAAACATCTCCGGTATTTTATGGTTTCGGAAGAACATTCTCTACCTCATTAAAAATTAAATTCTAAAAAATGAAAAACATGAAAAATACAATCTATTCATTGCTGTCGGCTTTGGTTTTTGCAGTGCTTCTTGGTGCTTGTGATGACTTTAACGACCAATTTGAAGGACTTGATGACAAGACTCAAATTAAAAATTTAGCAGCGTACAACTACACATTGACGGAAACTGATTACACAACCATCAGCAATGCAGCCGCTAAAGTTGCATCAACGCCAGAAGAAATTAGTCTTGCCAATAGTATTAAAACAAATAAATACTTTACAACTGCAGTTCCTGCTTCTACTTATGTGCCATTCTTGCTTAAAACCCAATATCCTTATGCAGATCTAGGTTCTACAGCAATGATTACTTATAATTTTGGTCAAGCACGTCCTTCTTATTTAGAGGATTTTGCAAGTGCTAGCGTTTATACATTAACCAACGCTGATTATGCTGCAAGCGGAAACAACGCATCAGGATTTTATCCTGATGTAAACCCTGCTAATTTTTTACCAGACATTCTTGCGGCTAACATTTCAGACCCAACAGATGGAAAAATAGTATTGGCAAAATACAGTCATTATACTGAAATTCCTTCCGTAACCACTATCAGTAATTATTTAGTTGAAGAAAATTTTAATTACGGCACAACGGACGGTAATTTAACAACTGTAACAAGTAACTGGGTTAAACATTCAGGTACTACACCTATAGGATATGTCAATTCAAGTTTATCAATGACAGATTATCCATCTTCTGGAACTGGCGGATCTGCAACAATTGGGGCTAATTCTGAAGATGCAAACAGCGTATTTGCTGAACAAACTTCAGGAACGGTTTATATGAGTGCCTTATTAAATATAAGTGCAGTTAGTACTGGAGGAGGCTATTTTTTACACTTTATGGATGAGGGAACTGCTTATCCAACTAGAGTTTGGGCTAAAGATAATGGAACGGGTAAAATTTTATTTGGTGTTGGATTCAGTGGTTTGACAAATTGGGGAACTACAGCATTTGATTATAACAACACATATCTTCTTGTGGCGTCATATAACATAACCACAGGTGTATCAAATTTATATGTACTTCCTTCAGCGGTAACAACTATGCCAGAAACTCCTGAAGTAACAGCCGCTTTAGCTGCTCCTCCAGTAGTATCGATTAGTAAAATTGCCATACGTCAAGGCGGTGGACCTACAGCTGTAATAGATGGCGTTCGTGTTGCTAAAACTTGGGCTGATCTTTTCATCAATAACGTAACTACAACAGTAGAAGGAAATAAAGTTAATGAAGAAGCATATTATAAGTATGCTGCCAATAAATGGACATTAGCACAAAATATTTATGTTTTAACCATTGAAGATTATGATTCTATGGGAACGGCTTCTGGTCAGCCAGGTAGGTTTAACAACTTTGATAGCTCAATGCCACCAGAAAATTACTTACCAACTTTATTGGCAAAACTATATCCTTATGCCCAAAATGGAAATAAGCAAATTGTTGCTTATAAATATTTTTCAGGCGGAGCACAAACACGTGTTGATGAATACGTTTTCCAAAACGGCGTTTGGTCTAAGCCATCTTCAATCGTTTCAAAAACAGAACAGTTTGTATTTTCAAATACAGGATGGGTGTTTGACCCAACTGTGAAAGTAGTAATGGGAAATGCTGATTATCAAATGATGGTTGATTATGTATTGGCAACACCTAGTATTGCCGTATTGGCTCATCCATTTTATAAAAATGAAGAATACTATTATGGTTTTGCCAGCAGATACAATAATGTTAGTTTCCGTTTAAGTTATAGAAACCCATATTTTACAGGCAATTATGTACAACCAGTAACTGTAGATCCTGAATTTAACGCTTTAACCACAGATGCAGCAAAAGTTGCCTTGATGTGGACGCGATTAAAAGAGGGAATGGGAATATTTTTACAACTGAAATATCCAAATGCGGTTCCAACCGTGGGTGGACTTGATGTATATTACCATGCAACAACCTATGTTTATTATCCAACAGGAGTTTCTGCAGGAAATGAATACCACAAATATATTTTCAAATGTACTGCAGCCGCTTCAGGAAGCACGCCTCCAACATTTGAATTTGTATCCGAAGGCATCGTGAATTAAATTCAATTTAACTACATACTTTAAACGCTGTCTGGAAATATCCAGACAGCGTTTTTTATGAATCTGATTGTCCTATAAATAAATGTATGAGCACTAAAATTATAAGTTACCTGTGCCGAATATTACAAGTAGATTTAGTTATTCTGCGCTATTTGAAGAAAAATAATTAGTTGCAAAACTATAAAGTGATACGATGACTTTAATAATCTAGATAAGAATTGATAAACGGCTTGGCAGGTTGATACTGATTATTTGCAGAAAAATTACTTGCACGTATTTATAGTTTTGAAATCATCTTATCAAAACATTATTTACAATACTTCAATAAAAAAATTAGCCTAAATGATAGTTCTAAATTACATGACTTAGGCTAATTTTTAATAGCTTCAATTAGCAATTTTGCTCTTTACTAAAAACTAATCAGTAGTAAAACTCCAAACCTGACCCATAGTTTGTCCGCCTTTACCATCTTTTACCACCACTTTCCAATAATATTTTGTGGAAGCCACAAGTGTGGCCATATATGTTTTTTCGCTTTGATTTGCTGAAACAATTTC
>JACUUQ010000065.1 GCA_014859175.1 Lutibacter sp. | reverse complement strand
TACGCTTGGGCTCCTCCTCTTGGGCTCGAACCAAGGACCCTCTGATTAACAGTCAGATGCTCTAACCAACTGAGCTAAGGAGGAATTTATCCGCTTTTGCGAGTGCAAATATACAAGGTTTTATGCTTTTTGCAAGAAATTATCAAAAAAATTTCTTCTTTTTAAATTCTTTAATTACAATTAAAAGCAACTTCTTGTAAATCAACTTAAAACAATAATTAAAATTTCGCAAATTTTGTAATGTTCTCTTTAATTTTCGTCAAAAAAGCACATATAAAACTATATTTTTAAAAGGTTTGCAGAAATATTGCCATAAATATAATAATTGCAAAATAACCATAATTAAAATGGTGGTTTTGGTAAAAGTTGTATTTTTGCCCCATCAATTAAAACATTGACTACTAACAATACTATGGATAAATTTTCATTTTTAAATGCGGTGCACACGGGCTTTATAGGCGATTTGTACGACCAGTATTTGATAAATCCCGATACAATAGAGCCCAGCTGGAGAAGTTTTTTTCAAGGATTTGACTTTGCCAACGAAAAATACTCCTTTAAAGACGGAGAAGAAAATAAAGAAAATACCGTCTTTGAAGTTCCTGAAAATGTGCTCAAGGAATTTAAAGTTATCGACTTAATTAATGGCTATCGATCGCGCGGACACCTATTTACAAAAACAAATCCGGTTCGTGAACGTCGAAAATATTCGCCTACCCTTTCCTTAGAAAATTTTGGCCTTTCTGAAAATGATTTAGACATTGTTTTTGATGCCGGACAAATTATTGGCATCGGAAAAGCGCCTTTGCGTCAAATAGTTAAGCATTTGCAAGCTATTTATTGCGATTCTATTGGGGTTGAATATATGTATATTCGAAATCCCGAAGAAGTGAGGTGGATTCAAAAACAGCTTGCCGCCAACGACAATCACCCCAACTATACGCCTGAAACTAAAAAATATGTGTTGCAAAAACTGAATCAGGCGGTAACTTTTGAAAATTTTTTGCAAACCAAATATGTTGGCCAAAAACGCTTTTCTTTAGAAGGCGGTGAAACTTTAATTCCGGCAATTGGCGCGGTGATTAGGCTTGCGGCAGAAAATTTTGGCGTAAAGGAATTTGTATTTGGAATGGCACACCGAGGGCGTTTAAACACGCTCATCAATATTTTTAGAAAACCAATTCGTGATTTATTCAGCGAATTTGAAGGCAAAGATTTTGAAGATGAAAATATTGATGGAGATGTTAAATACCATTTGGGTTTAACTACGCAAAAAACATTGAAAACCGGCACGGAACTTACCATGAATTTGGTTCCGAATCCTTCACATTTGGAAACTGTCGGTCCGGTGGTGCAAGGAATTTCCCGTGCCAAAATAGACAATGATTACAACGGAGATGATTCAAAATTACTTCCGATTATTGTTCACGGTGATGCGGCAATCGCCGCGCAAGGCGTTGTTTATGAAGTGATACAAATGAGTCAGTTACCGGGTTATTCAACCGGAGGAACCATTCATATTGTGGTGAACAACCAAATCGGTTTTACCACAAATTATTTGGATGCGCGATCAAGCACTTATTGCACAGATATTGCAAAAGTAACCTTGTCGCCCGTTTTGCACGTAAATGCCGACGATGTTGAAGCCGTTACACACGCCATAGAAATTGCCATGAATTTTAGAATGCAATTCAAAAGAGATATTTTTATTGACTTGCTTGGTTACAGAAAATACGGACATAATGAGGGTGATGAACCACGATTTACGCAGCCAAAATTATACAAAGCCATTGCAAAACACCCAAATCCAAGAGATCTTTACGCGCAAAAACTGATTGCCGAGGGTGTTATTGACGATGCTTATTTAAATAAAATTATTGCCGAATTTAAAGACTTATTAGAAGAGGAATACCTGCAATCAAAAGAGGTTGAAACTTCAAAAGTAAGAGAATTTATGGAAGAAACCTGGGTAGATTTTACCCGAAGAGGCTTGGAAGCGATGTTAGTTTCCGAAAAAACAGCTTACCCAAAATCGAAATTGAAAGACATCGCCAAAATTGTTTCAACCGTTCCAAAAGGCATTAAATTTTTACGCAAAGCCGAAAAGATTTTATTGGACAGACACCAAATGGTTTTTGAAAATGACCGGATAGATTGGGGAATGGGCGAAACATTGGCTTATGGAACCTTGCTTCAGGAAGGATTCAACATTCGTATTTCGGGACAGGATGTTGAACGCGGAACTTTTAGCCACCGCCACGCCATTTTGCGTGATGAAATTTCCGAAGAACGCATCAATCTTTTAAATAGAATTGGTGACAATCAAGGAAAAATGAATATTTACAATTCCCTATTGTCGGAATACGGCGTACTTGGTTTTGATTATGGCTACGCCATGGCACATCCAAATACCTTAACCATTTGGGAAGCGCAGTTCGGCGATTTCAGCAATGGTGCCCAAATTATTTTCGATCAATATCTATCGGCCGCAGAAGATAAATGGAAATTGCAAAACGGAATTGTGGTTTTATTGCCGCATGGTTACGAAGGCCAAGGCTCTGAGCATTCATCGGCCCGTATGGAGCGTTTTCTGCAATTGTGCGCCATAGACAATATGATTTTAGCCGATTGCACAACACCTGCAAATTTTTTCCATCTGTTGCGTCGTCAAATGAAACGCGATTACAGAAAACCGCTTATTGTGTTTACGCCAAAAAGTTTGCTCCGCCATCCTGCCGCAACTTCTTCATTGGATGCGTTTTCTAACGGAAGTTTTCAGGAGGTAATTGACGACACTATCGACAAAAAAAATGTAACCAAATTAGTGTTTTGCACCGGTAAATTTTATTACGATTTATTGGCCGAACGCACTTCGTTGGAAAGAAATGATGTGGCGCTGGTAAGAATTGAACAACTTTTTCCGCTGCATTTGGAAAAACTGCAACAGGTAATCGACAGCTATCCGAAGGTAAAAAAATATGTTTGGGCACAGGAAGAACCTGAAAATATGGGCGCTTGGAGTTTTATGTTGCAACGTTTCAGATTGGTAAATTTGGAAGTGGCTTCACAAGGCTTTCTTGCTGTTCCTGCAGCAGGTTCTTCAGCAAGATTTAAACGCAGACACCAACGCGTTATTGATAAAGTATTTGAAATAGACAAAACAAATGTTAAATCATAAGTGACTATTTCTGGGCAATTAAAGTTTGTTGCCACTCAAAATTGAATTTAAACAAATAAAATAAGTTTTAAATTCTTTTCTTCGGAAGGAATTTAAGTCAGAAAAAAGATAAAAAAAATTAAAGAGATGATTTTAGAAATGAAAGTTCCCTCACCGGGAGAATCAATCACAGAAGTAGAAATTGCAGCGTGGCTTGTAAAAGATGGTGATTATGTTGAAAAAGACCAGCCCATTGCCGAAGTGGATTCAGACAAAGCGACCCTTGAATTGCCTGCGGAAGAAAGCGGCATTATTTCATTAAAGGCCGAAGAAGGCGACACGGTAAAAGTTGGCGCGGTTGTTTGCTTAATCGATTTGGATGGCAAAAAACCGGCAGGCAGCGGAAACGCAGTTGTTGGTGAGCAGCCTTCAGTAGCTAATGAAAAAATCGTCACTTCGAGCGCAGTCGAGAAGCCTGAAACACCGATTACAACAGAAAAACCCGTCACTTCGAGCGCAGTCGAGAAGACCTACGCAAGCGGCGCAGCTTCACCTGCAGCAAAAAAAATATTGACAGAGAAAGGAATTGCGCCTTCTGAAGTTACAGGAACCGGCAAAGATGGCAGAATCACAAAAGACGATGCCGTAAACGCCGTGCCAAGTATGGGAACGCCAACCGGCGGTTCACGAAGCAGCGAACGTATAAAACTCTCCATGCTTCGCAGAAAAGTGGCGGAAAGGCTGGTGGCGGTAAAAAATGAAACTGCCATGCTTACCACTTTTAACGAAGTGGATATGAAACCTATTTTCGACCTGAGGAACGACTATAAAGATGAATTTAAAGAAAAACACAATGTTGGATTGGGATTTATGAGTTTCTTTACTTTGGCGGTTGTAAGGGCTTTAAAATTGTTTCCTGACGTAAATTCTATGCTGGATGGCGATTATAAAATTTTACACGATTTCATGGATATTTCCATAGCAGTTTCCGGCCCAAAAGGCTTGATGGTTCCGGTCATCAGAAATGCGGAAAATCTTACTTTTAGAGGTGTGGAAAATGAAGTAAAACGTTTGGCATTAAGAGCAAGAGACGGCCAAATAACGGTTGATGAAATGACCGGAGGGACTTTTACCATTACCAACGGCGGCGTTTTTGGTTCTATGTTGTCAACGCCAATTCTAAATCCGCCACAAAGCGGAATTTTAGGAATGCACAACATTGTTGAAAGACCAGTTGCTGTTAAAGGCGAGGTGGTAATCAGGCCAATAATGTATGTTGCATTGTCGTACGACCACAGAGTTATCGACGGACGGGAATCTGTTGGCTTTTTGGTTGCCGTTAAAGAGGCTTTGGAAAATCCTGTGGAAATTTTGATGGACAACAATCCTAAAAAAGCGTTGGAATTATAGATTACGATGCCTTCAAAAAACAGTAAAAATCCAAGCAAGTTTGCTTGGATTTTTTTACAACTACAACTTTAACTTTTTTATTCCACTTGGGGGATTAGGGGGCTTTTTAAAATTTATACACCAGCTTTTTTAAATACAAACATTTTTTCTCGTAGTTAATTATGGCACTTCCTTTTTCAAGAATGTCGGCGCCGATAATGCCGTCAACTGCTTCTGCGTGATGTTCTGTCAATGCAGTGTTCACATGAGTTAAATCGAGCAATACAATAGAAAAATTTTTGTATTTCCATTGGTTGATTTCAATGTTGTTTTTAGAAGAAATTTTTGTCTCCATGCCAATAGCTCCAGCTCCGGCCGCTTTTGTTTCGGAATCTTTGGCTATCAATTTAAATTTCTCCGCCAAATTGATGTCGATACAAGAATTTGAAGCTCCGGTATCCAAAATAAACCGACCTTTTACCTGGTTTAATTTTACTTTAAGTTCAAAATGATTGGTGTTAATCTTTTTAAGTTTTATTTTGGTATATCCTTTTCGTAAAAGAATGTTATTAAATTCCATCTATTGTTTATTTAGCACAAATTTACCTTTTTTATCAGACCCTTTTATGATTTTGTTTTTACCAAATATCAAACTAAGAAGCAAAAAAAATACCGTCTCTAAAAAAAGACAGTATTTTTATAAGATTTAATTAATTTGTTATTCTACTTTAAACGCAATTGGCAAACTGTATTTTACGCCAACCGGACGGCCTCGTTGTTTTCCCGGAATCATTTTAGGCAATGATGATACAACTCTAATCGCTTCAGCTTCCAATCTTTTATGTGGCGCTCTTGCTTGAATATCTGTAATCTCCCCTGTTTTATCAATTTTAAACATCACAAATATTTTTTTAACGCCTGGCGTTAATCCCAATTCCGACGCCAGATCAGCATTAAATTTAGAGTTCACGTGTTTAGATATTTTTTCCTGCAAACAATCTTTTAACTGTGCTTTTGAGCCTTTACATCCAGGATACACAGGTACATCTTCAATAATCGCGAAAGGAACATCTTCCATGATATCCTCATCCAAGCTTACCTCAACAATTTTCGTAATTTCAACAGCCTCTTTTTCATTTGATTCAGTTGATTTAATAACTGTTTCCTCTACCTCTTTTTCGTCCTCAACAATTTCTATTTTATCAGGTGCCGGTGGCGGCGGCGCTTGTTGCTCAGGCGGTTTCACTTGTTCTATTTCTATTGTTTGCTCTTCATCTTCGGCATTATAGCTTGCAGGGCCAAGTTCTGCGATTACTCTATCATACGTCTTCTTTTCAATGGCTAAATACACTATTAAAAGTGCCAATACCAAACCCAACTGCATAAACAATTTGGTGTAGGTCTCTAAATTCGCTTTTGGATTTTTTTTGACTTGCATCTGTAAAATTTTTATAGTTTGCTAATTTAATAATTTAAATATATTATACAAGTATATTTTTTAATTGATATTAATTTTTTTTCATAACAAGGATAAAAAATATTGTTGCAACTGAAATACCAGTAAAATTTGCAAAAATATCATATAATTCTGCTTGTCGGTAATCGGTTAATGCCCCCTGTAAAATCTCAATAATTATGCCATAAATAAAAACTGCTGAGGCAATTAAGGCATATTTTAATGGGCCTGATTTTGTGCCGTATGCCAACAACCAGCTTATTGTCAACAGAAAATAACTGCCTGCATGCAATATTTTATCTGAAATTTGCACGCCAATTTCCAATCCGCTTTTAAGAGATATTAGGCTTCCAACCGCAATTGCAATTGTTAAAAGTAAAGCGATGTAAAAAAAATAATTACGCCCCAATCAGTTCTCCGTATTCAGCTGCCGATAATAATTCTTCTATTTGAGAGGCGTCTGAAATGGCTATTTTAATCATCCAGCCTTCTCCATAAGGATCTTTATTTACTTTTTCAGGTTCATCACCCAATGCTTCATTAAATTCAATGATTTCTCCTGAAATTGGCATAAATAAATCTGAAACTGTTTTTACGGCTTCCACCGATCCAAAGACTTCTTCTTTCTCAATTGTTTCATTTAAGGTGTCAACATCAACATAAACGATATCGCCCAATTCACTTTGCGCAAAATGCGTAATACCAACTGTTGCGGTATTGCCTTCAACTTTTACCCATTCGTGATCTTTAGTGTATTTTAAATCTGCTGGAATTTTCATTATTTTATTATTTAATTTACTGTTTATTTTATTTTTTAATTACCAAATATATACCTGACGCTTAATCCCGAACTTACCGATTGTCTCGGGAACGTTGTTGAAATTGCATATTGCGATGAACTTTGGTCAAAGTAAAAAGATGCTGTCAGGTTTTTGCTTACCGCATAATCCGCAAAGAATTTTATGGACAATAACCGTTGTCCGCCCGTAACTTGGTTGTTGTCTTTATCTATAGCCCTGATAATTGTTTCATTGTCTCGCAAAGACACATCTGCCCTTAAATCCAAATCTCCTTTTAATTTTGTCACTTCATCGCCAAACTTAAAGTTCATCGCCAAATCTTTAAGCCTATAGCCCAATCCAACCACATATTCTGTTCCTTTTATTTGGGTAATTGTATTGTTGTTAAAGTTTAAAGTAAGCCCTCTGTCTTTATTGATTCGACCGCTGAAAGATACGGAATTTTTCATTTTAACGTCAACTTTTATCAGTGGAGAAAATTCTTCCAGTAAATTAACATTTGAAAAAATGGTTTTGTTGATGTAATTGCCTGCTATATCGGTTTCTGTGTAAGGATTATTAGCGTTATAGGCCAAATTATTGCTGAAACTTGTGATGGAATATAAAGAATTATAGCTGTGCGTAACCAAAAAGCTCCTGAAATGTTCTTTAAACCAAGCCATTTTCATCAATCCTTTATACGTTAATTTCCAGCTTGGAACAGGCACTTCCCTAAATGCGCCCAAATTTACAGTGGCCGCATCTTTGCCAGAATAGGCGGCCATAAAAGCAGGAAGCATTACCTGTTCGCTTGTTTCGCCAAAACCGCCAATCGGTTGTCCGGTGTTTGCGGCAAGCCGTTGCGCAATAATTGCCCTGTTATTTTTAAATTCCTCAAAGGTAACATCACTGTTGTTGAATGATGTTTTGATCATATTGTGGCTTATGCTAAAGTTGCCGTATTGGGTTATTGGTGAATTTGTGTTTAAAATATTGTTCACCACATCTAATTGTTGCGATGTGTTTTTTGTGTAGGTTTTAGTTCCCCTAAATTCTATATCCAAATTTTTAGATGGTTCAACGGTAATGGTTGCGTCCAATTTATTAAAATGCGTTTGGCTAAATGTTCTGTTAAAATAAGGGTCGTTTTGGTCTCTAGACAGCAGCCAGCCATTTTCAACCGCTCTTTGTCTGATGTCAATCTGGCTTCCAAAAACAAATCCAAATGTTGGCGCAAGCCCGCCTCCATAATTGTCGCGTCCCAAAAATCCGATTTGCGGTACGTAGCCCGGCAAGAAAGTTCCATTATTTTCAGAATAGTTAATCCGTGCTTTTTTTATTGCAGTTAACACATTGTAAAACGTTTGTCCGATTTCAGACCCAACAGATTGGTTCTTTTTGGTGGCATCATTTTGGGGAACTTCCGGTACTTTTGAATCGGCAGCTGAAGCCTTTGGCTTTTTATCCAACAACTTGTCAATGCCAATGGTTTTGTAAAATTTATTAAAATCCATATCAAAACCTAAAGTATGCGTATTTGCATTTTGGATCACATTTCCTACTTTGTCCACATAAGATTGTGAAGATGCCTGCCAGTCAAAATCGGCTGTATAGGCATAGTTTGCATTCACAAAATCTAACATTGGTATTTTATTCAAAGGTATTTTATAAGTTCCGTTTAACGATTGACGGTAATGGTCGGGTCTTCCTGTGGTAAAGAAATTGTCAAATAATTTAATGTCATCCGTTGCAAAAAAGTCATCATAAATATTATTATTGGTCGCCCTAAAATTAAACTGCAGCGATTTTGTTAAACTGTACCCAATCGCATAATCCCAATCGAACATAAAATGACGTTGGCGCAACACCGGCAATTCCGGCAAGCCTTCAATTAAACTTCTTGAAAGCTGCTCATTGTAACGTCTGATAATATTTGAATTTACGGAGATTGTTGAAGGCAATAAACTCAGGTTAAAATCTTTAATGAATTGCAAATATTTTCCTTTTAGCGCCTCAGAATTTTTAAATGGTTCTAACGTAAATTCCTTAAAACTATAATTATAATTTGCCGATGTCCGCACGTTTTGGTCACTAAATTTTTGAACATTGTAATCTTTGTGATAGGTTTCGTTGTACGCATAAGAAACCGACAAGTTTTCGACGCTGTAAAAGCGCTGCTTATTGTCTGAATTTTGATTAAATTCTTTCCGGACATTGATTAAACTGATGCTTCTTCTTTTGGTATAATCTCTTGCGCTGGCACTGTTTGGATTGATGTCTTTTGCATCGTCAAACAACACATCCTGGTATTGCGGGTCGTATTTTGGATCCCTAAACTCTTCGGAAACGCTATAATTAAAAGGCAATCTTATGCCCCAATCTTTCGGCAACAGTTTTCCAAGATTCACATTGGTAACCACGTCATACAATTTAGTGTCTTGCTGGCTGCGTTCATTTACGCGTTGTTCAATGCCCCCAAATCCCTGTGTTTCCATTCTTCCTGTTACGGAAACATCCGCAAAATCGGCAAAATTTGCATCAGCGCTTACCACGGCTGCCCATCCGCCTTTATTGTCGAACTCAGAAACCCGCATTTCATTAAACCAAATCTCAGCGCTTTGATTGGTGTTTGTCACATTTTTCACCCCAAGCATAATGGTTTTGATATTAGACAAATTCGGATTTCCCTTTACCCTAATTTCGTAACCGTCCAATCCTTCAAATGGTGAAGGTGCGTTTACTGCCGGAAACAATACATTTGGCGCAATTCCTGCTTCAAACCGCAACAATTTAAGTTTTCCGAAATATTCCAAAAAAGCATCCAAATTATTATCTTCCGGCCAAATTTCGAGCGGTGTTGTTACACCGTAATCGGATACCGTCAATAATTTTTCTATCTGATAATAGTTGTCGTTTAAATCACTTCCAATTCTGATAATGGCTTTTAAATCATTGTCCTGAACTTGCGGTTTTGTTTGAATTCCTTCAACATGCAAAAACAATTTAAGGTGTTTGTACATTCTTAAATCTACCCTAACATTTTTGAATATTGCCCTTGTTTCCTCGGGTTCCAGATCGGTTACTTTTAAGGATAATGATTGCTCATTTTGTTTTTGCAAGGTGGTGGTTCCCCTTAAAATTTCACGCTCAATTCCAGGAGGCAACACATAAGGAATTGGGCTTCTGCTTTCATTTTCCTGAATATTGACCACGCCAACCTGAAAATTTTGAAGTTGTGTATTGTTTAAATCTTGCGGCGGCACAATGGCTTCATCCAAAGTTTTTGTGAAACGTCTCCAATCGCCGCGCACCAACTGCAACTCGCCAAAACGCAACACAACCGGCATTTTAAATTTGGTCAAAAATATCCGCATAAAACGAATGGTGTTAAAACCGGTAATATTGTTGACAACCTCATCCGGACTGCTTACCTGAATCCTGAATTGCAACCATCTAAATTCTTTTTGACTGCCGTCTTCAAGCTTCACTGTCACTCTTTTCTCATCAACAATATTGTTTTGCCCTATAACCAAATCGTTTTTGTTTAAAGACACTTTGTACTGATAATAACTTTCAACCGTGTTCATGGTTTGGTCTCTGTTAATGTCTTCAACATCAGGAAAAGTTGTTGCTGAAGTTGGGTAACTTTCGGTTGATAAATTATTTGTTGGGGAATTTCCTTGGGTATTGTTAAACTTTTTATAACGCGTTAAAATTGATGCATTGTTATTATCATATTCCGTGCTTCTGAAATAGGAATAATTGTCATTTGCCGGATCGGGGCCAAAAGCGGTTCCAAATTTTTCGATTTCCTCAGCATCATTCATTCCGTTTAAACCAACATCCTGACTTAAACGTTCATTGTCTTTATCGCTAAAAGCATATAATAATGATTGGTTGGTGGGAACTTTTCCCCAAATGGTTTCTTCTGTATTGCTGGTGCTCAAAGAGTTTTCAGGCAAACCGTTTTCATACATTTTCCTGCCGTCTTTTAAAACGTCTTCTGAAACATTTCCAAGGTTAAAATAAACTTCTCCCACCTGATTTGCCAGATCGTTCGGATTTACGCCTGAAGGCAATCCTTCTTCATTTGTAATGGAATAATGGTCGTAAGGATCCATCAGCCAAAATTGGATATATTCAACGTTGGATTGTTCAAAATTTGTTGTGGTTAAGGGTCTGGTAATCCCGGCCCATCGGTCTTCCGGATCGGTAAATTTTCCGTCGGCGCCCAAATTTGACGTGTCAAAATTATAGCTTCCCCTTTCATTTGGGTAATAGGCCAAATCTAAAGTTCGCACTACGGTTGATTGGGTTAAATCCAGGTCTTGCTCCGGGAACAATTCTTCGTACCTAATTCTTCTAACCTCAGCGCGTGAGAGCTCAGCGTTGTCAATATTTGGAGGTTGCAATGAAGATCCGCCATAAAAAAGCGGATCAATGGTGTACCAAGCCAATCGCGCTCTTTTGAAGCCATAAGATAAATCGGAAGCATTTCCTCCCAAATCAAATTGCGTTTGGTATTGCGGCGTGCTGGCCATATACCATTGTTGAATTGATTTAATTTCAATAGGAATTTGGGAGCCTTCAAAATCATCTACATAAGAAGTAGCTTGTCCGTTTAACTCAATTCTCTTTGGCGATCCCGGAATTATATAGGCAAAATCGCCCCGAATCGAAAAATTTGATGGAACATCCGTATCAATATTTGGCAGTTTGTTTACCCATTTTGTAAATTTAGGAACTTCTGTCCCGAAGCTTGCATTTAGTCCAAAAATGGTATTGTTGATGGGTTCTTGTCCGAACAACGCCTTTTGCGTCAGTGGCTTTTCATTCAAATTTAAAATGGTGGCGCCGGCAATAAAATTATCGGAAAACTGATGCTCTATGTTAAGGCCCAAAAAGCTTTTTGTCTGCAAATTAAAGGTGGCATTGTTTTCCACGGAAACTTCAATTGGCGCATTGGAAGCTTCCAAACTTGGATTGATAATTTGCACCCGTCCCATTTGATAATCCACCACATAATCAACGCCTTCAACCAATTCCCTTCCGCCGGAAGTTACCCTAACCGAACCTTGTGCCACATTAAACGCACCTAAAGGAATGCCGTTGGCACTTTCAGATTTATGATAGCCTTTTAATAAGTACTTGTCTTTTTGCTGAAAATTATTTTTTGCTTCGGATTGGGTGATCCTGTAAAGTTCCTTAAAAATGTAAATTTCATCAGCGTTGTTGGTCAATTTGTTTTGTAAATCCGTTCCGAATGGTTCAACATTTGGAAAAATAATATACCCTTTTTCTGAATTTACCGTAGCGCCTTCCACATAATCAAAATAACCATCACCTTCAGGCGTTAAAAACATGCTTTGGTCCAGCCTGTCCACATCCAATAAATTAAGCAATGTTTTGTCTGAAACACCTGGAGTTTGCGCATTTTGCAAAACGTTGATTGAAACGCCGGTTGCATCATCCGCATACAACAATTCCAACCTAAAACCATCGCGCTGCATTCTGTAAGTTTGCAAAGAATAAATGTTTTTCATCATCAAATCCCACAGCGGAATTTGGGTGCTTATAATTTCGCTTCTAAGAAGTTTTACCACAATGTTTTCTGGCGCAATAATACCGTCACTGGTAAATTCACCCACTTTATACACTTGGGAATCTCCACTTATAGTATATTCAAAAGCCACCGCAAGCACGTCTGAATCGGCCAATCTTCTGTTTAATGAAATAAACCCAAGCTGCGGATGCACCCTAAATTCATCGGGCCTTAATTTAATCGCATTTTCCAAAACTGAATAATCTCTACCTTGCTGCATGGCAAAAGGTGACAAACCATTGCCAACTGTTGAAATGTTACGGACAGGATTTGTGGTTGTTAATATGGATGAAATGTCGTTTGCGTTGTTTGATGGAAAAATGGTGCCCGGAACCGGCGTTACGTTGGCCGGGCCGATGTTTGAAGGATCGCCTTCCCCAATGTCGGAAAGTGCCACAATATTTCTGATGTCTATGGTTGTGGCGTTTCTGTTGGTGACCCAAACTTCCACTTTTGTAATATTTACTGAACTGTTAATGAGCGGAAAATCCTTTAAGGCCGTATTGTAATTGTCCCTAAAATATTGCGCCAAAAAGAAATGCCTGTTTTCATCGTAATCCGTTGCCTGCAATTCAAATTCCTGAATGGTGGAGCCGCCTTGCGCAGCCACCGTTTTGGTTTGTGATTTTTGTTCGGCAAAAACGCCTGTAACAGATGTTTTTCCGAATTGCAATTGTGTTTTAACCCCAAATAAACTTTGGGCACCAACAATTAAGGAGTTTTTTAACGGCATACTCACATTCCCTACTTCTATTTTTTGAAGAATGTCATCTTCCGTTGGCGTGTATTCCAGCTTTATCTGATTCTGGAAATTAAAGGTGGATTGCGTGTCGTATTGGGCGCTCACTTTTAACTTGGTTCCTACTTTTGCCAAAATACTGGCGCTAATTTCCTGGTTAAAATCGAAAGTGGTACTTTTTCTGTTGCGTTCAGACAATTGCGGATTGTCAACTTTTTGATACAACATTCCCAACTTCACCAATACCGATCCCTGCGGATTCACTTCAATGGCATTTCCTCCAAAAACGGATTGAAAAAAATCGGATTTTACGTAATAAGTTGGCAATAAATTTTTTTGTTCCTCAGCACTTCCTGCTTTTTTGGGGTTGGTTGCGCTAATTTTGTTTTTATAATAAGCAAGCATGTCTTTTTTCAACTGGTATTGCTTGTATTCTTCCAGAGTCATAAAAATTGGGTACTGAACGTAATAATCCCCAATTTTTTCAATAACCATATATTTCCCAAGCGCGGTATCGTAAATTATTTCCGATTGCTTCGGGTCGGTTAAAAACAAGCTTCCTTCCTGAAATCTTTTAAATGGGTATTTTAATTTTGTGGTATCTGTTGCTTTTCCAACAATTGTGGTGTCGTTTGGAAGTAAAATAGGAGGTGTTTGTGCTTTAACTGCTGACAGAAAAAACCAAAAGAAAAAAAATAAAATATACGTTTTAACTATATATCGCGACTTTTTCAATTTTTATAAATTTTTCAATGCGTTTTTTATTAAAATCTCTACACTAAGGTTTTTATCCTCAGACAGGATTTTGTCGACTACTTTTTCAACTTGTTTTTTATTAAATCCTAAGACCTCTAATGCTGATAACGCTTCATTTTTAATCGTATTGCTTTGGCTAACGTAAACTTCATCAATGGCATAGGTTTTGGAAATTTTGTCTCTTAAATCGACCAAAACGCGTTGTGCGGTTTTTACGCCGATTCCTTTTACGGATTGAATCAAAGAAACATTGTTTGAAGCGATGGCCTGCTGAATTTCATCGGTGGTCATGGATGATAACATGGTGCGGGCAATACTTGGTCCAACCCCGGAAACGGAAATAAGCAATCTAAAAATTTCGCGTTCGGTTTTGTTGATAAACCCATATAATGTATGCGCATCTTCCTTGATGGAAAGATGCGTATACAGCATAACAAATTCATTGTCTGGGAGCTGAGAATAGGTGTTAAG
>JACUUQ010000297.1 GCA_014859175.1 Lutibacter sp. | reverse complement strand
TCAAAATAATAACCCAATTATTTAACGCGTCATCCTATACCTGCCTCGTTGGCAGGCAGGCTTGTTTCAGCACCTTTTGAAATGAACTTCAAATCACGAAATGAACTTCACATCATGATATGAATTTCAAAACACAAAATGAATTTCAAAACACAAAATGAAGTTTAAATCAACAAATAAACGTATAAACAAATCAACAACAATTTGTATATTGCAACCGCTTTAAAAACAGTAACTTTTGAATAATTCGTTCGATAAATATCAAAAAAGAAGATTGCGTTCTTCTTACCTTTCGGTCATCGTAAGCATTGCTTTGGTCTTGTTTTTAGTGGGGATTTTAGGTGTTATTGTGTTAAAGACCAACAGCATAACAAAACATTTTAAAGAAAAAGTAGCCATAACCGTATTTTTAAACGACAATGCAAAAAACAAAGATGTGGAAACCTTGCAGGCCGAATTAAGAAAAAAAGAGTACGCAAAAAAGGTCACTTATATTTCAAAAGATGAAGCCGCAAAAATATACAGCGCCGATATTGGTGAAGATTTTTTGGAGTTTTTGGGCGAAAATCCGCTTAAAAATGCCATTGATATTTCCTTGAAATCAGAATTTGTGACGCCAGAAATTATGGCGGAAATAGAAAAAGAATTGGTGATTCGCAGCATTGTTGCCGAAGTTACGTACGACAAGCCACTAATTGAATTGCTCTCTAAAAACATCAATCGTTTAAGTTTTTGGATGCTTATTTTTAGCGCATTGTTTGCCTTAATTGCCGTGGTTTTAATCAACAGTTCTATCCGTCTTTCTGTCTATTCTAAACGATTTACCATTAAAACAATGCAAATGGTGGGTGCTACAAAAAGTTTTATTCGCAGACCATTTATTTGGCAAAGCATAAAATTGGGCGTTATTGGCGCATTGGTGTCTATTGTTAGCCTTTTGATATTGATCTCATATTTAAACAAAAATATTCCTGAATTGGAACTGTTTTCCGATGTCAATATGTTGGGCATCGTGTTTGTTGCCATTATCGGTTTAGGAATCCTTATTACCTGGTTAAGCACATTTTTTGCCACCCAAAGGTTTTTAAATTTAAGAACCGATGAACTTTATTATTGATAAAAATATAAGGCCTGTAATTACTGTAAAATTTATAGTGAGCTTGTCGAACTACAAATAATTTTTATAATGAACCAAAAAAATAAAGAAATAAAAAGAGATTTCCTTTTCGGTAAAAATAATTATGCAATTATGTTAATAGGTCTTGCGTTTATTGCGCTCGGATTTATTTTAATGGCAGGCGGCGGAAGCGATGATCCCGAAATTTTTAATCCGGAAATGTACAATTTCAGAAGAATTCGTTTGGCGCCAACATTGGTGCTTATCGGTTTGGGCATAGAAATTTATGCCATTATGGCCAAACCTAAAAAATAAGAATGAATTATATTGAAGTTATTATTTTAGCCATTATTGAAGGCATTACAGAATATTTACCCGTTTCGTCAACCGGCCACTTAATTATTGCCTCGTCTTTTTTTGGCATTGCCGGCGACGATTTTACCAAATTATTTACCATCGTAATTCAGCTGGGCGGCATTTTGGCCGTTTTGGCTTTGTATTGGAAACGCTTTTTTCAGAGTGTCGATTTTTATTTAAAACTCTTCGTGGCATTTTTGCCTGCCGTATTTTTCGGATTGGCTTTTAATACTTATATTGATGGTTGGCTTGAAAGTCCAATCATTGTGGCCATTACGTTAATTTTGGGCGGATTTATTTTACTGAAAGTCGACGATTGGTTTAAATCAAATGAAATTGTTGATCCCAACCAACCTTATAAACATACCGAAATTGGTTACGCTACGGCGCTAAAAATCGGTTTCTTCCAATGCTTGGCAATGATTCCCGGAACTTCACGCAGCGGGGCCTCAATAATAGGAGGGATGACCCAAAAACTGAACAGAAGAACGGCCGCCGAATTCTCTTTTTTCTTGGCTGTCCCAACTATGTTTGGCGCAACGTCAAAAAAATTGTACGATTATTACAATGCAGGTTTTACGCTAAGCACCGACCAGATTAATTATTTGCTGCTGGGCAACGTAATTTCTTTTATCGTAGCCTTGCTTGCCATCAAATTTTTTATTGATTACCTAAGCAAAAACGGATTCAAATTATTCGGTTATTATCGTATTGTGTTGGGTATTGCGTTGTTGCTGATTCATTATTTTGTGATGCCTTTAACTGTAATATAATGTTGACGGGAGAAGATTTTAAAAACGGACAGGTATTGTTAATCAATAAACCCCTAAAATGGACCTCTTTTCAGGTGGTCAATAAATTGCGTTGGAACATTCGCCAAAAATTCGACTTGG
>JACUUQ010000296.1 GCA_014859175.1 Lutibacter sp. | reverse complement strand
CGACCATAAATTAGCATACTAACCCGAAAAGAATGCCGATTGCCCAGTCGAGTAGACGGCTCCGCCAGAAACTGACGGAGTGCGCCTCTCACACCACCGTGCACTTCGGCTTCGCTCAGTATAAACCAAGCGGGTCACGTACACGGCGGTTCGTAAAATGATGGGTTAAGTTCTGTGTAAACATCCAACATTGCTTTGTATCCTCTCTGTTTTAGCCTTTTGAGTGTTATGGTTGTCCCTAAAATAGGGCTTTGGGCTACCGCCCAACCTCCTTTTCGGGTTCTGCTAAAAGCATAGGCGTGGTCTTGGTCTATTCCTAATCGAATTAGGTTTTTCCTTTTCCTTTCGGGTTTTTTCCAGTCTGTCCATATGCTCTGAACGGATAAATAGCCAACGCTAAAAGCCATACACATTTGCAATTCGCACCAGCCAACGCTGCAACCAAAAATTGCAAAAGACTATGATTATTTCATTTGGCTCGAAAGAGACCGCACAAATTTGGAATGGATATCGAGTAAAAAAAATGCCGATTGATATTCAAAAAATTGGACGCCGAAAATTGAGAATGTTGAATAACTCTCAAGATATAATGGACTTGAGAATTCCGCCTTCCAATAGACTTGAAAAACTGACAGGAAAACTAAAAGAATTTTATGGCATTCGGATTAATAAACAATGGAGAATTATTTTCAAACGGAATAATGGAAATGCAATCATTGAATTTGATAAAACCAAAACCAATGAGACAGAAATTGAGAAAACAATTAATTCAACTGGTTATAAAGTAACCGACAAAAAAGAAATTAATGAAAACTAAACTAAAATCTGAAATCACATGCCCAAACTGCAGACATAAAAAAGAAGAAACAATGCCTACAGATGCTTGTCAATTCTTTTATGAATGTGAAAATTGCAAAACAGTTTTAAAGCCAAGCAAGGGAGATTGTTGTGTTTATTGCTCCTACGGATCCGTAGCTTGTCCATCAATTCAAGAAAATAAAAGTTGTTGTTAAAAAGCCCCATTCAAACACCTAAATTCATTTTGTTTGACTAACTCCTCTGGTGCTCGTCCTCCTCTGGTGCTCGTCTGTGACGAGTACCTACTTAAATTAGCAACTAAAACATAGCGTTTGCAACGCGGTTTACAACAAAATAATCTGGATTATAGGATTTAAAGTAACATTATGCACATTTGCTAAATTTGCAATAAATGGCTTTTTTAAAGATCCATTTTCAAAAAATAGCTAATTTTTAACTATTTTTGAATCTGAAACAAAGATTTTTGAACAAATTGGCTTTGTAAAAATCAATCGGTTCCGCCACCAAATAAACTGACACAAAAAATGAGAATCTTATTATTAATTGGAACCGGCAGTTTTATCGGCGGCGTTTTGCGATATTGGCTTTCGCAATTTATTCAGACAAAATTCCTCTCCGCTTTTCCTTTCGGCACGTTGGGCGTAAATATTATAGGTTGTTTTGCCATTGGACTTGTGTTTGCGCTTAGCGAAAGAACAAATATGTCGCCCGAAATGCGGCTGTTTTTGGCAACAGGAATTTGTGGCGGATTCACCACATTTTCCGCTTTCTCCAACGAAACCTTCAGTTTAATGCGCGACGGACAGCTTTTGTACGCATCGGCTTACATCACCTTCAGCGTTTTATTTGGCGTGCTCGCCACATTTTTTGGATATTCACTTCTTAAACTTATTTGACTATGGAAAATAATCCCAACGCAAAATTGCTGCGCATCTTTATAGGTGAATCTGAAAAAATAGGGTACGAAACACTTTATGAAACCATTGTTTTTGAAGCAAAAAAAAATGGACTTTCTGGTGCAACGGTCACAAGAGGCATTATGGGATTTGGCGCAAACAGTAAAATCCATACCGCAAAATTGCTCGAAATTTCTTCGGATTTGCCAATTATTATTGAAATTGTTGACGATGAAGAAAAAATAAGAACCTTTACAAAAATTGTGGAGCAGTTGTTTGAAGAAGCCAAATCGGGCGGACTTATAACCCTTGAAAAAGCAGAAGTCATCAGATACAAAGCAGGCAAAAAAAGTTAGAATTTGGACCTGCCTGCCGTTTTGGTGGGCGTTACCGCAAGGGTCGCGCTTTCCATTACAATCCGTCATTGCGAGCGGAGCGCGGCAATCTTTTGAACATATTGCTTCACAAACTCGCAATGCCGGGATTTCCATTTCAATCGCTAACGCAAATTTATTTAAGAATTATAATTTTGGATTTACGATTTTGAAAAGGGCATCATTAAATGTTAATCAAAACTAAATTGCCCTTTACCGTTAAAATAAAAATTAGTCAATAATTGATTTATTGTGATTTAAAACTTTGTGAATCTCTGTGTAATAGCAT
>JACUUQ010000350.1 GCA_014859175.1 Lutibacter sp. | reverse complement strand
TTTTCGAATTTTAAAAGATTTACAGGGAAATAATACTTCGGCGAAGTTAATTAGATACGGAATTTATTATTATTTATTGTCGAGTTTGGCCACTTGGTTTCTGGCTTATGTAATTGTAAATCAGGGTAAAACTAATTTATATTACAACACTGTTTATTTTTATCTGCATTTTTTATACAATGGGTTTTTTGTTTTTGCATTGTTCGGATTGTTGTTTAAAATTTTTGAAAATCAGCAAATTGTAATTTCAGAAAAACTAAAACAGCACTTTTTTTTATATTTAAATATTGCTTGTGTTCCGGCTTACGCATTATCTATTTTATGGAGCGATGTTCCTTTAGCATTTAATCTCTTTGGTTTTGCGGCTTCAGTGCTGCAATTAATTTCATTGGTTTTTCTGATTAAAATAATGCGACAGGCACTTTTGCAAATGAATTGGCATTTTATTTCAAAATTGCTGCTCAAATTTGGATTGATTTCTTACGGATTAAAAATTATAAGTCAAATTTTATCGGCATTTCCTTATATTGTTGAAAAATCGCTGGCGCTAAAACCATTTTTTATTATTGGCTATTTACATTTGTTTACCTTGGGGTTTTTGAGCGTTTTGTTATTTTTGATTTTGGATCAAATGGGCAAACTAAACCTTCACAAACCAACTTCAAAAGTTGGATTGATATTGTTTTTAGTGGGTGTTTTTATCACAGAATCACTATTATTTTTGCAAGGATTTTTATTCCTCCTTCAGTTTGATGCCATTAAAAATTACAGTCTGATTTTGTTGATTTTTAGTTTTTTGATGGTGGTAGGGTTGTTGGTTGTTTTTGGAAATCAATTTTCAAGAAAAATAAGAGCTAATTCAATTGGAAACGAATACATTTAAAATTAGGTAATAAATATTAGCCAAAAGGAATGTTTTTTACTTCTGTCTTCGGACTTCGGTCTTCCTGCTCTAAATTTAAAAAATAAACATTGTGATAAATTTATTGCCAAACTAAATTTGGAGTAGTACTTTTGGTTTTTTAAAGAATTCCCGTGACCAACTACTTAGAAAATCTTAACGAATCGCAAAAAGCCGCCGTATTGCATAAAGAAGGCGCAATGATTATTATTGCCGGTGCCGGCTCAGGAAAAACGCGTGTTTTAACTTATAGAATTGCGCATTTGATGAGCCAAAATGTTGATCCTTTCAATATTTTGGCACTGACTTTTACCAACAAAGCTGCACGAGAAATGAAAAATCGTATTGCAACTGTTGTGGGTGTTTCTGAAGCCAAAAATTTATGGATGGGAACTTTTCACTCTGTTTTTGCGCGTATTTTGCGTTCTGAAGCGGAAAGATTGGGTTTTCCTTCTAATTTCACCATTTACGATACGCAGGATTCCGTAAGATTGCTTTCTTCCATTATCAAAGAAATGGAATTGGATAAAGATCGATACAAACCAAAACAGGTTTTAAGTCGGATTTCTTCCTTCAAAAACAGTTTAATTACTGTTAAAGCCTATTATAATGATCCAGATTTGTTGGAAGCCGATAAAATGGCGCAACGCCCGGAAATGGGTAAAATATACAATGAATATGTAGAGCGTTGTTTTAAGGCTGGCGCTATGGATTTTGATGATTTATTGCTGAGAACCAATGAATTGCTGACAAGATTTCCTGTGGTTTTGGCAAAATACCAAGACCGATTTAAATATATTTTGGTTGATGAGTATCAGGATACAAACCATTCCCAATATTTAATTGTGAAGGCTTTGGCCGACCGATTTCAAAATATTTGTGTGGTGGGCGACGATTCTCAAAGTATTTACGCTTTTCGTGGTGCAAATATCAAGAACATTTTGAATTTTCAGCGCGATTACGACAATGTGGCGATTTTTAAATTGGAGCAAAATTACCGTTCCACCAAAAATATCGTGGAGGCCGCCAACAGCGTGATTGAAAAAAATAAAACCAAACTCGACAAACAAATTTGGACTGATAACGGCGATGGCGCGAAAATAAAGGTGATGCGCACTTTTACGGAAGCCGATGAAGGTCGGTTTATCGCCAATTCAATTTTCGACAATGCGATGAATTTGCAGATGAAATTTTCTGATTTTGCCATATTGTATCGCACAAATGCGCAATCAAGAGCTTTGGAAGATGCGCTTCGGAAAAAAGACATCGCCTACAGAATTTACGGCGGATTGTCGTTTTACCAGCGCAAAGAAATTAAAGATGTGTTGGCGTATTTGAGATTGCTTGTGAATCCGACCGATGAAGAAGCGCTAAAAAGAATTATCAATTATCCGGCTAGAGGCATTGGCGATACCACTATTGATAAACTTTCGGTAGCGGCCAATCATTATAAGATTTCCATTTATGAGTTGTTACTGAACCTCAATA
>JACUUQ010000295.1 GCA_014859175.1 Lutibacter sp. | reverse complement strand
GTCATGGCCGCCATACCTATCCATCTGCCAATTTCAATCATATCGGGCAAAATTCTATGAGAACAGCCTTTTAGTTTTTTAACGCCTTTTATGCGCAATAGATTTGAGCCTATGCCTTCAATTTTTGCGCCCATACTGTTCAACATTTTACACAATTGCTGAATATAAGGTTCACAAGCGGCATTGTAAATTGTGGTAATTCCTTTGGCCATTACGGCTGCCATTACAATATTTGCGGTTCCGGTTACTGAAGCTTCATCCAACAACATATCAGTTCCTGTAAGATGCTCAGCTTCCACACCGTAAAATCGTTCATCTTTATTGTATCTGAAAGTAGCGCCCAATTGAATAAATCCTTCAAAATGCGTATCCAGTCTGCGTCTTCCAATTTTATCGCCTCCGGGGCGCGGAATATAGCCTTTCCCAAAGCGCGCCAATAAAGGGCCAACAATCATAATTGAACCGCGCAAAGAACTTCCTTCAACTTTGAATTTTTCTGATTCCAAGTATTCCAAATCCAATTCATCTGCTTGAAAAGAGTACGTATCCGGACTCATTTTATCCACTTTTACGCCCAATTCACTTAAAATATAGATCAATTTGTTAACATCCCTAATATCCGGAATATTGCTGATAATCACTTTTTCAGGCGTTAGCAAACTAGCGCAAATTACTTGAAGCGCTTCATTTTTAGCACCTTGAGGGGTGATGCTTCCGCTAAGTTTATGGCCTCCTTCTATAACAAATGTTCCCATTATATTGGTTGATGAATTGGTTTATTGTTTCTTTTTCAATATTTTAACTTTTCCTGCCGGCTTTCTTTTCTTCATCAATTCTTTAACTTCAGACAACGTTTCATTTTTGCCTTCCAAATCAATTTTTCCTTTTGATAAATCAAGCAAATGATTGTAAATGATATGATCATCAACCGTATCTTTATTCCAATTTAAGTAACATTTTTTCATATGGTTCGCAATGGCAAAATACAAAGCCTCGCGCGCTTCACCTTCTTCCCAAGTTAAGGCCACATCAATCATAGTTTGAATGTTATTGCCGTAAAATCGGTATTTTGAATCATATTTTGGATAGGCCAGACTTTCAGGCTTTGCCGCTAATTCTTCTCTTTCCGGTTTTGGATATGGAGATTCAGCATCCAATTTAAAATCGGACATGATGAATAGCTGATCCCATAATTTATGCTTAAAATCTGGTACATCGCGTAAATGCGGCTGTAAATTTCCCATAACGTCAACAATGGCTTTTGCCATTTTATTGCGTTCCTCAGGATCTTCAATGGCCACACAATTATCTATTAGTTTTTGGACGTGCCTGCCGTATTCCGGGATAATTAAATGAGGCCTTTCTGAATTGTATTCTAAATCATATTCCATGGATCTGTTTTTTTTCTATAATATTTTTTTGCAAATTACAATATAAAAATTGGTTTTACAATGTGTATTTAGCCGATAATTACCAGCTTTGCGAATTGCAGCAATAATTTTTTAACACCAAATGAAGCAAATTGAATTTCCGCTTTTTGGTTGGCGCCGAAACCGTCTAAACTAAGTACTTCGCCTTTTCCAAACTTCGCATGTTCCACCACAGTTCCCACAATTATATTGTCATCAAATAAATTTGCGGCAGCGGCCATAGAAGCATCCACTTTTTTAAAGTTTTTTGGACTTGCCAAAGCTGCTGGCGGCGGCACTGCTTTTTTTATCGGCGCACGCTGAATTGGTTTTTTAAAACGGATTCTGTCCTGCGGAATGTCATCAAAAATATCTCCATCAATAAAAGGGTTTTGTTTTGGCGGTGACTTTTTTGGCGTTAAATGTTCTAAAAAAACTTCATCAATTTCCTCTAAAAATCGACTTGGTTCGCAGTCCACCAATTTTCCCCAATGATATCTTGTTTGTGCGTAAGTTAGATACGCCTGTTTTTCAGCCCGCGTAAGGGCAACATAAAACAAACGGCGTTCTTCTTCCAATTCGCTTCTGGTATTCATACTCATTGCCGATGGAAATAAATTTTCTTCCAACCCAACAATATAAACAAACGGAAATTCCAGTCCTTTTGCCAAATGGATTGTCATTAAGGAAACACGGGGTTTATCATCTTTGTTTTTGGTGTCTAAATCAGTCGCCAAAGACACATCTTCCAGGAAAAAGGCCAAAGAATCATCGGCTTCATTTTCTTTTTGTTCTTCAATAAAATCTTTTAATCCATTTAATAATTCCTGAATATTTTCAACCCTGCTTACGCCTTCCGGTGTTCCTTCACTTTCCAAATCCTGAATTAGCCTTGTTTTTTGCACCACAAATTCCGCAATCTCAAAAGCATTTTTAGTTTGCGATTCTATTTGAAAATGCTGCATCATCGTCACAAAATTCAACAACTTTGTTTTTGTGCCCGAATTAAGGA
>JACUUQ010000064.1 GCA_014859175.1 Lutibacter sp. | reverse complement strand
ATTAATGCTCACTATGGATATTGCGCATCCTGATATTGAAGATTTTGTGACCATAAAACAAGATTTGACAAAAGTGACCGGAGCCAATATTTCCATACGCTTGTCCGATGAATTTATGGTAGCCGTTGTAAATGATGATGATTTTACCCTGCGTTGGCCAATTGACAGCAAAACGCCAACCTATAAAAAAGTAATTAAAGCACGTTCACTTTGGGATGTCATTATTTCTTGTGCCCATAACACAGCCGAACCGGGCTTGATATTTTGGGATCGCCAACATTATTATTCAACTTCTTCCATTTATCCCGGATTTAAAAACAGTTCCACAAATCCTTGTTCAGAAATTGCGATGCAAGGCGGCGACAGCTGTCGTTTAATTGCAATCAATTTATATAGTTTTGTTGAAAATCCGTTTACCGAAAAAGCCACTTTCGATTTTAAGAAATTCTATGAAGTTGTTTATGAATCACAACGTTTAATGGATGATTTGGTGGATTTGGAATTGGAAGCCGTAAATAAAATTTTCAATAAAATAATGCACGATAAAGAGCCTGATGAAATCAAACAGGTTGAGATTAATACTTGGAAATTATTATATAAAACAGGTAAAAAAGGCAGAAGAACCGGATTGGGATTTACCGCTTTGGCCGATGCCATGGCGGCTTTGGGAAAAAAGTTTGACACCGATGAAGCGATTGCCGTTGTTGGCGAGATTATGAAAACCAAATTGCGCGGCGAGTTCGACAGCAGCATTGATATGGCAATTACCCGAGGGAAATTTGAGGCATTTAGCCCTGAAATTGAAAAATTCTCTGAGTTTGTGCAGATGATGGAAAAAGAGTTTCCGGATATTTATGAGCGAATGATGAAATACGGAAGAAGAAATATTTCCATCAGTACCGTGGCGCCTACCGGAAGTTTAAGTATGCTGGCACAAACTTCATCAGGAATTGAACCGGTTTTTTTATTGTCGTACAAACGAAGAAGAAAAGTAAACCAAGACGATACAAATGCCAAAGTTGCTTATGTTGATGATATGGGCGATTCATTTGAAGAATTTGAAGTTTATCATCCAAAATTAAAACAGTGGATGGACGTTACAGGAAAAACAGATATTAAAGAAAGTCCGTACAGTGGCGCGACAGCGCCAGAAATCGATTGGAAAAAACGGATTGAAATGCAATCTTTGGTTCAAAAATATACCACGCATTCCATCAGTTCAACCATAAATTTGGCCAGTGATGTTCCTGTTGATTTGGTTGGAGATATTTATATTGAATCTTGGAGAAAAGGGTTAAAAGGCATTACGGTTTACAGAGATGGTTCCCGAAGCGGCATTTTAATTGCGAATGATGATAAAAAGAAAGACAAAAAACAAGATTGTTATACGGATACTGTTTTTCCAAAACGCCCTAAAAAAATATCGGCAAAAGTAGTGCGTTTTCAAAACGATTACGAGAAATGGGTAGCGGTTGTTGGATTAATAAATAACAGGCCTTACGAAATATTTACGGGAAAAATTGAAGACGCTTTTATTCTGCCTGCTTGGCTGGAAGAAGGCTGGGTCATTAAAAACAGGGATAAAAACGGAGAATCACGTTACGATTTTCAATTTTTGGATAAAGACGGTTATAAAGTCACTTTTGAAGGCCTTTCCCGTACTTTTGATAAAGAATATTGGAATTATGCCAAACTAATTTCCGGCGTATTGCGTCACGGAATGCCAATTCCTTATGCGGTTAATTTGATCAATAATTTAAACATGTATGATGAAAATATCAATACATGGAAAAATGGGATTGCGCGTGCATTGAAACAATTTGTGGAAGACGGAACACAGGCAGTTGATAAAAAATGCCCTGAATGCGGCGATCCTGAAGGATTAATTTATGAAGAAGGTTGTTTGAAATGCAAAAATTGCGGCCATACAAAATGCGGATAGTTACATTGTGAAAAACCAGAAAAGCGACAAAATTTTAAAATTTTGTCGCTTTTTTTATTGATTATAAAGAGTTATATCAAATCGTTTATTGAAAACTGTTTATTGTTTTTCTGATGGCGACCAAACGGGTCAATAAATTTTCTAAATATTTTAAATTTAACATATTGGCGCCATCACTTTTTGCGTTTGCAGGGTCAAAATGGGTTTCTAAAAATAATCCGTCAACGCCAACTGCAATTCCGGCTCTGGCAATGGTTTCAATCAGTTCCGGTTTTCCGCCGGTAACGCCGCTGCTTTGATTTGGTTGCTGTAAAGAGTGTGTAATGTCCAAAATAGTTGGCGCAAATTGTTGCATTTCCGGGATTCCCCTAAAATCAACAATCATATCCTGGTAACCGAACATCGTTCCTCTATCGGTAATCCAAACTTTTTCGTTACCGCAGTCTATAACTTTTTGAACGGCGTGTTTCATGGCGCCCGGACTCATAAACTGTCCTTTTTTCAGGTTGATTACTTTTCCTGTTTTCGCGGCTGCAACCACCAAATCGGTTTGGCGCACCAAAAAAGCGGGAATTTGCAATACATCAACATATTCAGCTGCCATCGCTGCATCAGTAACTTCATGAATGTCGGTTACTGTTGGGATGTTGAAAGTATCGGAAACTTTCTTCAGTATTTTTAATGCTTTTTCATCACCAATTCCGGTAAAACTGTCAATTCTTGATCTGTTTGCTTTTTTAAAACTTCCTTTAAAAACAAAAGGAATTTCCAATTTATCGGTCACTTTTAAAATGTGTTCAGCAATTCTCAAGGCCATTTCTTCACCTTCAATAGCGCAAGGACCGGCAAGTAAAAAGAAGTTGTTGCTTTTGGTGTGTTTTATGTTTGGAATAAGATTTAAATCCATAATCTGTAAATTTTTTTCAAAGATACTATTTTATATAGCCTGTTAAAACAGAATTATTCTTAATTTTATAGTAAACATTTATGGATATTTTAAAATTTGAGGGTATGAAATATTTTAAATTTTTATTGTTATTTGTTTTTTTAGGTTGTGCAGGCTCTAGAACAGTGTATGATTATGATGATCAGGTTGATTTTAATCAGTACAAAACTTTTCGTTTTTTTGAAGATATTAAGCTACCCGTAAATGAGATAGATGCGAAACGGATTTTTGCCCAATTGGAAAATGCAATGGTTGAAAAAGGTTTGGTATATCATGAAAATGCAGACATTTTTGTCGATGTTCAATTAAATCAGTTTGAAGCTTCAAGAAATTCCATTGGCATTGGTTTTGGCAATTATGGAAGGCATTCAGGCATAAATATTGGCGGGCAAATACCAATTAACAGCAACACGTTAACCAAACAATTTACCATTGATTTTGTGGATGCAAAAAATGATAAATTGATTTGGCGCGGTTTTTATGAAGGAAATTTTCAAAACAATATTGAAATTACCCAAAAAGATCAACTTTATGCTGAGGCATTTAAAAAATTATTAAGCAAATATCCTCCTAAAAAATAAAATTACCAATCTGTTTTAAATCTAACTCCTTCACTGTGGCTGCTGAATTCTGGCGCGTACATACTTTGGATGTTTGTAATTCCGTTGCTGAAATTGCCGGCATTGTTTACGCGCAAATCATATTCAAAAACATAAACGCCTTTTGGCAAATTCTCAAAAAAGAAATTTGTTGAAGCATCTTTGGTGCTTTCGTAATAACTCAATCCGTCTTGCCATTTGTAAGCCGACAACACATTGATAGGTTCCAAACCGCTGGCGCGCATATCTTTCATATGCACAAATTCCATAGGCCTGTCCACTTTTAATTCAATTCGCACGGTAATTAAATCACCGACTTTTAATTTGCTGTTACTTGTTATTTCAGTCAACAGTTTCCCTTTATCTGAATTGGTTTTCAAAAACAGTTTTTTATGCAGTTTAAGCGGCGTTTCTGCGGATGTTATTTTATCTAAATCCTCAAAATATTGCCAATACAATCCGCCCCAGGCAATGCCTTTGTCTTTTTTGGAAATGGTTACTTTTCCCATCTCTGGCGTAATTTCATTGCCGTTCCACGACGTTTTAAAGTAGCCGGTTCCGGCTTCAATTTTTCCATTTTCTTCCCGATGGCTATCAGGATTGAAAGGTTCAATTTTTTGGTTTCCTACAGTCACTTCAACAGATTCAGTAACGGACAGCCAGTCACTTCCTTGCAATAACAACGCAAATACAGCTTCTGTGGTCGCTTTTGTGGTTTTCCAGCTATTTGTTTGCTTATTTTTTAGCAACCAAACCTTTAATTCATCAACCGTTGTAGTATTGTTTTCAATTTCTGAAAAGGCTTCAATCAGCAATGCCTGGGTTTCAATTGGCGCCTGGTGCCAAAACCAACTGGCGGTGTTTTCTTTCCAATACATGCCCAATTCTTCGCTTGTAATACTGTTTTCATGCAGCGATTTTAAAATGGCTGAAGCGACCGTTTTATTTTGCGTTCTATGTTGCACCAATGCAATCATTCCTTTTGAATACAAATTGAATTCTTTCCAATAACTGGCCGATTGTTTTGTGTAATAATTAACGGCTTTTTGTGTATTTTCAGAAATTTTCACCTCTTTGTAAAAACTTCGCATATACAAATAATGCAATTGAATGTGCCCTAAATGATTTTTAGCAAGAAAATCTGTTTCCGCTTTTAAGCCTTTTTCTTTGGATTTTTCCTTGTCTCTTAATTTTTTGGCTTCCGCTAAAAGTTTGTTGTAATCGTCTAAAATTTCTTCATCCAAAAAGTTTACCGCTTTTGAAATAATGTTTTTAACCGATTTATCAACTGCTTCCGTACCGCTAAATTTAACGCCCAATTTTTGTAAATGTCCAAAACCGGTAGCAATATGTTGGGTGATGTATCGGTTTGGATAATCGCTTCCTTTAAACCAAGGGAACCCGCCGTTGCTGAATTGTTGTTCTTTTAATTTATTGATGGCAGCTTGCTGGTCGTTCGTCATTTTGTTTAAATCGAACAGCAGCGCGATGCGTTTTTTCTGTTCGGTTTCACTTTGTGCATCACGCAACCAAGGCGTTTCCTGAATAATAATGGATTTCAATTCCTCATTTTTCTCCAAATTTGAAATCAGCGCGTCACTCGATTTCCACTGATTAAAGACTTCCTGAATGCGCGGATTTGAGTTTACAATATGCGAAGCCAACGAATTTGCATAGTAACGAGAAAATGTTTGCTCGGAACAGTCGTAAGGATATTCCATTAAATAAGGCAAACTTTGCACCGCATACCAGGCCGGATTCGAAGTGATTTCCAATGTCAACTTATGGTTCCTGAGCGTAGTCGAAGGATGGTTCCTGAGCGTAGTCGAAAGATGGTTTTTAAGTTTCTCTAAAGTGAACGTTTTGGTTTGGTTGCTGCGAACCCACATCGGCATAGTTTCGGTCACCAACATTCTGTTAGACAACACCGGCAATACATTTTGCTCGCCATCACTAAAATCATTTGCTTTCGCCATGATTTTATATTGCACGGCCTGAATATCCTCAGGAATTTGCAGTTTCCAGCTTATTTGTGTATTTCCTTTTGCATCAACTTTGAAATTTTGGGCGGCAAAACTATTTCCCAACAGTTCATCAATTTGTTTTCCGGTAATGGCATCGGTCAACTCTAAAACGGCAGTTCCATTCAGTATATTTTCTGTTAAATTTGAAATTTTGCTTGAAAACACGATGGTATCACCTTCTCTTAAAAATCGTGGCGGATTTGGCAAAACCATCAGTTCTTTTTGCGTAACTGTGGTCAATGTTTTGGTAGCGGTTGCCAATTCTTTGGTATGTGCCAACAATTGCAATTTCCATCGGGTTAATGCTTCCGGAATTGTAAAATTAAAACTTACGTTTCCTTCTTGATCCGTTGATAAATGCGGATAGAAAAAAGCGGTTTCCTGAAAATTTTTGCGAATTTTTATGGATGAAGGATCTAGTTTTTCAAGGTTTTCCTCTTCTTTGGCGTCTTTTTGTTTTCCATAGCCGACAGTGACAACTTCTTGTAATTCATTTTCATCAGCAACAACTGCTTCATCATATACTGTGGTAATTTCCAGATTTCCTTTTTGCATCATTTTATCAGCATTCATTCCTCTAATTCTGTATGAATTGTTAAAATGAAGTCCAAACCAATTTAATTGATCGAAAAATTGTTGGAGATTTTCATTATAATGCTGCGGTAAATTGGCAATATTGAAATAGCGGTTTCCGAAACTGTTGTTTGCGTTGCGGTTGTTGTATGAGTAATATATAGGTTGATCAGTCGGATTAAATTCCCAGGTATGCGGCCTAAATTCATCCAAAGAAGCATCGTACATACTTGCCAATAATTCTGCGGCAACTTTATCTCCTTTTGCTCCTTTCACTTTAAAACCCCAGGTTTGCTGTTGTCCAGGCTGCAATTTATCTCTAAAAGTTACAGTTTCAATTTCCAGTTCTTTTTTCTCATAAGGCACTGAAATAGGCAAGGTGCCACTTTTAAAAGCGTTAAAATTGCTGAAACTGTAATGAACTGCAAATCCGCCCAAATCTTCTATTGTGACTGGAATTTGAATAAATTTCGAGTTATTTTCAAGGTGAATAATTTGGGTGTCAATTATTTTATGGTCCTTTTCTATGTCGATGGTGACAAATAGGTTTTTTGAAGCCGAACCAATTTTTAGCACCACATTTTCAAAGGGTTTGTAGTTTTGTTTATCTGTTGAAATCACAAATAATTGATTGTCGGCAACCTGATTCTCCCTTTCGCTATAAACAGTGAATAACTGTTTGTCGGTGACTTTTTGTCCGTATTTATCTGCAGTTTCCAATTCTACGACATAGTTGCCCGATTCCCATTTCTGAATTTTTTTCAGCTGAATTTTGGTGTATTTTGAAGTATCAAAATTTTCTTCAAAAACCAAAGCGCCTTTTGGCCAGTTTTTAATTTCATTTTCATTGGCGTAAGCTTCATTCGGAAATTTAGTTCTGAAGATTTCTTCATTGAGTTCCTGATAATCGGGTGCATTCCACGGACGCGCTCTCAACACATTTTTTGGCGCCTGCAATTTGTAAATCTTCAAGTTTCCTTTTGCGGAAACAATTTCATCGTTCAGGTTTTTGGTTACAACCGTAATTTCGTTTTCCTTTTTGTATTTGTCGATTTCATTGTCCATTTGAATTTCAGCAATCAAGGCGTGGTACCCAACTTTTATTTCGGCGGTGGCACTGCGTGTTTCACCATTGATATCCTTAATATCCGCGGTAACTTCATAAATAAATATCGGCAAGTTTGCTGTGTCAACACTTTTGTCGGGAATTGCCTTAAAAGTGATGTTGAAATTTCCTTGAGCATCGGTAATGGCTTCCCCATGAACAATTTCCTGTGCTTGCCCTGCAGGAAAAATTGGTCGGTACCAATAAAACCATTTTGGATATTGCACTTTTCTGTGCACGCGATACGAAACTTTAGCGTCGGTAATGGTGCTTCCTGCAAATGCAACGGCACTTCCGCTTACGGTAATGGAATCGTTTATTTTGTAGGTTTCGGTAATCGGCTTAAATCCAGCTTCAAATTTTGGACGTTTGTATTCTTCCACCAAGATTTCAGTTCTCGAATGATTAAATGAATCAATTAAATCATATAATGCGCTGTCTTTTGATCCTTCTTCAACTTCAATGGAATAACTTCCTGTTAAACCATTGGTTGGCAATATAAATTCGCCGCTAAACGAGCCGTATTCATTGGTTTTTAATTCAACGGATGTTAATAGTTCGTGGTTAACATTATATAAAGTGACTTCAACAAATTCATTTGCAACGACTTCCGATTTATTTTTTAGGCTTTTAAGCACAATTCCTTTATAATAAACTGTTTGGCCTGGCCTGTAAATGCTTCGGTCCGTAAATAAAAATGAATTGATTGTGGCGTTTTCAGTTTCAGGATTTATCGCCCTATTTTTATTTAAATAGTAGTCGCCATAGGTGGCAATTTCCTTGTTGTGGTTTACGGTGATCACCATATTTCTGTAATGATTTTTTGCGGTAAAATTTATCTGGCCTTTGTTATCGGTAATGAAATTTTCATTTATTGGGTTGTTATACTTTCCTGTATCGTAGTTTTTGATGTTTACTTTGGCACCAACCAAGGGTTTACCGGTATTTCTGTTTACAATTTGATAATTGTTGCTATTATTTTGACGGTTTTCAACCACGGCGATATCGGTTGTCTGAAGTATTGCCGTAGCATAAAGGCTGTTGGCGTTTAAGGTTTCGAAGGTTGAAGCATAAATTAAATAATTTCCGTTGGCAAAGGGCGGAATTAAAATTTCAGTGCTGTGCTGCTGGTAATCGTTTTCTGTTTTTAAGGCTTGACGGAAATTTGAGACTGCTTCAAGTTTTTTTATAAATTCAATTTTGGCCGAATCGTTGTAAGTTCTTGCAAATTCTGCTTTGTCTTTTTCGCTGATTTTGAAAATGTGAAAATACAATTCGGGCACATTTTTATAGGAAACCAATATTTTATTGTCTTTTAATTTTGGCACATATTTTTCGGCGACAATATTTAAGGAAAGATTCAAAATTTGCTGTTTTAGTAAATTGCACTTTTGGGAGCCAAAACTATTCGGAAATTTTGCTATGGCTTCCTCACAAATTTCAAGGGCCTTTGCGCGTTTAAATTGATTTTCGGTTTTCGCTAAAGGCACATAGTCATTCGCTTGGTTGTTGTAAACTGAAGCGATTTCAAAATCGATTAAAGTGGATGATTCAACTGTTTTAAATTCGTTTTTTAAGCCGATTAATGAATTTAAAAAGAGCGTTTCTTTTTCGCTAAAAGTTGCGTTTTCTTTTACAAATGCGAGTCGTTCCAGTTCAACGGCCACAAAAGGGTTGATGTTATTTTCCTTTTGGTGAAATGCCGCCAGTTTTTGATAAATTTTTAAGGCCTGAAACTGTAACGACAAACTGTCTTTAGTTTCTAATTTTATGCCTGAAAATTCTTTGAAATTTGCCAAATATTTTTCCTCCGAAATTTCAAACTTGTAAACCGGATTTGTAATTGAAGTTTCGGATGTTTTATAAAATGCCAATGCGTTGTGCGATAAAAAGTCAAAAAGCGTTGGACGAAATGTTTTGGAATCTTTCTGCAATTCCAAAATATCGTTAAAGCCGTTCAAATCTGTTTTTTGCGCCAAACCCTCATTTTCCAAGGATTTTTGAAAATGGTTATGAATTTCTGCAAAGATGGTCTGCAAATCCCAGGTTCTAAAATCGGCTGCATCCACTTTAGTTTCAGTAGTGGTTCTATTGTAAAATTTCCATCTGTTTTGCTGATAATATTGCCAGTATAAATTGGCCAGCGTACTTTCCAGCATATTTTTAGTGGGAAAATCTGATTTTGAAATTTCTGTATTGAAGGAATTGATGATTTTTAGTTGGGCGTCTTCTTCAAGTATTAAAGCATATTTCGATTTAAAAAGCAATGTTTTTAAGCGTTGTGGCGCATTGTTTTCTTTTTTTGCGATTGCATAAATTTTTTCAACTTCAATTAAAGCTGATTTTGGCAGATTGCTTTCTTCCAATTTTTGTACTTTTTTCCATAAGTCATCATAATTTTTATAGGGCTGCTGGGCTTTTGCGTTTGCAGAAAATAAAATAACGACGGAAAGCATAAGGGCAATTTTTCTCATAATGCATAATTTGTTCTTGTAAAGTTATGGCAATTATCTATATATTTTGTTCTATCTAAAAGATATGTTTAATTGGTTAATGCCGAAGCAACAAATATTAGTGCAATGAGGCTTGGCAGATATTGGACTTGAATATTTGTACATTCGGCATTAACAAAAGTTGTACCTAAAATTGAAGTAAGTCCTTTGAAGAATTAAATTGGGTTGAAAATTTTATGATAGCGTTTGGAAAAGGAAATAAAAAAGCCGCTAATTAGCGGCTTTTTTATTTTGAATCAATGTAGAGATTCAGTTCGTTAGCACAAATTCACATCGTCTGTTAATACTGTACTCATCTTCTGAACACATATTTGGTTCAATACAATTATTTAAAGGCTGTGATTCTCCAAAGCCTTCAGATTTTAATCTGTTTTCCATAATTCCTTGCTCAATTAAATAGTCTAAAACCGATTTTGCGCGCCTGTCTGATAACTTTAAATTATAGCTTTCACTTCCTCTTGCATCTGTATGTGCACCAATTTTCAATTGCATGTCTGGATGTTTTTTCATCAGGTCCAGTACATTATTTAATTCCAACGCGGCATCCGGACGGATATTCCATTTGTCGAAATCAAAATAAATTGGGTTGATTTTAATTTGGGTTTTGCCAGCCTCCGTAACAATGTTTTGTTCTGCATCATCATAAGATTCAATCAATAATTGAATATTTTTATTGATGTCGCCTTTCGCGTCTGAAGAAAACTCCACAACTGAAGGAACATATAATTTATGCGTTGCCTTAATTTTATAGGATTTATTATTTTCAATATCAAAGGAATATTTAGCGTCATCGCCCACAATCATTTCATTAAGTAAATTGTTATTTTCATCCAACAAAGACACTAGCGAACCCGGAAGAATTTCAAGGCTATTTTTATCCTGCACCAATCCATGGATGATGTATGTTTTCTCTTTTGTAAATCGGTAAATATCGTCATCGCCCATTCCGCCTTCCCTGTTTGAAGAAAAATAGCCTTTTTCATTTGTTTCATTTATCACAAAGGCAAAATCATCTAAATTGCTGTTGATGACGTTGCTCAAATTTATGGGCGCGAAAAACTTTTCGTCAGAAATTTCGCTTTTAAAAATATCCAATCCGCCCATTCCAAAATGTCCGTCGGAAGAAAAATATAAAATATTGGCACTGCTCACAAAAGGAAATTGTTCCCGATGTTCTGTATTTATTTTGGGACCTAAATTTTTAGGGCTTCCATAAGAACCATCGGTATTGATATCCACAACAAATAAATCGAAAGATCCCATTGTTCCTGGCATGTCAGAGGCAAAATACAATTGTTTTTCATCAGGGCTGAGTGCAGGATGCTCAACAGAATAATTATCGCTGTTAAAAGGAAGTTCTGTAATGTTTGTCCACTTATTATTTACAAATTCCGCTTTGTATATTTTTAGGGTTGATACCTTTTTTTCATTGCGTTTCTTTTTGCCTGAATCGAAATTGTTTCGCGTGAAATACATCGTTTTTCCATTTTTGGTAAATACGGCATTTGATTCATGCACTTTGGAGTTTATGTTTCCGTCAAAAGGGACAACGTTTTTTAAATCTTGGTTGTCGGCAATGTCTCCCTTAAATAAATCAAGGTAAGGCTGATTGTTCCAAATGTACAATTTTCCTTTATTTCTTGTGGACGAGAAAACAACTTGTTCTCCAAAAAAAGCAGTGCCAAAGTCGGAATATTTTGTATTTACGGAAACTTTATTAACGATATAAGGTTTTCTGGTTTCACTGTTCAATGCTGAAAAAAATGGCAATGTTTCTTGCTTTTCAGCAGGCGCCATTTGTTTTTTCTCCAAATATTTTTGGTGCCATTTATCAGCCTCCGAAAAATTTTTAACGCCTTTTAGCGCTTGGGAATATCGAAAAAAATAAGTTGGGTTAACGTTGGCTTCATGTATTTGCAGCAGTATTTTGTAATAAAGTTCAGCCTCTTTCATTTTAGTGTTAAAATAATAGCAGTCGGCCAATTTCTCTAAAACTTCCTGTGTTTTAGGCTCTTCATTTAAATACAATTCGGCAGCATTTAAATACGCTCTTTTTTCAAATAAATGATTCGCGCGTTTTAAATTTTGTGCTACGGAGAGTTGAACAGACAGCGGCAGCATTAAAAGTATAAGCAGTATTTTTTTCATGTTGAAAGTCGTTTTTGTTAAAAGAATCTTGGTGATTTATCATAACCTTTATTTAGGCCTAAAATGTTCAAATCGTATAAAATAAATATTTCGTGTGAGCCAGAACTAAAAGGACCAAGATTTGAAATAGTATGGTCGTATGCATATCCAATTCGAAGTTCAGGCGTGGCTTTAAAATTTACCATGCCGCTAAATGCATCTTCCAATCTGTAGCCAACGCCAAATTCAATTTTATTGTCGAACAACACATTGGCAGTTAAATCAAGTGTAATAGGCGCTCCTTTTACGGCTTTTGCCATAAAAGCCGGTTTAAGTTTGAATAAATCATTGAGTTCAAAAACATATCCTCCGGTTAAATAAGTGTGTGCTTGTTCAGTGCCTTGGTATTTTCCGTTATTTCTGTCGAGATGTTCTGCATTTAAAATGGCGGGAATTGACAAACCTAAATAATAATTGTCGGTATTATAATAAACTCCGGCTCCAACGTTAAAAAAAGATCTGTTGATGTTTTCGGCAAAATCCGGATCGGTGAATACGTCGCCCGATTCTAAAACGAATCCGTTAAAATTGACATCAAAAAAAGTGACTCCGGCTTTTAAACCGAAAGATAATTTTCCTTTTTCTTCGAAATCTAATTTATAGGCAAAATCAGCATAAAGGTCATTTTCTTTAACCACATCGCCAATATTGTCGTTCACAAGGGAAAATCCGATTTCAACTTTATCATTAATTGGCGTGTGCACAAAAATATTGGATGATTTAGGCGCTCCATTTGCGCCAACCCATTGGGTTCTATGCAATGCGCCCATATTTACAAAACCAAGATTTCCCGTTGTATATGCTGGATTTACGACACTCATATTGTACATATATTGTGTGTATTGTGCATCTTGTTGAGACCACATCACTACGGTTGTCATAAGTGCAATAAATGTTATAAGTATATTTTTCATTTTCTGAGTATAAAATGTATTTGTTTAAACTATTGTTTATCTGCTTAAATATAATCTGCGTTGAATAGGCTTTCTATCGTTTTTGTTGAAATAAATAACAAAATAATAAACGCCGGCCGGAGACAATTCCCCATCACCATTTAATCTGCCGTTCCAATCCGATTTTGCTGCACTGGCAGTATAAATTAAATTACCCCAACGATTAAAAAACTCCACTTTAAAATTTGGATAAAGTTCACGAAGATTTGTTATTTTAAACGTGTCATTCACGCCGTTTCCGGTTGGTGAAAATCCGTCATAAATTACCACATCATAAGCGTCGCAAGCTTCTAAAGAAACGGTTACTTCAAGCGGATTAATAGTTTTGCATCCATTAACGTCAGTTTCTATGGCATAATAAGTTTCGCCTTCAACCAATGCTGAAGAAGCACTTAAAAGATTTCCGTCAGGAAAAGCGTCATACCAAGTAATTGTGCCGCCATTGTTCGCGGAAACATTCAGGTTTAAATCGGCAATTGTCGGTTTGTCAATAATACAAAATTCGTTTCCAAGCGAAATTAAAGTTGGCGTTGCAATACTTGTAAGGGTAACATTGGCAACAACTCTCACAGAACTTTCACAGCCAGTTATTGCGTTTGTCTGAACTGCCCAATAAGACGCTCCATCAATTAAGAGGCTTGTATTAACCAAAGGTGTAGTTTCTGTTTCTGAAGCATACCATATAATACCGTTTCCTGTTACTGCCAAATTTGCAATTGTCGGAAAATCTGACTCGCAAAAAGTTTGGGCGACATTGGCAATTGTTGCCGGTGCAACATCTGTTAACGTTACTAATGTACTTATTCTTGAGGGACTTTCACATCCATTAACTAAGTCAACATCAGCTGCCCAATAAGTTTTGTTATCTTCTAATTCAATTGTGGCATTTAACGCCAAGGTTACATCATCTGTTTCATTTTCAAACCATAGCACATTTTGTCCATTTGCAACTAAGTTGGATATGGTCGGTTTTAAAGCTAAACAAAAAGTTTGATTTGCTGTTGTCGTTGGTTCTTGCAGGTCAATTATTGCAACATTAACTTGTGTTCTGTTTACACTTTCACAATTTGCAGCATCAGTTTGAGATGCCCATAAAGATGAAGTTGTTAATACAGTGGCAGGATCTACAACATTTCCGCCAGTTGCGGCATCGTACCAAGTTATTGTTGCAGTTGCATCATCAACTACTAAATCTCCAACAGTTCTAGTGTCACCTATACAAAATGAGGGGTTATTATTAGTAATTGAAGGGGCAGGAACTACCGTAATAGTTACGGTTACAGTTGCTGTATCTGGAGTACAAATTGGTCCTCCAACAGAATAGGTATAAACACCCGCAACATCAGTTTCGGCAACAAAGTTACCGGAATGAGCAGATCCATCAGGCGCAGTCCAAGTACCGGAGGCATCAGGGCTATTGCCTAATAATGTAAATAAATTAGTGTTCACTAAATCTATTTCACAATCCGTATAAGCGCCATCTGTACCGGCATTAGGGGCTATTTCAATAAGAGCCGTTTTGCTGTCGCGCAGCGCACTTTCACAATTTGAAGTTGGGTCGAACTGAGAAGCGAAATACGTTGTGTTATTAACTAAAGCAGTGGTTAAAGGCAATTCGACATTTGAAGTAGCATCAGCATACCATCTCACAACATTTCCGGCGCCAACAGTATCTACAGTTAATTCAGCTAAAGTTGGCGTGTTTGCAATATCAGCAATACAAAAAGATTGGGTGGTTTCGTTAATAGTTGGCGGAGGCACAACCGTAATGGTTACTGTTACAATTGCGGTATCTTGCGGACAAATAGTGCCGCCAGCTACAGTGTAGGTATAAACACCCGCAACATCAGTTCCGGCAACAAAGTTACCGGAATGAGCAGATCCATCAGGCGCAGTCCAAGTACCGGA
>JACUUQ010000294.1 GCA_014859175.1 Lutibacter sp. | reverse complement strand
GGCGGGGAACGCCCAAAAAGTATAAATAATAATTGCGGTATTTATTAGAATTAAGCCATCTGATTTAAATTGAGCAAACCTTGTGACAGAAAAAAAATGGTCGTTGAATTTGTTCAAAAAAACAACAACAAAAATAAATTGGGAGCCTGCTACTCTACTTTGTAAATTTGCATAAAATCTACTTAATGAAACGCTTTTTAATTATTTTAGTTTTAGTATTTCTAAATTCAACTTTATCTTATTCTCAAATTAAGACTGTGTTTGATGAAAATAAATTGCAAATCAATTGGGAATTGACAACCAATAATTATAATAACGAAAATAAAGTGCTCACTTCTTTGAAGTTTACAAATACGGGAAAAACAAATTTTCCGGCATCCGGATGGATAATTTATTTTAACTACAGCCGTAAAACTACGCCAACCTCAAGTTCGAAGGATTTTGTAATCACACACCTAAATGGCGACATTAGCCAGCTGAAACCTACCAAAAACTTCAAAGGATTAAAACCTAATGAAAGCATTGATTTTTCATTTATTTCAAATGGGAAGATTTTGAATCGCACCTATGCTCCCGCCGGATTTTATATTGTTTGGGATACCGATCCTGAAAAAGGATATTCCATAAAAAATTATATTTTGGAGCCAATTGTGGATGCTGCCGTAAATTTTATTACCGCCGAAACCACTTTTAACAACAACAAAATAATCGAAGACATTTCCCTTGAAAGTTTGCCGAAAATTTTCCCTTCTCCAAAATTCTTCAAGGAAAATGAGGGAAATTTTGTGCTGGATAAAAATGTTAACATTCAATCTGATTCGGGATTTTCTGGTGAAGCTAACTATCTGTCGAATGAATTAAACAAAGTTGTTGAAGGAAGTATTGCATTTAATTCATCAGAAAATAGCGGTAAACAAATTATTTTAAAAAAAGCAGATTTAAAAAACGAAGCGTATATTCTTAACATCCAATCCGATAAAATTGAAATTTCAGCATCAACAGGAAATGGAATTTTTTACGGAATTCAGTCGTTAAAATCATTGATGCCAACAGATTCCCGGAAAAATAAATCAACTTTAATTGCAATTCCAAATTGCGAGGTACAAGACGAACCACGTTTTGAATACAGAGGTTTTATGTTTGATGTGGCGCGCAATTTCCAGACAAAAGAAACCATTTTCAAAATTTTGGATGTGATGTCATTTTATAAAATGAACAGTTTTCATTTTCATTTTAGCGATGACGAAGGCTGGCGAATTGAAATTCCTGACTTGCCTGAACTTACAGAAGTTGGAGGAAAACGTGGCCATACAACCGACAGCAATTCATTCTTGCCTCCTTCTTACGCATCGGGTCCCGATACGGGATTTTATCCGGGAAGCGGCTATTATTCCCGACAAGATTTTATAGAGATTCTTAAATATGCCACGGAAAGGCACATCAATGTAATTCCTGAAATAGAATCTCCAGGACATAGCCGAGCGGCCATAAAGGCGATGGATTCACGTTACCGAAAATTTATGAAACAAGGCAATCAGCAAGAAGCCGAACGCTATTTGCTTCGTGATTTAAAGGACAAATCTGTTTATACTTCAGCGCAAGGATGGACCGATAATGTGATGTGTGTGGCCTTGCCTTCAACCTATAATTTTATGGAAAAAGTCATTGATGCGTTGTTGGCGATGTACAAAGATGCCGGCGCGCCAATTTCAACAATTCATATTGGCGGTGATGAAGTGCCAAAAGGAACTTGGAAACTTTCTCCAATTTCCAATAAATTAATTGCAGGTGATGATAAACTTAATTCAACCGATGATCTTTGGGTTTATTATTTCGACAAAATGGAAAAAATGCTTACCGAACGCAAACTGGCACTTTCTGGCTGGGAAGAAATTGCGATACGGAAAACGGTTTTGGACCGAAAAAACAAGTACATTCCGAATCCCGATTTTCTCGAGAAAGGTTTTAGGACGTATGTTTGGAACAACGGAATTGGCTGGGGTAACGAAGATTTGCCTTACCGTTTGGCAAACGCCGGCTATAAAGTGGTGCTTTCAAGCGTAAGCAATTTGTATTTTGATTTGGCTTATGAAAAAGCGGCAGATGAGCCCGGATATATTTGGGCAGGCTTTAATGACACCGAAAAACCTTTTTATTTTATTCCTTTTGATTACTATAAAAACACCAAAGAAGACACCAATGGAAATCCGATTAAGGCAAACTTGTTCGAAGGAAAAGAACGATTAACCGATTTTGGAAAATCGAATATTCTTGGAATTCAAGGACAAATGTTCGGTGAAAATATTCGGGACACCAATATGTTGGAGTATTTATTATTTCCAAAATTATTAGCATTGGCGGAACGCGCCTGGGTGCAAAATCCTTCTTGGGTCACTGAAAAGAATCAGGAAAAAATACACATTTCTTATAA
>JACUUQ010000293.1 GCA_014859175.1 Lutibacter sp. | reverse complement strand
GATTAATGGCGAACAGCAGCTGTACCAATAAAAAATAAAATGTGAACAGATGAAACGAGCCATAACAAATTTTGATACATACAGAAATGATTAATGGCGAACAGCAGCTGTACCAATAAAAAATAAAATGTGAACAGATGAAAAATTTAATATTCTTAGCATTTTTATTAACTGTTACTTTTGGGTTTTCACAAAAGAAAACGGATACATTAAAAACCCATTCCGATGAAAATGCAATAGTACATTTTAAAGACAGCCCGGCATTATTTTTTACAAATTCAGATTCTTTAATTCTTCAGGTTCATCCGCAGGCTGCGCTCATAGACAGTTTATGGATGAATAAATTAATAAAATCACCTTTGTATGACAAGGAACTATATATTTTGGGTGAGGATGAAATGTTTGTTGCCGACCTTGAAGAATTGTCAACCGAATTACTAAAATCACGGTTGAAACATTTAAACAGCAAAACGCCTTTTAAAATTGAATACAATCCACAGCTGGAGCAAATTATAAGGGGTTATTTACAAAAAAGAAAATCGTCCATTTCCTCCATTATGGAGCGGGCGCGTTATTTTTTTCCTATGTTTGAAGAGCATTTGGCGAAATATAATATTCCTATGGAATTAAAATATTTAGCGGTTATTGAATCGGCTTTAAATCCAAATGCCCGCTCGCGTGTAGGCGCAACGGGTTTGTGGCAATTTATGTATCCAACCGGGAAATTTTACAATTTAGAAGTAAGTTCTTATATAGATGAACGTTCAGATCCTTACCGGGCTACGGAGGCAGCTTGCAAGTATTTAGAAAGTTTGTATAAAATATACGGTGATTGGAGTATGGCTTTGGCAGCCTATAATTACGGGCCGGGGAATGTTTCCAAAGCCATCAGAAGAGCGGGCGGAAGCACCAATTATTGGAATATCCGTAAATATTTGCCTAATGAAACCGCTGCCTATGTCCCGGCATTTTACGCTACCTTATATCTTTTTGAATACGCAAAGGAACACAATTTAAAATCAAAGGAAAATGCAATTTCGTACTACGCTACGGATACTGTCCATATAAAAAGACATTTGAGTTTTGCGCAAATAAACGAGACTTTAAATGTTGATATTGAATTGCTTAAATTTTTAAATCCGCAATATAAATTGGAGATTATTCCTTATATAAAAGGTAAAAATTATGTACTGACTTTGCCCAATAAAGATATTGGAAATTTTGTGAGCAATGAGCATTTGATTTATGCTTATGCTGAAATGGAGGATGCAAAAGAAGAAAAGCCTTTACCGGAACTTATAAAAATGGAAGAGCGTATTACTCACAAGGTTAAAAGTGGCGAATATTTGGGTAAAATTGCCGCCAAACATGGCGTTTCCGAAAGCAATCTAAAAAAATGGAACAATTTAAAAAGCTCCCGATTGCAAATTGGCCAAAAGTTGGTGGTTTATCCAAAAAACACCAGTCCTGTTGTTGCCGCAAAAGTGGCTCCTGCAAGTAATGATACTAAGGAACACACCTATTACATTGTAAAATTGGGAGACTCATTATGGTCTATCGCAAAAAAATATTCAAATGTTTCTGTCCAAAATATAAAAGAATGGAACAATATTTGGAGTGTAAAAAGCCTAAAACCCGGAATCAAATTAAAAATATTCAATTAATGAAATGCACATAACAAAATAGGTGACAAATCAGAATTTTGCTATGTCAATTACACGTACAAATAAAAAAGGCTAAGTTTATTTAAAACAGCGTTTGCGCAGGAAATGCGTTAGGGATTGTAGTGAAAATCCTTTTTTAAAGCTCTTTTGCTTTAAAAAAGATTACTTCACCAAGTTTTTTATTTTCAAGTGGTGTTCAGTGAACCTTGTTTGCAACGAAAAGCCCGACCCTTGCGGAAACGCCCACCGAAAAGGCCGGCAAGCCCAAAAAGTATAAATAAAAATTGCTGTACTTATTAGAATTAAACCATAAAAAACAATAAATATTATCAAATGAAAAAGATCGGACTATTATTGGCGTTTATCTCCTTGCTGATTTCCTGTGATACAGGTGGCAATCAAAAAGTGTTGAAAGAAGCAAACGGCCGTATGAACAACTTGTTGATTGTTATGAAAAATAGCGAATGGCAAGGCGAAATTGGCGATGAATTGAGAAAAATTATTGCAGAACCAGTGCTGGGATTACCGCAACCGGAAGCACAATTTGAAGTGACGCAAGTGCCGCCCGAAAGTTTTGGAACAATGTTTAAAGCCAGCAGAAGCATTTTACATGTGGGCCTTGGCGCTGAAAATTCTTTTTCGGCAATTTCAAATTTATATGCCGAGCCACAAAAAATTATCACCATTACCGGAAAAGACAAAGAAGCCCTGATTCTTGAAATTCAAAAAAATGCAAAAGCGCTTATTTCCGGATTTAAAACTGCCGATTT
>JACUUQ010000292.1 GCA_014859175.1 Lutibacter sp. | reverse complement strand
CCATTAATCATTTCTGTGTGTATCAAAATTTGTTATGGCTCGTTTCATCTGTTTACATTTTATTTTTTATTGGTACAGCTGCTGTTCGCCATTAATCATTCCTTTTTCTATCAAAATTCGTAATGCTCGTTTCATCGTCTGGTTGTTTTATGTCAAAAGTATTTTAAAGATGATTTTATATGCTATTTTTTTAAGTTGACTTGTTGAATTTTATGGCTGAATTGTAATTAGCCAATTCTAACACCTTTCTCGTCAATTTTCACTTTTGCGTCTTTATCGCCATCCTTCACCTTTATTTCAATACCGTTTTCATTGATATTTAAGTTGAAGTTTTCATTCTTATTTTTAAAAGTGTCACCAAATATGCTTGGGTCGCAGTCTAAACATTCCAAACCATTTTCATTCATTTTGTAATAATGTTTTGGCATATCGCCATCATAAATGTTTTGGACATTGTTTACATCATTCAAATAGGTTTGTGTGGATGCATCTAAATAAACAACAGAATTAACAGATAAATAAATTGTAACATCAATTAACTGGCCCTTGAATTTATTTTTTAAATCCGATAAAAAGTAACCGTTCAGCATCAAATTTTTCTCTGTTAGATTAAATTTGTATTCAATGGATTCTGCATCTTTATTGGCGGTTAAACGATTTTTACCGTCAGATTCTTTTCTGATTTTTACAAAAGCAGTTGCTTTATCGGTTGGTTTAATGTCAACATTTATCCTGGTTGCATATAATTTCTCCACATCGTTGTCAAATACAGTTTCAAAATCGTGGCCTCTCCGTAACTCTTTTTTATTTGATAAGTTGTCATCACCTATCATTTTAATGGCCAATGTATCTTGGGCGATGATAGGTAATTCCTCCGTTTGATTGTGAACGCCTTTATAAGCGGTTTGAGATGCAAAATTAATTCCTGCAAAACTTAATCCGAGTATTGCTATAATCCAAACACCTAACAACGATAATTTTGTGGTGGCGCTAAACGATTTTACGTTGCTTGACAGGATTTTCAACCCTAACATAAACAACACAACAAACGGAATTGCGATGGCTAAAAACCCGAATATTATCAATAACCAGGAAGGAAGTAAGGAATCAAACATAAATGGTCGATGTAAGGAATCAAAAAAGAATGGCGAATGTTGTATATAATTTTCTTTATATCCCAATATTTCAAAACTGCTCCATGAGAAAGCCCCAATAATTAACGCGATTAGTGTGGCTGCAGCGATAAAAATGATTAAGGCGCCAATAAATTTTCCAAATATTTTGAGTATGGCTAAAATAATTTTGCCAATGGTGTCAATTACTTCTTGAATGCCAGACCTTGCTTTGTTTTTAAATTCTGAGCTCCTAACGGTATCTGTAACATCATTTACGCCACTTTTAACGCGAGAGGAAACATCTTGAAATTCTTCTCTAATTTTACGTTCAATGTTGCTGATATTTACCGGTTCGCCTTTCATTTGTAATTTTTCGGCGGTGGTTTCAGCTTGCGGAATTAAAATCCATAATAAAATGTAGATCAAAAATCCGGTGCCGAAAAAGAAAAATAATACCAACCATAATAAACGCATCCAAATAACATCCATGCCAAAGTAATGCGCCAATCCGGCGCAAACACCGCCCAGAAATTTATCATCGCTGTCCCTGAACAATTTTTTTGAAGCTGTTTTTGGCTGGTATTTTGGTTAGTCTTCAAAAAGTTCTTCATCAACCGAATAATCTTCCGGTCTTCCCATTATTTTGGTGATTTCATCAATATCGTTTTCATTGATGACCATACGATTGTTGGTAATTCTTTCAGAAAGCAATTCGCCAATTCGAAGTTCAATATCACTTAATATTTCATCTCTTCCTTGCGGGTCATCGCTTAAAGAACGCCTAATGGCATCTAAATAAAGTTTTAACTTTTGATAAGCCAATTCATCTATGTGAAAAAAGAGGCCTCCTAAATTTATGTTGATAGTCTTATTCATTTTTTGCTGATTTTTTGGTAGTTACTAAATTTACTGCTTCTACAAGGTCACTCCATGTAGTGTTTAATTCATTTAAAAATAATTTGCCGGTTTCGGTCAAGGCATAATATTTTCTTGGCGGTCCGGAGGTTGATTCTTCCCATCTGTAGCTGAGCAAACCAACATTTTTTAATCGGGTTAACAAGGGATAAACCGTTCCCTCAACCACCAATAACTTGGCATCTTTCAGTTCCGATAAAATTTCAGAGGTATAGGCGTCGCCATGTTGTAATATGGAAAGTATGCAATACTCTAAAACCCCTTTTCGCATTTGCGCTTTTGTGTTCTCTATCTTCATAAGTTTCGTTTTTAACTATGCTATTTAATAAATTCGGTTTAATTGTAATAAGTACAGCAATTTTTATTTATACTTTTTGGGCGTTCCCACAAGGGTCGGGCTTTTCGTTGCA
>JACUUQ010000063.1 GCA_014859175.1 Lutibacter sp. | reverse complement strand
AATATTCCAATTAAGAATTTAATTTTAAATTTGAAAAGATAAAGCACAGATTTGATCGCAAAAATATAGCCAATCCCAAAAGATACCTTATGAAAAAGCACTTCATTGTATTTGTATTCTTTTTAGTTGTTGGACTTTTTAATATTTATGGCCAGGCAGATTGCAGAAATGCCTTGCCGGTTTGTGTTGACGCTTATAGTGACGGTGCCGTTAGTGGCATAGGAAATGTTGATGACTTTTTGCCGGAATCAGTATCCGGTTGTTTGGGTGCAGCAGGCGCGGGAACAGTGGAAAGCAACTCATATTGGTTTCGAATAAAATTAACACAAAGTGGCCAGTTTGGGTTTGACATTATTCCAAATGACCCAAGTGAGGACTGGGATTTTGCGGTTTATGGCCCAAATGCAATCTGCGGGCAGTTGCCAGATCCCATAAAATGTAATAAGATTCAACTGGGAGGCACTACAGGAGTTGGAAATGCTTCAGCTTCTACTTTGTATGAATCTTGGATGAATGTTTCCTCTGGAGATGAATATCTTATTTTGGTCAATCAATTTTCTGGAGCCAATGCCGGTTTTAACATTAAATGGACAGGCAGTATTTTTTCGGGCGTAAATTCCGTTTTAGATTGTACCATTCAAGTTGATTTGGGACCCGATTTTACATTATGCGACAATGACTATGTGTTCCCTTGGTTGTCGGCATTAACATTTGGCAATGGAAACACCGTTACCTATGAATGGCTTAAAAAAAACAATGTAACCAATTTATGGGAATCGTGGAACCCATCAGGAAATGCACCCTATGAACGGCAAGTGACGCAGGCAGGAAATTATAGCGTAAATGTACGTATCACACATCCTGTAACAGGAAATTTGATTGATTCATTTCATAATGAAATAGTGGTTACCTCGGTTCCCAGTCCAACTGCGCATCCTTTGGAAGATGATGTCTATGGTTGTGATGACGGCACCGGAAACTTCAATTTTGACTTAGAGGCTTTGTCAGCTAAAATTATAGGGACTCAAAATGGAGTAACGGTAACGTATCACGAATTTTTGGAGTTTGCAAAACTTGGTTCCGATCCGCAAACAAGTCTGTACAGAAGCAGCGGCACCAAAACTATTTGGGCTCGAATTGAAAATTCAGCAGGCTGTTTTGATATCACCTCTTTTGAAATTATTGTGGTGCCAACCCCAATAGCTTATGAACCGGCACCTTTAATTTTTTGCGATACGGATGCGGATGGCAAATATCTTTTTAATTTGGAAGAAAGAACCAATGACATATTGGGCGGGCAAACAGGTTTAATTGTCACCTATTATACACGTCAAGATGATGCCGAACTTGCGAAATTTGAAATCTACAACCCTGCTATTTCCTACCCTTCAACGGCTCCGCCACCAGCTTTATTCGCAACTACTGATGCCTATTTATCAAGAAGCGGAAAAATATGGGCGCGTGTTGAGCCGGTATTGGGATCGGGCTGTTTTGCGTTAACTTCATTCGATCTTGAAGTTGTTGCGCCAGCCGTCGCAAATCCAACTGAAAATTTTATACATTGTGACGCTGACAATGATGGATTGCATCAATTCGATTTAAATGCCCTAAAAGATGCTGATATTTTTGGCACACAGAGCACCTTGATTTATGAGGTTAACTATTTTGCAGAACAGGCAGATGCTGACAACAATACAAATCTATTGCCAAATCCTTATACCAATGTTACACCTTATGCACCGCAAAGAATTTATGCGCGCATTCAGGCAAAAGATAGCCCCGATTGTTTTGATATTACAAGTTTCACCTTACAGGTGCTTGATACGCCATATCCTGCCTTGCCAGCAAATATTCCAAATTTATCTTATTGTGATGATGCTTCTGATGGAGATGATGCCAACGGTTTTTACGAATTTGATTTAACCGAACGGGAAAACGTTATTTTGAACGGACAATCACCCTATGTTTTTGAAGTAAATTATTATGAAGATGCTGCGTACACCAACCAAATTTCGAATCCGGCCGCTTATACAAATAGCGTTGCCCATCAGCAAACTGTTTATGTGCGGGTTGCAAACAAGAATATAAACAATGTGGATTGTAATGCTGACACTTCTTTTATTGTTGAAGTTAAACCGTTGCCAATTGCACTAATAATACCTTATGAATTGGTGCAATGTGATGAAGACGGCATGCCTGATGGCATTGTGAATTTTAATCTTGCCGAAGCTGATTTTTTCGTGACTATCGGCGATAGCAACTTAAATGTTACCTATCATTTATCAGCAACCGATGCGGCTTCAGACATAAATGAACTCAGTAAATCCTCTTTTTCTAATAAGATAAGTTCAGTTGTTTTTGCTCGAGTTTCTTCCGCAAATGGATGCTTTAGAATTGTGCAGGTTAATTTATCGGTTTCCGTCACTTCATTTCCGGCAAGTTATCCCGGACATGAAATTGAGGTTTGCGATGATGATGACACCATTGACGGTTTGCACGAATTTAATTTGGCACAAGTTACTTCAGAAATCATCTCTTTATTTCCAAGTCCGAATTTAAGGGTTTCTTATTTTCGAAATCAGGCAGATGCATTGTCAGAAACCAATATCATTAGTCCGGCAAATGCTTATTTAAGCGAAGTTCCATTCAGCCAAACAATATGGGTACGCGTTGAAAGCGCCATCAACGGCAATTGTTTTGGCATTGCACCGGTAATCCAACTAACCGTAAATCCAAGACCCGAATTTGAGCTGGATGAAACTGCCATTATTTGTTTAAACGATTTGCGAAAAATTATTTCAACGTATAATCCGCGTGGCATATACTCTTATGAATGGACAGATGATGCGGGAAATACAATAAGTGACCGGCCTTTTGCAGAGATTTCTAAGGCCGGTGTTTATACGGTAATGGCCACCTCAAATTTAAATTGTGTGTCTTTTCCAAAGCAAATCACCATCACAGAATCCATTATTGCCAATATTTCTTCTGATGACATCCAGATTATCAACAATTCGGGCAACAATTCAATTTCAATAAATAATGCGAATCAAAATTTGGGCATCGGCGATTACGAATTTGCTTTGGATGATATTTCGGGACCTTATCAGGACAGCCCAGTTTTTACGGAAGTGATTCCCGGAAAACACATTATTTATGTAAATGATAAAAACAATTGCGGCATAGCGCAAGTGACGGTTTATGTCTTCGGATTTCCAAATTTCTTTACGCCAAATGACGATGGCCAAAATGATACCTGGAATGTTTTAGGCGTGGATCCAAGTGTTTTTAAAGCCTCCACTATTTTTATTTTCGACAGATACGGAAAGTTAATGGCAAAATTCAGCGCTTCCCAAACGGGTTGGAACGGATTTTACAACGGCAATAAGGCAGTTTCAACAGATTATTGGTATTTGGCAAAAATGACAGATTATAACGATGTTACTTCAGAATATAAAGGGCATTTTAGCTTGATTAGAAGGTAATACCGCTAAGATATTTTGCAATTTCACAAAAAAAATGAGGTAATCTGAAAAATTCACGATCCAGAAAACCCCATTAAAAAAGTTTATTTAGTTTATCTGTTTTTGAACGCTTCCGCATTTTAGCATTCTACTTCCAAAATAAGGATTGTTAATTTCTTTTGTTTCACTCAACCACATAGCGCCTTTGTTATTGCTCGCCATCGGACAAAAATCTTGGTAAAGGGTTTTATCGGTTCCAACCAAAGCAATGAGTTCGTTTACGTCCTTACTCAAATCTTCAAAGTGCTCTCTTTGATGGTCGATAGGATTTTTTACGATATGCTCTACATGTTCCTTTGCGCTTTTGGCTATTTCCATATATTTAGTATGTTGCAGGTCAGTTAGTTTGCCCATCTCAAAATTTGAAAATGCCGTAAGCATCATTTTTCCGCCTTCTGCGGCTTTTTCACTGTCTTCATTAACCAATGCGTTTTTTAGGGAAAGATATCCATCAATGATTGCTGATGTTAAACCGCTTTTTTGGGTGGTGGCACCCATAGTTTTATCTTCTTGCATCGTTTCATCCAAGGAAGAATGGTCGTGATTGTCAGTTCCCGTGTGCATTTCATTTGATTTCATTTCATTTGATTCTGCTTGTTTTGGGTCGGATTTACAAGCGCCTAAAAATAGTATCGCAAACGCGACTGCATAAATTGAATTTTTCATTTTTTTGATTTTAATAGTTAATAATTATTATTTTTCTAAAGAAACACTTCTTAATCGAAGTGAATTTACGATTACTGAAACCGAACTAAAACTCATGGCCAAAGCGGCAATGATGGGCGATAATAACAGTCCGAATATCGGGAATAAAACGCCCGCGGCAATTGGTACGCCCAGTACATTATAGGCAAAGGAGAAAAACAGGTTTTGTTTGATGTTTTTCATTACGGCGTGACTTAAATTTTTTGCTTTTACAATGCCTTGCAAATCGCCTTTTACCAAGGTCATTGCGGCACTTTCAATAGCCACATCGGTTCCTGTTCCCATCGCAATGCCTACGTTTGATTGGGCAAGTGCGGGCGCATCATTGATGCCGTCGCCTGCCATCGCAACTATTTTTCCTTCGGCCTGCAGTTTTTTAATAAATTTCAATTTATCTTCCGGTAAAAACCCTGCCTTAAAGTTTGTTAAATGCAATTCGTCGGCAACCGCTTTAGCCGTATTTTCATTGTCGCCGGTAATCATTATCACTTCAACGCCTTGTTTCATTAAAGTTTTAACGGCGGATGCGCTTGTCAATTTAATGGCATCTGTAATGTTCACATAACCCAAGGTTTTTTGATTAACAGAAATATAGGAGACTGTTTTGCCCAACTTTTGTTCGGCTAAAATTTGGGCTTCCAAATCTTTTGAAACTGATGCATTAATTTTATCCATCAATTTTTTATTTCCTAAAGCCACTTTGTTTTTCCCTACGGTTCCTGTAACACCCATTCCTGTTATTGCCTCAAAATCATCAACTTTAGTCAGTTTTATTTTAGATTCTTTGGCGTAATTTACAATGGCTTGTGCCAATGGATGTTCACTATATTGGTTTAATGAAGCAATTTGTTGCAATAAATCATTTGAATCTCCTTCCAACGCCACCACTTTTTCAACCGAAGGTTTTCCTTCTGTAAGTGTTCCGGTTTTATCTGTTATTAAAACATTTACTTTGTTCATGGTTTCAAGCGCTTCGGCATTTTTAATTAGGATGCCACTTTGGGCACCTTTGCCAACACCAACCATAACGGACATTGGGGTAGCCAATCCTAAGGCGCACGGACAAGCGATAATCAAAACCGCAACGGCATTTACAAATGCATAAACCATGGCATTCTTTTCCGGCCCAAAATAAGCCCAAACAATAAACGTGATAATGGAAACGCCAACCACAATAGGCACAAAGTATTTTGAAATGGTATCCGCCAATTTTTGGATCGGCGCTCTTGACCGGCTTGCGTCGCTCACCATTTTAATAATTTGTGACAACAAGGTTTCTGAACCCACGCGTTCCGCTTTCATAACGAAAGATTTGTTGCCGTTGATGGTTCCCGAACTCACTTTATCGTTTACGTTTTTATCAACAGGAATAGGCTCTCCGGAAATCATGGATTCATCAATACTGCTGTTTCCTTCAACAATAACACCATCAACAGGGATTTTTTCTCCGGGTTTTACGCGCAATAAATCGTCTTTTTTAATGGAATGAATCGACACAATTTTATCTTTGCCATCCACCACCAAAGTTGCTTCCGAAGGCGCCAGTTTCAACAATTCTTTGATGGCGCCACTTGTTTTGCTGTGCGCACGGGCTTCCAGCAATTGTCCCAGCAACACCAAAGTCAAAATAACCGCCGTTGCTTCAAAATACAAATCAACACCACCCATTTCGCTTTTAAATTCCTGCGGAAAAACATCTGGAAATAAAAGAGCGACAATGCTGAACAAAAAAGCCGCCGCTGTGCCAATTCCAACCAACGTAAACATATTTAAATTCCAGGTAATGATCGATTTCCAGGCACGTACATAAAACATCCAGCAGGTGTAAAAAACTATGGGAAGCGTTAATATAAATTGTGACCAATCCCAATAAATTTGAGGCATCAGCTTCATTAGCGGATTTGAAGGAAGATGCATAGTCATTGAAATAAGAAACACAGGAATGGCAAAAATGAGCGATATTTTCATTTTTTTCAGCAATTTCAAATAGGTTTTATCCTCCTCGCTTTCTGTGGGTTCCTTTGGTACCAAATCCATTCCGCAAATTGGGCATGACCCTGGTTCATCGCTTATAATTTCGGGATGCATCGGACAAGTGTATTGTGTTGCCTGAATTGCTTTTGGCTGTTCAATTAAGTCCATCCCGCAAACCGGACAATCGCCGGCCTTGTCGTAAGTTTTTTCACCTTCACAATGCATCGGACAGTAAAAAACACCGTTTCCGTCTTTTATTGGTTTTATGCTGATGTGTTTTTCTGTGTTTTTGTTGTCGCTATGCTCATTATAATCCGTAATGGTATAATGCAGTCCAGCTTTTAATAATTCTTGCTGAAAAGTTTCTGTTGAAATGTGTTTTTCCATTTCAATTGTTGCTTTTCCTTCCTCTAAATTAACAGTAGCTTTTAGTACACCTTTTATGTTATTTAAGGTATTTTCAGCATTGGTTCTGCAACCATTGCAGGTCATTCCGGATATTTTATAGGTGTGCTTCATAATTAGATGTTTTTTTTAAAAGTAATATGATTGGAACACTAGTTCCTTAATTTTTTTGCTTCAATAAGAAAAAGGAATGAAAATTTGTAATGATTCTCGGTCATTCCTTTTTCTTAAAATCAGCACTTTTTAATATAGTTTATTTTTCTTTTTTCATCTCCATCTTTTTTTCTTTCAAATCCATTCCGCATTTCGGACAAGAGCCTGGTTTGTCGCTTTTTACATCGGCATGCATTGGGCAAGAATACGCTTTATCCATTTTATCATGGTTCATATCGCATTCCTTTTTCATTTCTGCACAACATGCAGGTTTTTTAGCGTTTTCTGCTTTTTTTAGGTCCATTTTGCATGTCGGACAAGAACCCTGCTTTTCATAAGTTTTTTCACCTTCACAATGCATCGGACACGCGTAAGCGACTTTTTCCATTTGTTCAACTTTCATTTTTGGTTTTTCTTGGGCTTTTACGGTTGACATTGTAAATAGTCCTATTGACAGCACTGCAATTAAAATTTTTGTTTTCATTATTTTCTGTTTTTAATTATTATTTATTTGTTAATGTGTACTATTCTATTAATTGTTTTATGATTTTTTCTGTTTAATAATGGTAGTTGTTTCCCCGCATTTTAACATGGAAGCACCAAAATAAGGATTTTTTATTTCTTCAAACTGACTGATCCAATTGGCTCCTTTGTTGTTATCGGCCATCGGACAATGTTGTATGTAAAGTGTTTCGCCAAATGGTTTGAATGAATTTGTTAATGCGATCATAGCATCAGAAATAGACTGAAACGCTTTGCGCATTTCTTCTATGGATTTGAAATTTGGCGCCGGCTGAAGCGCAAGTTTCAAATTGTTTTCATGCTTCATCCAAATTTCATGCGAATCCCCAGTAAACAGAGACATATTTATGTTGGAAAGTGCCTTTTGCATAGCGATTCCAGCTTTTTTTGCATTGGCCAAATTATCGGCAGCCAAGCCATCTTTTAGGTTTAAATATTCCTGATAAATTGGTTTTAAAGATTCTTTCGCTTTTTCAGTTACGGAAGGCATATTCGAGTCAGCTTTATTTTTTTTCTCGTCGCCACCCATATCCATTCCTTCATGACCCGTCACAACGACTCCTCCTTCAGGATTCATCATGCTTGGTTTTCCCGATAATTGCACTGCGGCGTCTATAGTAAAGGTTCCGTTGGAAACAATTTCTTCTCCAGTTTCCAATCCGTCTTTTACAAGATAAGAATCACCAAGTGCCGGCCCTAAAGTAATTTCACGCATTTTAAATCCGGAACCTTCTTTCACATAAACCACCGAGCGTTTTCCGGTCCACAATACGGCCGATTTGGGAATTACTATTTCTTGGGAATCCACTTTTCCAATGTCATTTTTGACAATTCCTGAAGCGAACATTTCGGGTTTAAGCCTTCCGTCTTTATTGTTTACCTCCACACGGGCAGAAGCCACACGGGTTTGGGGATTAATCATCGGATCGATAAAACTTATTTTCCCCTTAAAGGTTTCCCCGGGAAATGAGTTGATGGTATATTCAATGTCACTGCCTTCCTTAATCCATGTGAGTTCACTTTCGTACAGATCGAATAGCACCCAAACCTTGGAAAGATCTGAAATCTCGTAAATGGGCATTCCACGTTGAACATAATCACCCAAATCCACCATTTTTTTTGTCACCACGCCGTTTACGTCTGCATGTATGGAAAACCGCTGAATGGGTTTTTTATTGGCAAGAATCTGATTGATTTGCGCCTGTCCTATTTTCCAGTTTCGTAATTTTTCCTGTGCGGCCGCAAACAATTCAGGCTGACTTTCCTTGATGTTTGCCGCTTGTAACAGTTCTTCTTGTGCAGTGACCAATTCAGGTGAATAAACAGTGGCCAATGTTTGTCCGCGCCCAACTTTTTCACCGGTAAAGTTGGTGAAAATTTGCTCAATTCTTCCCGGGATATGGGTAGATTGTGAATAGGCGTTGCGTTCATCAATTTGCACTTTTCCATTCAATCTAATTTCTTTGGTCGCATCTCCTAAACCAACAATCATCGTGGTGATATTGGCCAATTTCATGGCGTCTTCACTCATTTGAAAACTATTGGGGTCAGTGCCTTCACTTGCGGTTACCGGAATTAAATCCATTCCGCAGATAGGGCAAAGACCAGGTTCATTCCTTCTGATTTGCGGATGCATGGAACAAGTCCAAATTTGCGCTGCCACCTCATCTTTATGGCCATGATTTTCCCCTTTTTTGTCACTTCCGCCAAATAATAGCCAGCCCAACAGGATTCCAATAACCAATATTCCGGCTGTTTTTACTAAATTTTTATTTTTTACGTTCATTATTCCTCTGTTTTTGAAATTAAATATTCCAACTTGGCTTCCGCCGTAAATCCGTTTTTTATCGCCTCAACCTTTTGGGTTTGCAGCATTAATATGTCTTGGTTCATCTGTAAAACCTCTTCAAAATCTATTTTTGCATTGCTAAATCCGGAAATCAGCAATTTGTTTGCCTGCCCCGAACTAATAAGTTGCTTTTCATATAAATCAATAAGTTGTTCAGATTTTTTAAGATTGTAAAGAGACATTTCATAGGCACTTTGCAATTCATTTTTTTGGGCTTCCTGTTCCTGCTTCATGCTGCTTACCATAAACGCGGCTTCTTTTTTGGCGGCATTGTATTTTTTTCTGAAAATTGGCAAGGTAACAGTAAGCATTGGCATAATGGCATCCTGTCCGTTCATTTCCGGATTGGCATCTGTACGTTTTGAAATAATGGAATAATCAATTCCCAAACCAAACATTGGCAATCCTGCTTTTTGAGCAACTATTTGCTGAATCTCATAAGATTCTTTTTGCTTTTCCAAATCAATTACACTGGGATGGTTGTTAAATAAATCTTTTGTATTCAGTAAAATTTCCGGCTTTTTAAACAGTAGCGTATCTTGAACATGAACGGTAATTTCAGGTTCTCGGTTCAGCATTGAATTGAATTGGGTTTTCAAAGGTCTCATAAACTCCTCAAGCAATTTAATTTCCGTTTTTGCTGCTTCCCTTTTAATATCCACTTTAATCACATTTACCATGGGCGCATTTCCGCTTTTGAAACGGCTTAATGACAAATCACGGTAGGAATCCAATATAGCCAGATTTTCTTTTTTAAGTTGAATGGTTTTATCAAGTGCATATAATTCGGCATAAACCGATTTTATGTTGAAGAACAATTGATTTCGCAGGTTTAAATAATTCTGAAACTTCGCTTCTGCCATTAAAACCGAAGCGTCTTCTTTTGCCTGAAGCGTGCCAAACCAAGGGAACATCTGCATCAATGAAAATTTGGCTTCTTGTGCGCCCAATCTTGTCTCAACCATTCGGCCAAAGGCGCTCATCGTCAAGGAAGGATCCGGCAGACTTGAAACTTGTGGCGCCTTTTGCATCGCCGCATCAAATTGTGCGTAAGCCGATTTCAATTTCGGATTGTTTTCTGCCGCGGTATTTAGATAGTCGTCCAAAGTTTGGGAGAATCCCCCAAACCCCCAAAGAGGGAGCAATACAAGGATAAATTTCATCCCTGAAAATCGCTTTTGAAAATATTTTAATAAAGATTTTTTCATTATCTATTTCTTTTTAATTCAATGGTTTCAAATTGGGAGAAGCTGATTCCTCTCCTTCCGGAAGGGGTGGGTTCGGATTGTTTTTTACTGCATTTTCCCTCCAGATTGCCTGCAATACAGGAACCACAAAAATGGTCATGACCTGTATAATCATTCCCCCAAAAATTGGGATGGCCATTGGTACCATAATATCCGATCCTTTTCCTGTGGAAGACAATACCGGCAATAGCGCAATTACGGCTACCGCGGTGGTCATCATAGCCGGCCTTACCCTTTTTAATCCGGCTTCCATGACCGCATCACGAACTTGGGGAACGGTTTGTGGATTGCGTTTTTCAAAAACATCGTGAATATATGTTCCCATTAAAACGCCGTCATCTGTAGCAATTCCAAAAAGGGCAATAAATCCAACCCAAACCGCCACGCTCAAATTGATGGTGTGTATTTGAAACAAATCGCGCATGTTTTCCCCGGAAATCGAAAAATTCATAAACCAAGGTTGGCTATAAAGCCAAATCATAATAAAGCCGCCAGAAAAAGCCACAAATACGCCAGAAAAGTGAATGGTGGATGCAATGATGGTTTTAAACTGAAAATACAGCAACATGAATATTAGCACCAAACTAATTGGAATTACGATAGCCAATCTTTTTACTGCCCGAACCTGATTTTCATAATTTCCGGAAAATTTAAAACTTACTCCGGCAGGGACTTTTAATTCGCCCGAATCTATTTTTTTCTGAAGGTGATTTTGGGCATCATTCACCACGTTTACCTCGGCAAAACCGTCACGTTTATCGAAAAGCACATAACCCACCAAAAAAGTATCTTCACTTTTTATCATTTGCGGACCGCGGACATAATTCAACGCTGCCAATTCTCCCAGTGGAATTTGAGCGCCGCTTTTTGTGGGAACGAGTATTTTTTTTATGCTTTCCGGATCATCACGCAACTCTTGGGGATACCGTACCCGTACCGGAAAACGCTCCCTTCCTTCAACTGTAGAAGTAATTTCCATGCCACCAATGGCTGTTTCCATGGTTTTCTGAACATCTTCAATGCTTAAACCATACCGGGCAATGGCATTTCTGTCAATCTCTATTTCCATATATGGTTTCCCCACGGTACGATCCGCAAAAACAGCTTCCGCCTTCACCGATGGAACTTCTTTTAAAAGCCCTTCCAGTTGCAATCCGAATTCCTGGATAATTTGCAAATTTGGGCCATAAACTTTTATGCCCATTGGCGCACGCATTCCTGTTTGCAACATCACCAAACGGGTTTCAATAGGTTGCAGTTTAGGGGCAGAGGTAACGCCCGGAATATTGGTTGCTTTTACAATTTCATCCCAAATATCATTCGGATTTTTAATATGATTCCGCCAGTTTCTGTAATAATTTCCATTGGCATCGTCTATGAGGTTTTCTTTTGAAACTTTTTTACTGATGGCTTCTTCATTGCTTAAAGTATCTCCCGATTTCAAAATAAAATGATCATTTTTATCCACTTTAAACGCCATTGGCTGTCCGTTTTCTGCAAGGATGTATTTTGGTTTGTAATTAATGATATTTTCATACATTGAAATTGGTGCAGGATCAAGGGCGCTTTCAATTCTGCCCAATTTTCCGACCGAAATTTCCACTTCTGGAATGGCAGTAACCGCAATATCGAGCTGTTGCAAGGTTTTTTTGGAGGCTTCAATACCAACATGTGGCATCGAAGTTGGCATCAGTAAAAAGCTTCCTTCATTTAGAGCCGGCATAAATTCTTTCCCAACTCCGGGAAAAGTGTTTGCCATCCCTGTCCAAACCGATGTGGTTTTAATATTCCAGCCAACTTTGTCAAATCCATTGGCCGCAAAACCGAAGATTTTCGGGAAGCCCAGCCAAATCAAGATTCCAAAGCAAATGGTGATTAATGGTATCAGCAAAAATTTTCCTTTATTGACAAGGCACCAACTTAAAATAGGTTCGTAAAATTTAACCATACTTAGCAAAACGACCAATATAATTGCCAACATTACAATCACAAAAATATAGTTGGAAAACACCGAATTTTGATGACCCAGCGGCAGCCATTCTTCCGTTAAGAAAAACAGGGTTACCGCAACAATGATAAACAGCGTAATTTGCGTGGAATATTTCCCTAAAAACTGAGGGTTCCTATGCTCCGCCAATCTTAAAATTCCTATTGCCACTAAAGCCAGCGGCAGCCAAAAGCTGAAATAGATCGATAAAAATAATCCTAAAAATATCAAGGCAATATTCCATAATCGGACTGTTTTTTCTTTTTGGATTCTGATATTAAAAGCAAAATAAGAAAGCATTGGCAGAATTAATATTCCGATGATAAAGGAAGCGCCAAGCGCAAATGTTTTGGTAAAAGCCAAAGGCCTGAACAATTTTCCTTCGGCATTTTCCATAAAAAATACCGGTAAAAAACTCACAACTGTGGTTAACAACGCTGTGGTCACGGCAGGAAAAACTTCAACAGTGGCTTGATGGATTACAGCCAAGAGTTTTGCTCCTTTCGAATCTTTATTTTCAGGCATTTCCAGATGCCTTATGGTATTTTCAACAAAAATAATGCCCACATCAACCATCACGCCAATGGCAATGGCAATTCCTGATAGGGCGACCACGTTGGCATCCACGTTAAAATAACGCATTGCAATAAATGTCATAAGCACGCCAACTGGCAACAAACTCGAAATTAAAAGGGAGGCCCTTAAATTAAGCACCAGTACAATAATCACAATAATACTTATCAAAATTTCGTGTGATAGCGCATTTTCCAGCGTTCCAATGGTCTCGTGAATTAGTTGGGTCCTGTCGTAAAAAGGAACAATGGTCACTTTGCTTACGGTGCCGTCAGCCAAAGTTTTTTGGGGCAATCCAACCGAGATTTCCTTAATTCTTTCTTTGGTATTTTCAATGGCCTGCAACGGATTGGAGCCGTAACGCGCCACAACCACGCCACCAACAACATCGGCACCGCCTTTGTCTAAAATTCCGCGTCTTTCGGCCGGGCCTAAATGCACCACCGCCAAATCTTTTACTAAAATTGGTTTGTTGTTGGTTGCGGTAACTACCGTATTTTCAATATCTTCAACAGATTTTATATAACCAAGTCCGCGAATTAAGTATTCAACCTTGTTAATTTCCAACGTTTTAGCGCCAATGTCCCGGTTCGAATTTTTTACCGCCATCATCACTTGGTCAATACCAATGTTGAAGGCCTTCAGCGCATCCGGATTAACATCAATTTGGTATTCTTGGATAAAACCGCCCACAGAAGCCACTTCTGCAACGCCTGTAGTGCCGCTTAACCCGAGTTTTACATAAAAATCTTGTATGGTACGCAGTTCATGTAAATCCCAACCGCCGGTTACATTCCCTTGCGGATCACGTCCTTCCAATGTGTACCAAAAAATCTGTCCCAATCCGGTTGCGTCAGGCCCCATAGAAGGTGAAACGCCTTGTGGCAATACATTTGCGGGAAGCGAATTCAATTTTTCCAAAACTCGGGTTCTGGACCAATAGAATTCCACATCTTCTTCAAAAATGATATAAATAATGGAAAACCCAAACATGGAGGTGCTTCTTATGGATCTTACTCCTGGAATTCCCAACAGGGAAGTGGTTAAAGGATAGGTAATTTGATCTTCAATATCCTGTGGAGATCGGCCGGACCAATCGGTAAATACAATTTGTTGGTTTTCGCCAATATCTGGAATGGCATCAACCGGAACGGAATCTTTTGGAAGGAATCCAATATCCCAGCTAAAAGGTGCCGTAACCAAACCCCAGCCAATAAATGATGCCAGCAGAAGTATGGTAACCAATCGGTTATAAAGAAAATATTTTATAAGTTTATCGAACATTTTTTTGATTATTTAATAAGTTGATTTTGATAGTGCATTATGAAATAATTCAGAAATAAATTATGACAATGCTTCAACGCCTAAAGCTACATACTTTGGCGGTCAAAAAAAATGGTTAAATAATCAAATACGGAAAACTTGGTCCAAAACAAGAATGTCTGTGACCAGTAATGGCGGGGTATAATATTTAAAAGGAACGGTATTTTCCTTTAACCCTTCAAATAAATTAAGATAAGCGGAAGTAAAAGAAGCAACAAATATCTGTTGTTCAAAATTTAAGGCTGTAAAGTTGGTGTTTAATTCATTTTGTCCGGTGAATTGTTTCAATTCATCCTTGCAGCAATTGTCTTTATTTATGGCATTGCCATCCATGGGAGTAGTTTTTTGAAGATCCATGCCACAAGATTCAGCTTTGGAAAACAGGGCGATATCAACCAACGTATGACCACAATAGTGCTCACTAACGGTGAATGACATGGTAGATAACAACACTACAAATGCCAACAAACTTGCCGATATTTTCCTTAATAATTGCTTCATAATGAACCACAAAGGTACGAATTTTTTAAAGTGCTTAATTAATTTTTTGTTAAAATATTGAAAAAGCAAGTTTTGGAGAACATGTAAACACCAAGATTAAATTGTAAATTTTGGCTTAATTCCAATAAATACAGCAATTATCAGCTAAATATTTTGGGCGTTCCCCGCCGAAAAGGCGG